>JAJDTE010000136.1:0-4015 GCA_022827325.1 Gammaproteobacteria bacterium | reverse complement strand
GTCCCCTCCCGCCTCGGCGAGACCAAACCTCCTGACATCATGCCTGCTTCCAGGTAACGGCGAATCAACTTCAACACCCGAGCGTCGTCCACCTGCCGCGCCAGTTTGCCCATCAGTATGTCGTGGTCCACCCGGTCGAAGGAACACACCACAGACTACCTGCATCCATGATTGTCCGGATGCGGTACGCATCACCCGCAGGGCCCACGTTTTCCAGGGGCAGCTTCTGAAGGTCGTACGCCGGGCCCGGCGCGACAACCAGCCCCAGTTCCTGCTTTTGTTCCCGGACGGGAGCCAGCGGTATGTGCCGGTGGACTGGACCGATGCGGGAACCCACGGGCCCGCCGATGTCCGCGACACCTCCGGACTGCCCACCGTCGGACTGTGGGAGCTGCAGCAGCTGCGCACCCGGATCGAATGGATCCGCCAACGCACGGAGGCCGCCCAAGAAGCCCCGGCGGACCCTTCGGAATCCTCCTCCGCGCTGTCCGCGGAATGTTCGCCGCGGGATTCTTCCCGCACCCCGCCTGACCGGTCACGGTAACATGGCACCGACCATGCCCATCCCCAGTCAGGAGAATGACGATGCCCCTTACCCCTGCCGAGAAGCAGCGCCGCTACCGCGAGCGGCTCAAGGCCGGTTCCCGCCCCGTGCGGTACCGGCGTCCCAAGGACCGGCGCTCGAAACCGCAACGCTGGCACGATGCGGTGGACACCCTGATCGGCCTGCAGGCGCACTACCGCGGCTGGCTCGAGGCTCTTCCCGAGGGACTTCAGGACACGGCGGTCCACGCGAAGCTGGAGGCTATCGACGCGCTCGACCTCGAAGCCCTGAGCGAGGTGGAATTGCCTCGCGGATTCGGCCGGGATTGATCCCCGATTCCACTCATAGTAACGTTACCATGCTCCATGATATGATGATCTCTCACGAACATCCCACGACCAGGCGGCATTGCCATGCAGTTGGACCTGTTCCTTCCACACGAGGCGGCTCATGCCCGGTTGTGGGCCACCCTCGATGCGGCGGCCCGCCAGGCGGTTCTGGACCGCCTCGCCAACATCATGGCGCGCACCGCGCTCCAGCCCGTCCGCGAGCAGGAAGCGGATGATGGCTGACCTGCGAATCGCCCCTGCCCACCTGGAACGCGGCGCCATCGTGTATGTCCGCCAGTCCTCGGCCTCCCAGGTCGAGCACAACCAGGAGTCCACCCGCCGCCAGTACGCCCTGGTCGAACGTGCGCGGGATCTCGGATGGCGGCCCGAGCAGGTTCATGTCATCGACGAGGATCTCGGGCGCTCCGGGGCCAGCACCGAAGGAAGGACCGGCTTTGCCCGGGTCACCACCGAGGTGGCGATGGACAAGGTCGGCATCCTGCTCGGCCTGGAGGCTTCCCGGCTTGCCCGCAACAACACCGACTGGTACAAGCTGATCGACCTTTGCAGCCTCACCAACACCCTGATCGCCGATGCCGACGGCATCTACCATCCGGGCATGTTCAACGACCGCCTCGTTCTCGGGCTCAAGGGCACGATGAGCGAAGCCGAGCTTCACTTCCTGCGCGCGCGCCTCGACGGCGGCATCCGCAACAAGGCGGCGCGGGGTGAACTCTATCGCTGCATACCGGCAGGCTATGTTCGCGGGGAGGGGCCCGGGGAGATCCTCGTCGATCCCGACGAGCAGATCCAGGCGGCGATCCGCACGGTGTTCGAGCGATTCCCCGAGTCCGGCTCCGCCCGCGGGGTCTGGCGCTGGTTCTCGCGGGAGAATCGCGACTTCCCGGTGCGGGGGCTGCGCGAGACCATCCGTTGGGTCAAGCCGTCCTATGGCATGATCCACCAGGTTCTCACCCATCCGATCTATGCCGGCGCCTACGTATACGGACGAAGGCGCCAGGACACCGTGGTCGACGAAAGCGGAACCGCACGCAAGCGCATCCGCATGCGGCCACGGTCGGAATGGGCCGTCCTCATCCAGGACCACCATCCGGGCTACATCGACTGGGCAACCCATGAAGCGATCCTGGCCCGCATCGCCACCAACGCAAGGCCGCAGAAGCACGGTGCCAGCCAGGGGGCGGTCCGGGAAGGGTCGGCCCTGCTGCAGGGCCTTGCCGTCTGCGGGGAATGCGGCCGCCGCCTGATGACCCACTATACCGGCCGCACCGCATCGCCGGGCTATCACTGCCGGTCGTCCGGCGGCGAGTTGACCGCAGAGCGGACCCAACTGTGCCTGTATGTGGGCGCCGTGAAGATCGACCAGGCCGTCGGCGAGGCCGTGCTGGACGCGATCCGGCCGGCCGGGGTCGAGGCGGCACTGCAGGCCGCCGGGGAGGTCGAGGCCGATCGGGAGCGGACCCTGGCGCACTGGGAAATGGAGGTCGAACGGGTGCGGTATGAAGCCGAAAAGGCCGAAAGGCGCTATCGCGCCGTCGACCCGGAAAACCGCCTGGTGGCTCGCCGAGTGGAGGCGGAATGGCAACAGTCCCTGGAAGCCCTCAGCGAAAGCGAGGACGAACTGGCCCGCCGCCGGCGTGAACGTCCCCGCCCGCTCCAGCCGGCGGACCGGGATGCCCTCCTCGCCCTGGGAAAGGACCTTCGCCAGGTCTGGCATGCGTCCACGACCACGCCAAGGGACAGGAAGGAGCTGCTGCGCACCGTGCTCCAGGAAGTCATCGTTCGGGCGCCGGGGGATGCGTCGCACATCCACCTCACCCTTCACTGGTGCACCGGCTGCCTGACGGAAATCGAGTTGGACCGCCCGAGAAAGCGCCACGGCGGAATCCGGACCGACGAGAACACCGTCGACCTGGTGCGCCGCCTCGCGCAGTTCCACCCCGACGATGTGATCGCCGCCATCCTCTGCCGCCAGGGAAAGACCACCGCCCAAGGACTCCGGTTCACCGTCGAACGCGTCGGCAACTTCCGCGGCCACTGGAAAATCCCCCGCTTCGACCCGGCTACCCGGACCGATGACGGAACCCTCGTCACCATCCGCAAAGCCGCCGAAATCCTCGGGATGGCCACCTCCACCATCCACCGATGGCTCAACGACGGCTTCCTCGATGGCGAACAGGTCACTCCTGGCGCTCCCTGGCGCATCCGGATCAACGAGGCGGTCCGTCTCAGGTTCATGGAACAGGCGCCGCCCGGTTATGTGACGATGCACGAGGCCATGAAACACCTCGGCGTGTCCCGCCAGACCGTGTTGCAGCGTGTAAAGCGCGGTGAGCTGGACGCCATCCATATCCGGGCCGGAAGGAAAAAAGCGTTGCGAATCAAGGTTACAACCGACAACTCCAGCCTCTTCGATCAAACCGTACAAGCCGGGGGGTAGTATGTACATCGATCCAAGTAGGATTTCAGGTCCACCTCGACCACCCACCGCTGGCCCTTCTTCATGATGCCCGCGTCAAGCGCGTCCAACGCATCATGACAGGACCGACCGGGCCTGAAGCCGTATGAACAGGGCAGAAAGTCCCGCTCGTAGATCGGCTCCAGCAACATCAATATCGCCCGCTGCGCCACCTTGTCTTCAAACGTCGGAATGCCCAAGGGCCGCATCCTGCCGTCCGCTTTCGGTATCCAGTGCCGCCGCACCGGCGGCGCGAAGTAGCTGCCCGACCTGATCCGGTTCAGGAGATCCGCAAGATTGGATTCCAGCCCCTTCCCGTAGTCCGCAGCCGTCACGCCGTCGATGCCCGCAGCCCCGTCCTTCCGCGTCCGGCGATACGCCTCGTGCATCCAGTCGATGTCGATCAGATGGTGCAGGGACGTGAACACCCGGTCCGGATGCTCGCTCGCCTGTTCGGCTATCCACTGCTGTTTCGTGTACGTGTTGGTAGAACTCAGTGTTTCTTTCATCGTTTCCCACCAGTGGGTCTGTATGCATGACGCCCCGCTTCCCTCCAGCGGGTCCCGATGGCCACGGTTCCCCGCCTTCAACGGTACTATCAGGGCGCTAAGACCACCTGCATCCCGTCCCTTCGGCTTATTGATTCGCCAGCCGGTACCACCT
>JAJDTE010000210.1:0-6374 GCA_022827325.1 Gammaproteobacteria bacterium | reverse complement strand
ATGACCGCTTCCGGATCGCGGTCGATCACTGTCAGCAAGACGCGCGCCGCCCGGTCGGGAACCCGGCGTCCCTGTTCCGAGTCCTGAACTGCTCGGGCATCGAGCCCGAAGCGGTCCGCAAATTCCTGTCGGCTCAGCTTCATGCGCTTACGCAGTTCGACGATCCTACCCGCAGAAGGATCGTCCATGATCCGGCACGGCAATGCTGTCTCCCCCCGCACATGGGCAAGAATCTCGCCAAGCGCCGCCTCAAGTTCAAGACCGGTTCTGTGCGTGTTGTTGTCATCTTTCCCTCCCTTCCCGATTGATGGTCGCTACCAGCCGTGACAGCACCTTGCGGTCTGCCGCTGTCAGGTCATCGCGGTCCGCCTTTGCATAGGCCGTCAGCATGTAGATCGCCTCTGGTCCGGCATGCCAGAAGTAGATTGCTCGGCTACCGCCACGCTTGCCTCGGCCGGAGCCGGCCCAGCGCTGCTTGCGGATGCCGCCTGTCCCCCGGATAACCGGCGCGGCATCAGGTGCTGCAGCGATCGCCGCCTCCATTCCCTGCGGGCGTCTTCGGACAGCAACTTGCGAATGACACGTTCATAGGTGCGGGTGGTATAGAGGTCATCAGGCGAGTATTGTGCGGCACTGCCGCATAGATTTGAATCCTGGTTTTGACAGTCAGCTTGATTCGACTCAAGGTGCGGCAAACTCTGCCGTCCGGGGCGGGGCATCACTTGGGCAACAACGGATCCTCCGATCCATCCTCCGGCACGCGGTGCATTCCCCAAACCAGATAAGGACCGAGAGCACATCGGGCACAATTCCGTCATGGCACGGCACCGAGCCTGGCCACCATGGGTGCCATGATCCCCGGGGGATTCGGGGGGCTAACTTCTTTCCAACAGTGCGATCCGATAGCAGGCGGCCAGTTCCTGGGTGATCTTGGCCGTCTCCCCGAGCTTCTCTTCCGTTCCGGGACCGCCCAGCCGGGTGCCGATCTCGAAGATATTGCCGGTGTCGATGATCCGGAATGGCGCTCCGGTCTCGAACGGCTGCAGGGAGTCGAAGCCGGTTACGAAGGTCACGTTCATGACTTTCTGGACGCCACGGACGATTTCGACCGCCTCCGCGTTCTCATAAGTACCATCCAGGAGACTTGCAGGGAAATAATCGAATCCGATGCGGAACCGGGACAGACGTGCGCACAGCCGGTTGAGGAATCCCATGATCAGTTCTCCTGGCAGGTACATCGTGTTGCCTTCCCAGATGATCAGGGTTTCCGCATCCGGGTCAAGGCCGGCACGAATGAGTTCCTCCGGAAGATCGGCCTCGAGATAGTTGCACGGTATCGCGGCGCATCCCGGGACACCCGCCTTGGCAAGGACCGCAGCCTTGAACTTCAGTACCGCGGACTGGTCCACGTCGAAGAACCGGACATCATCGCTTGCAAATATCCTGTTCCGCATGTCGAATCCGGAACCCAGGGTGACGACCTGGCGGACACCGCGCTTGATGTCACTTTCCACGATGACGTTGAATGCTAACGTTCGCAAGCGGATGGCATCTGCGACCGCGAAGTGAACCTGCGTGAGCTGGGTTACGGTTTCCCGCAGTTCCGGGTTGAGAAACAGTTGCGCATAGGGATCGGAAAACATCGGGTGCTCGCGGGATTCCTCGAGGGCCCTGATTCCGGCGATGATGAACGCCGTAGTCCCGATTTCGTTGATGTTGATTTCTTCCACTGCTGATTCAAGTTTCGATGGCCAGCCCGGATGGTATTTCATGGGTCTGTTCTTGGCAAACATTGCAGTAATCCCCTGGCAGCCGATCCTGCTGGCCGCCAGGCCGCGCACAGGCGATTTTGTCACCTGTCATCATGGGGAGAGATTCAAGGGAATCCGGTCACGGGCGATGCCGGGGAGCCGAAGGGACAGATGCCAGGTTGGTATCAATCAAAGGAGCAACAGGCCTTCGATGCCGGCGATATGGCACGAAACCGCAATGCCGGATTCTGACTCTTCGGGTCCGAAATGATCGCCCCCCGGAGCCGGGACCCTGAGACGATCACTCACGCCACCATGCCCTGTGCCAGCCGCATGGCGGGAACATGCCCCCGGACCTGCGCCATCAGCAGCCGCAGGGAGGAGTGGAATTCCTCGATATCCACGGAACTGGTCAGGACCGACCGTGCCGGCACTTCCGGCGTGAACCCTGTGCGGCCATGCAGTACGCGTTGATTGTTGAAGATGACGCCTTCGCCGGCGTCCAATGCCAACGTCACCCGCAGCTCCGGGTCGTACAGGATCGCGTAGAGGCGCTTCAGCGCCCGGTAGCAAGGCTCGATCAGCCGACCCGGCAGATCCAGGGGCATGATCTGGCGTTCGTTGCAGCGTACGCCTGAAACCTCACCATCAAAATCCAGGCGGATGACGGGCATGGCGGCGGCATACCATTTCACCTGACCGGCACTGTTGTGCGCCGGATCACGCCGGACTCCGGTGATCGGCACCCGGGTCAGCAGATCGAAGTCATCGGGATGGGCCTCCTTGAGCCGGCGCACGCCCTCAAAGCCGTCCACCAGTGTCGAATGCCCGCCGTCGGCGCTTGGCCGCAGGACCTGAAACACCGTGATGCCGATGGTTGACAGCCGATATGTCTCATCAACATGCGGGTCCAGGGGATCCGTGATATCGCCGACATTGTCAATGCTGGCCTTCTTGGACAGGGTATAGGTGCCATAGTGGGACCGGCGCTGCGGGCCCACCAGGTTGATCAGGCGACCGGCTTCCTCTGCCCTGGTCGGCGCGCCATGAATCCGGCAGAAGCCATAGTCGCGGACGGATTCGAGCATGGCCAGGCGTCGATCGGCAGAGCTCTCGCATGCGTCCATGTCCGCACATGGCGGATCGTCATGAATCCCGGAATCCCAGAGAACGGGGCGGTGTCGCCGACGCTGCCGTTCCGCATCGGAATAGCAGTGATCGCGCAGCCAGACGGCGGTGTACCGCGAACGGTGGCCGTCGTTGGTCCAGGCAAGGTCGATCGACTCGTCGTCGTGTGCCTGGATCCGAAATGCAATGTCATCCGGGATGTGGTGCAGGCGCAGGCCGCGAACGGCGTTAACGGGCGTACCGCAGGTGGTACAGGTGCACTGATGACGGAGCCACATGGGATGGAACATGCTCGTGTGGCCGTCCGACCAGTCGATGCGGAGCCGGCCAGCGGCGTCGGCAACCGACTGGATCCGATACTTCCCGTTCGAATTCGGCATGGCCTACCGCCTCAACCAGGTTGCAGCATCCATTGCCCGGAAGCAGGGAATTGCCGGCAACTTTCTGGAAAAGCCAAGCGGTGATTCATCGGTTCGCCTCGAACCGGTTTCTCTTGTTCGTGTTTCGGAAGACCGTTTTTCCGCCACCGGATCTGTGCACAGGACCCTGTTGGCCTCAAGATCGTTTACTTTGAGCTCCTGTCCGCAATTCTGACCGGATCGGGTGCGTGAATTCCGGAGAGGTCCCCGGGGCCGGCCATATTATGTCCGCTTACGTACCTTCCGCCGTGAATACAGGCGACAAACTCGTTTCCCCGCGGGACAACGGAGACGGCAAGTGTCTGTGTACTGTCCGGACGGGGACATCACGGCCTCAACAACGTGCATGACCATTGCAGCGGATCGATACGACCCTTGAACCCGGAGCCAGCGGAAATTTCAGGAACCCGGCCGCACCGGCGCTACACCGGCGCTTGTTTCCCCCGTCCCGCTTGGTTAGAATCCGCATCCTTTTTCTCCTTTCCTCACCGGCGCCTGCCACGCAGCTGATTCCGGGAGGATGCAACCCGAGAGGAGCACAATGCGTCACTACGAAATCGTGTTTCTGGTCCATCCGGACCAGAGCGAACAGGTGCCGGCCATGATGGACCGGTACCGGGAAATGGTGGCCTCCGGAGAAGGGCGCATTCATCGCGCCGAAGACTGGGGACGCCGCCGCCTAGCATACAGCATCAACGACGTGCACAAGGCCCACTACGTCCTTTTCAATGTCGAATGCTCGCTGGATGTCCTCGCGGAAATCAAGCGGAATTTCAAGTTCAACGACTCCATCCTGCGCCACCTCGTGGTGCGCCGCAAGCAGGCCATCTCCGAGGAGTCGCCCTTCGCCAAGGCCAAGGCCGAGGAGGAACGGCAGGAAGAAGAAAAGCGCAAGGCTGCCGAGGCCCGGGCCAAGGCCGATGAGGATGCCAACGACAAAGACAAGGACAAGGACAAGGACACCGACGACGGCGACAGCGACAGTGGTGGCGGTGACGAAACCCCTGACACGGCGGCCAAAGAACCCGACCATCCGTCCGATGATGCGCCGGATGATGCCAAGCAAGACGACAAGCAAGACGACAAGCAAGACGAGGAG
Source organism: Gammaproteobacteria bacterium (assembly GCA_022827325.1). GTDB lineage: Bacteria > Pseudomonadota > Gammaproteobacteria > Arenicellales > Poriferihabitantaceae > VYFG01. The sequence continues at coordinate 1,977 of JAJDTE010000210.1, read as the reverse complement.
CAGAAATAATGGCGATCAAGAAGAAAAGGGGGGCCATGCCCCGCCGGTCCTTCCAGCGGCGTCCCAGGTTCTGCAAGTTCACGGCCGAGGGGGTCGAGTCCATAGACTACAAGGACCTCGACATACTCAAGGCGAACATCAGTGAATCCGGGAAGATACTGCCGCGCCGTACCACCGGCACGAAATCCCATTTCCAGCGCCAGCTCGCCGTTGCGGTGAAGCGGGCCCGCTATCTGGCCCTGATTCCGTATACGGATCAGCACGACAACTAGGAGGCAGCGATGGAAGTCATACTGCTGGAAAAGATCCAGAACCTGGGCGATCTCGGCAGCCTGGTCAAGGTAAAGAACGGTTACGCGCGCAACTACCTGATTCCCCAGAAGAAGGCGGTACGCGCAACCGAGGATGCCAAGGCCCTCGTCGAGGAACGCCGCCGCTCCCTGGCGGAAGAGGAAGGCAAGCGCATGGAATCCGCCCAGGCCCGTGCCGATCTGGCGACCAGGGAAATTTCCGTCGTCCGGTTGTGCAGCGAAGAAGGCCGGCTTTACGGTTCGGTCACACCCGCGGATATCGCGGCAACCATGACCGAAGCCGGAACCCGCATCGAGAAATCGGAGGTATTTCTTCCGGAAGGACCGCTCAAGAACACCGGTGAATTCGAGGCGGATGTCATTCTGCACCCGGAGGTGCGCTTCGCCGTCAAGGTCATCGTCGTCGGCGAACAGGACGGCGAGCCCGCCGATTCAGCCGGCGGGGAAGAGCAGGATGGACCGGACGGTGAGCCCGCCGATGCGACCGGCGGGGAAGATCAGAATGAACCGGACGGTGAGGACTGACCGGGTTTCGGTACCGACCCGCTGAACGAACGCTGCCCGCGCATCCCCGCCGTTGAACACGGCCCCGGGACCGCCCGGTTTCCGTCCCCTTGTCCCGCGGACAGGGCATGCCTGACAACCCCGGGAGACGACTTCCGTTTCCGGGGGCTACTTGGGCGGCAGGGTGGTGACGAAGCCAAGGCTCATGCCCACCCACGAGGCCAGGTCCTCATCGGATTCGAAACCCGGCGGGTCGACATAGACGAATCCGTTCAACGGCTTTCCGGTGAAGTCCATCTCCCTGGCATGGGGTCTTTGCAGGGCTTCCGGGTACTGCTCCGGGCCAACCCGGACCATCAGGATATCCCCGATCACGCCGCAGGACATGTGGCCGTACACCATGAAGGCGATGCCGCCGAACATCTTCCGTTCGAACACTTCCGGCATCTCCGCCAGGACTTCCCGGAGGCGTTCGGCGATACCTTCGTCAAATGCCATGTCGATGCGCAAAGGCCGGGTGTGAGGAGGGGGCATAATACCCGCTATAATCGATCTTCGCACTCCCTCGTCCTGACATGAAAGCCGCCGAACTCGTATCCGGTACACCCAAGCTCCCGCCCCAGGCCCTGGAGGCCGAACAGTCCCTGCTGGGGGGCCTGCTGCTCGACAATCGCCGCTGGGACGAAGTCAGCGATGAGGTCGGGAGAGTGGATTTCTACAACCAGAGTCACCGCCTGATCTTCGACGCCGTCCGTGCGCTGCAGGGAAAGAATGAGCCGGCAGACGTGATCACGGTTTCCGAGTGGCTGGAACAGAACGGCAACCTCGAGGAGGCCGGCGGACTGGCATACGTCGGGAATCTCGCGAGCAATACCCCGAGCACCGTCAATATCCTGAACTATGCGCGGATCGTGCGGGAACGGTCCATCCTGCGCTCACTCATTTCCGCCGCCAACGAGATTTCGGATACAGCCTACACTCCGGAAGGGAAGACCCCCAGGGAAGTCCTGGACCATGCGGAGAAGCTGGTGTTCGACATCTCCGAGCACGATGGCCGAAGACGCCAGGGTTTCACCGCCATCCAGGAGCTGCTGACGCGGTCGGTCGATCACATCGAGGAACTGTACGAATCCAAGGAAACCGTGACCGGGATGCCGACGGG
>JAJDTE010000056.1:0-4822 GCA_022827325.1 Gammaproteobacteria bacterium | reverse complement strand
CGGACGCGTCGGCATGTTCGGCACCTCTTGGGGCGGAACCGCGAGCCTGCAGGCCGCCGTGGACGCGCCAGGTCCCCTGAAAGCGGTCATCGCCAATTGCGCGACGGCGGACCGATTCGAGGACGACATCCACTGGACGGGCGGCGCCCTGCTGACCGACAGTTTCGAGTGGGGGGCGACACTGCCTGCCATTCTAGCCGCGCCGCCGGACGCCGCGACCGTGGGTGACGGGTGGCGGGACCAGTGGGAGGAGCGCCTGCGAAACCTTTCATTCCCACTCGATGCCTGGATTCGGCATCGGACCCGGGGCGAATACTGGCGGCACGGCTCGGTGAAGTTCAGCGCCGGGCGGCTATCATGTCCCGTCCTGTCCATCGGCGGATGGGCCGACCGGTATTCGAATTCCGTCATGGGACTGGTGCAGGCGCGACCGGACAACTGCTGGGGCATAGTCGGCCCCTGGGGGCATCACTATCCGGACCAAGGAGAGCCCGGGCCCGCGATCGGTTTTCAGGACCTGGCGCTTGAGTGGTGGGACCACTGGCTCGGGGACGAGACCGGCAACGTCCCGAACTGGCCCCGCCTCAGGCTCTGGCGGCGGGAGTTCGATCCGCCCGTGGACCGGCTTGCCATGCGAAACGGAGAATGGATCGAAGCAGCCGGCCACGAAGAAGCCGATGGTGCCAAGCTGTTCTTGTCCAAGGGCGGTCTGACGGACAGTCCGCCGGCAGAAACCCAGTTCCTCGAAATTCCAAGCAACCTGCGTCACGGGGAATGCGCCGGAGATACCGGTTACTTCGGCCGGGTGGGCGGGCTGCCGCTCGACCAGTCGGCGGATGACGGCCGTTCGCTCTGTTTCGATTCCACTCCGCTCGAAGAGGACCTCGACCTGGTCGGCCATGCCGAGTTGTCCTGCGACATCACGCGCGATCTGGCGGAGGCACAGCTCGTGTGCCGTCTGTGCGAGGTCGCGCCCGACGGCCGCTCCAACCTTGTGGTCCGACAGGTCCGCAACCTGGCCCTCGACGGGACACTCGACACCGTATCACCCTTTACCGCAGGCAGTCCCGTTCGTTACCGTATTCGGCTGCCTTCCACCGCCTACCAGTTTGCCCGGGGCAATCGCATCCGGCTGGCACTTGGAACATCGTACTGGCCCCTGGCCTGGCCTGCATCCAGACCCGCTTCCGTCAGGGTCCTGACACGGGGAGTCCAACTGAACCTGCCTGTACTCCTTCACAGGGTGGGATTGTCGGTGCCGTTCCCCGAGGCCAGGGAACTTCCAGTCCGGAAATCCTGGGAAAGCGAATCCGAGGGAGCGCTGCAAAGAGAACCGGCGAAACTCGCCGATGGCCGGGTTGAATCATCCTGGACTCTGCCACGCGTCACGCTCCGATTCCTGGAAGAGAATCTCGCCATCTCGTTTCGGACCTCGGCACACTACCGAATCGACACGACAGATTCATGTATCCTGATTTGTACGATGGATCACACGATCGAAATCCACCGGAAGGATGGTACCGCCCGTATTCGGAGTTCGTTGGTCTCGAAGGCCGACGGTGGCGGACTGGAACTCGGATCTACCCTGTCCGTGAACTGGAACCGGGAGGAGGTGGCCGAAAAAGTGTGGCGGTATGCCTATCCGTCACCTTTCAGCGATATGGACCTTTCGAGGTGAAACACACCGTCCCCGGAGGGTGATCCGGGCAAATTCGGTCCCAGAGGATTGAATCTCCGGACGGCATAGCCCTTTCCATGGCGCACTATAACGGACGCAACGGCAATCATGAGCTTGATAATTTTCGTACCGGGGTACAGACTCGGAACTGACACACACCAGGACACAACGAGGTTGGCAGAATGACGCCAGTCAACATCACACTCTATCGCTGGGCTGGCGAGTGGGGGCCATTCAAGGTAAAAATCCCCTGCGGTGAATGCTCACTGACCAAGGATGTGATCGCCGATGTGGTAGAGACCGAACTTGGGGGAATCCCCGTCGAGGTCGATACCCGGGATTGGCTATCGGAATGGTGGAAACCTTTGCCCAAGGGGGGCTGGCACGCGCCGATCGTTCTTGTGGAGGGCCGAATCATCAGCCAGGGTGCAGCACTCAACCGTGGAGTGTTGACCCAGGCCATTATCGAGGCCTATGTCGGGCGGGCGCCCATCAGCGGGAACCGGCTATTCGGTAAGGCGACTTGTCCGCATTGTGTACGCGCCAAGGGCTACCTGGATCATGCGGGGATCACTTACACCTACCACGACGTTGTGCGCGAACCGGCGTCTCTATATGAAATGTTGGCGCGGGTGAAACCGATCGTTGGGCCCAAGACCCCGATCACGGTACCGCAGATCTGGGTCGACGGAAATTATGTCGGTGGTGCGGACATGCTGGCCGAGATCGTCGAACGCGAGGTTGAACCGAATCCTGACCGCGGGCAGTGCTCGATTTCCCCCGGAAGAATGGCAACCGAAATGCACTCAAAATAAGTCCGTTTCCCAGTGCTACAGCACCTATACCGGACTGTTTTTTCCGATGATCCTCCCAACCATACTCTCAAGGTGGAATTAAAATTTTTTAAACCAATCCGACTCAATCTGCACCCTTTCAATCATCTTAGTTTTTACACCAAGACGATTTTCTCTTAGTAGGTCACACAAACGATCTCCATCAATTAGGTCTATAGCAATCGCACCTGCTCGGGTAGCCTCATCATATGCCTGACTCGTGAATTGACTCGTAGTGATAAATAGTCCTTTATCAGCACCTCCCTGTAACGCTCCACGAAATTCCCTAATTTCTTTAGCACCAACGCTTCCCTTCCAACGCTTGCACTGGAAGATAATCTGAAACGACACTAGGCTGAACTTCCAGAGCTAACACGACCTAACCTGTTGCTTTTCCTGATAAAAGCCAATCTCTAACGGTTCGTCACTGGGAACACTATCGTAACCGTACGCCGAGCAGGCGGAAGACTTCGCGCTGCAGTTCGGTGGGCCGGGTGAGTGTTTCAAACGGCTGCGCACCGGGCAGGCGGGGCACCACCCGATTCCTCGTGACGGTGGCCAGGTCCCGCAGCAGGGTGCGGAAGCTGTGCACGGGCCGCCCTTCGTCGGTGCGCTTGCGACGGGCCTTGCGCCGGGCGGATTCGGAACCCCGGGCCGGCGCCACGACCGAGGCGCGTGCGGCCTCGGCGCCAGCCCGGTCCTCGTCGTCGAACAGCAACGGCGCCAGCCGCCGACGCATGTGCCATTCCACGTAGTAGGCCAGCATGCACAACAGCACATGGGCCCGGACCCGTTCGTCGGTGCGGTGGAACACCGGACGCACCTTCAGGTCCACGCTCTTGAGGCTGCGGAAGGCCCGTTCCACCGCGCTCAGGCCCTTGTAGGCGCGCACCGTGTCCGGGGCAGTCATTTCGGCCTTGTCCAGGTTGGTGCGGATGACGTAGATGCCGTCGAGCGCCGCCTCCGCGGCGATGGACGCCGCCGCGCGCCGATAACGGAACACCCCCTCGTCGTCGATCTCCCACGTGAAGTGCTTCGCCACCTTGTACCGGCCGATGACCTTGCCGACCCGTTCCCCGATCCTGTCCTCGCCCTGCAGGCGCCGCTTCTCCCGCCGCGTGGCCTCCGCGATGGACTCCAGCAATCCCTCGGTGGCCCCAAGCAACTCCTCCCGCTTGCGCGCCCTGCGTTCCGCCAACAGCGGGTTGCGGCACACCATCAGCCGCTCCGCCGGGTAGAGGTCGCTGCGGACCTCCACCAGGTCCTTCTCGTCGAACAACGACAACTGCACCGCTCCGGACTCCACCAGCTTCCGGATCGCCGGCCCCCGCAGCGCCCCGATCCAGTCCAGCCCCGCCGGCTTCACCTCCTCCCGGATCCGCGCCTCGGTCAGCATCCCGCGGTCCCCCACCAGCACCACCCTCGACAGCCCGAAGCGGGTCCGCAGCTTCTCGATCTGCGACCCCACGGTGGCCGGATCGGCAGTATTGCCGGCAAACACCTCCGCCGCCACCGGGCGGCCGTCCGCATCGCACAGAAGACCGAACTCGATCTGCAGCTTGCCCCGCCTGCCGTCCCGCGAGTGACCGCGCCGGGCCAGCGGGCATTTGCGCCCCTCCAGGTACACCGAGGTCAGGTCGTACAGCACCAGCGCACCTTCCTCCAGATGCCGCCGGGCCAGTGCCCGTTCGATGCGCGCCTGGCGTTGCAGCAGCCAGTCCATGGCCGCGTACAGGTCGTCCTCGTCCACCGGGTCCATCCCCAGGGTGTCGGCCAGGGAATTGGCCGCGGTGGCCGCGGCCAGGTTGCGGGCGGTGGCGAGCTTGGAACCCGGATCGAGCACCCGGGCCACGATCATCGCCAGCACCCGGTCGCGCTCGGGCGAACGGCGCGCGCCGATGAGCCGGTCCAGGCCCAGCTGCCTGAGCGTGCCGAGCACGGCGGCGACGTGCCCGTGGGGGCGGGAGCGGACGATGTCGAAGGCCTCCTCGCGCCCGACCAGGGGTTCGTCCTTGAGCACCCGGCGCAGGGCGTCGACCTTCTCCTGCGGCCACTTGGAGAGATTGGCCAGGGTTCGTTTCCTGACCTTGCCCCCCTCGCGCCAGCCTTCGCGCAGGAGGATGGCGGGCGGGGAGTTCCGGTTGGGGACGATTTCGATATACATGGGAATGATGATAATCCATGTATGGGATGGAATCAAGCATTACGGATACATATACATGGGAACATGTTAACTTCGAATAAACGCAAAATCCCCCGGCGAATCAATCGCTTGAATCGAAAATTAACGGGAAATCAGGGGGAACTTCCG
>JAJDTE010000068.1:0-19862 GCA_022827325.1 Gammaproteobacteria bacterium | reverse complement strand
GCAGGCCATGGACGACAGCGCCTGGCGGGAGCCGGCCCTGATCACCTTCCTGGTCACCCTGTCCGGAGTCGACCTGTACGGCGTGGGTTCCGCGTTCTGGGGTCTGGTGGCGGGGGCGCTGGCCATGTGGCTGCTGGGGCGCAGATGAAGCCTGCCGCGGTTTTCCGCTCGGCGCCGGCGGCATGCCGGCGCGGCATCCGGGTCAGATACCCAGGTATGCCTTCTTCACATGCTCGTTGTCGGCAAGCAGGTCGGCCCGGTCTTCCAGGGCGATCAGCCCGGTTTCCAGCACATAGCCGCGATCCGCGAGCTGCAGGGCGAGGTCCGCGTTCTGTTCGACCAGGATGATCGTCACGCCCTGGGCGTTGATCTCCCTGAGGATGGTGCCGATCTCCTGCACGATGATCGGTGCAAGCCCAAGGGAGGGCTCGTCCAGCAGCAGTACACGGGGGCGCGACATCAGGGCCCGGCCGATGGAAAGCATCTGCTGCTCGCCGCCGCTCAACGTCCGGCCGTGCTGGTGGCGGCGTTCCCCGAGGCGGGGGAACTTCTCGAAGATCCCGTGGAGGTCCTGTTCGATGCGGTCGCGGTCATCGTAGATGAACGCCCCCAGTCTCAGGTTCTCCTCGACACTTAAGTCCTTGAATATCCTCCTGCCTTCGGGCACATGGGCGATGCCCATGCGCAGGATCCTGTCGGCCACGACGCCGTCGATGCGCTGGTCATTGAGCAGTATCTCGCCGCTGTCCGGCTTCACCAGCCCGGAGATGGCCCGCAGGGTCGTGCTCTTGCCGGCGCCGTTCGAGCCGATCAGGGTGACGAAGGCCGCATCGGGGACCTCCAGGCTGATGCCCTTGAGGGCGGCGACGTTGTGGTAGTTGACCTGCAGGTTCCGGATAGAGAGCTTCACTTGTGATCCCCCCCGAGGTAGGCCCTGATCACCTCCGGATTGCTGCGCACCTCCTCCGGAGAGCCCTGTGCCAGCAGGGTGCCGAAATTGAGTACCGTGAGCCGGTCGCAGAGACCCATGACCGCCTTCATGTCATGTTCCACAAGGACGACGGTGACACCGGATTCCCTCACCTTGCGCGTCAGTTCCATCATGGTGCCGGTCTCTTCGGGGTTCATTCCGGCGAACGGCTCGTCCATCAGCAGCAGCCTCGGCCGGGATACCAGGGCGATGGCCATCGCAAGGGCGCGCTGGGACCCCAGCGGCAGTTCCGAGGCCAGCTGTTCCCCGCGCGCGCTCAGGCCCATGAATTCCATGACTTCCCTGGCCGCCTGGCCGGCGTCCCGCTGTTTCACCCTGTCCAGGCCCAGGATCGCGGAAAAGATATCCGTGCGCGACCGGTTGTGGGTGCCGACGAGGATGTTCTCGTAGACCGTCATTTCCTGGAACAGCGTCGTTTCCTGAAACGTCCGCACGACCCCCTCTGCGGCAATCCGGGAAGGCTTGATGCCGGTGATCCGGTGCCCGTCAAACAGGATGTCCCCGCCGGTGGGCGTATTGAAGCCGGCGATGATCTTGAACATCGTGCTCTTGCCGGCGCCGTTGGGACCGATCAGGCCATGGATCTCCCCCGGCTCGACGTGGAAGCTGACCCCGTTCAGGGCGACCAGGCCGCCGAACCGCATGATCAGGTTCTGTACTTCCAGGATGGCCATCAGCCGCCGCCCCTGCGTCTGCCGAATCTTGCCCTGATCTTCTCCGGCAGGCTTTCAAGGCCATTCGGCAGGAACAGGATGCCGAAAACCAGGATCGCGCCGTACAACGCGGGACGGAGCACGTCGAATCCGCGGAACATCTCGTCCAGGACGGACAGCACCACCACGCCGACAATGGGCCCGTAGAATGTCCGGTAGCCGCCCACGATCACCCAGATCAGGATGAATACCATGAAGCCGATATCGAACTGCTTGGGTGTGACGGTGCCGATGTAGTGCACCTTCAGGGCGCCCGCCACGCCGACGAAAACGGACCCGGTGATGAATGCCAGCGAACGGTAGTTCCAGGTGTTGACGCCAACGGATTCCGCCAGCGGGGCTTTCCAGTGCACCGCGTGCAGTGTCAGCCCGATCCGGGATTTCTCGATGCGGTACAGCAGGAACAGGCAGATCGTGACGATGACCAGCACCATGTAGAAATACGGGATCGGCTCGAGAAAATCGATGTCCAGCAACTCCGGCGGCGGGATGGCGCTGACCCCGCTGGTGCCCCCGAAGGGCTTGATGAAGTGAATCCAGGACAGCCTGATGGCCTCGCCCGCCGCGAAGGAACCGATCAGGAAGTAGAACTGGGTCATCCGGAACAGCGGAAAGCAGAGCAGGGCCGCCATGAGCCCGGCCACGACACCCGCCAGCGGCATGCTGAGCCAGAAGGAGACATCGAAATGCTTGGACAGGATTGCGCTGGTATAGGCGCCGATGCCCATCATTACCGCGTGGATCAGGGACCATTCGCCGGTGAGCGTGACCAGCCGGTAACTGGCAACCACCAGGATGTTGATGACCAGGAACAGGAGAAAATCCTGATGGTGGTACTTGAGAAAGTGCGGCAGCACCACGAGGACGGCGAGGACCGCCGCGATGACGAAGAAATGCCTGATGCCGGATGCGTTCATGTCACACGATCAGTCGTTCACCCGGTGGCCCATGATGCCCGTCGGGCGGACGATCAGGATGATCACCATGATCATCAGGCCGGCGATGGTGGCCACCGTGCTGTTGAAGTAGGTGGTCACGAACGTGTGGAAAATAGCATACAGGAACGCCGCGATCACCGCCCCGGAAAGGCTGCCGACGCCGCCGACGATGGTGACGATGAAGGCGGTGATGATGACATTGTGGCCCATGTGGGGGTTGATGTTGGTCAGCGGCGCCATGAGCGCGCCGGCCAGGCCGGCCATGGCCGCCCCGACGCAGATGGCGATCATGGAAATCCGGTTGCTGTTGATCCCCTGCAGTGCGGCGGCTTCGCGGTCCTGGGCGACCGCGCGCAGGGCCCAGCCCAGCCTGGTGCGTGACAGGAAGTACCAGAGGATTCCCAGGGCGGCCAGGGCCACCCCGATGGCGAACAGACGCTGGTAGGGGATGCGCAGGAATTCGAACAGGACCAGTGTCCCCTCGTAGGGCGGCGGCACCTGCTTGGACGGGCCTTCCCCGCCCACGAGAGTGGCGATGACCTGCAGTATGAACAGCACGCCGATCGAACAGATCAGCCCCCCGAAGGGATTGTCCCGCATGGGCCGGAACATGAACTGTTCCATGATCATCCCGATCGCGGTCACCAGCATGATGGCAATCAGGACGGTGACCAGGAACGGCATGCCGTGCTGGGCGTGAAGCAGCCAGACGGTATAGGCGCCCGCCATCACCAACTCGCCATGGGCGAAATTGACCACCCCCATGACCCCGAAGATCAGCACCAGGCCCACGGCCGCCAGGGCGTAGAACCCGCTCTGGATGAAGCCGTTGACGACAGACTGGATCAGCAATTCCATGTTCGGGCCGCCTATCTCGCTACTGTGCAGTCAAAAAAAGGGGAGAACACCGGGTTCTCCCCTGGTTCCGTCATGGGAGATCAGACGGTTCGCAGTCCCATTTCCTTCATGTGCTTCACCAGCACTTCCTTGTTGTCCGCGAGCCATCCGGCCACGTTGCCGTACTCCTGGATGCGGGCCTTGCCGTTTTCGATCACGACCACCGGCCAGCGGCCCACGAGGGCATTGTCAAGCCCCCAGAGCTGGCTGCCCCACCAGTCGCCGCCGCCGAACACGAATTCCTGCTTGTTGCCCTTCATGGAGGCCAGGACCTCCGTGGACTCCACGCTGCCCGCGGCCTTGGCGTTCTCGATCCAGTTCAGCAGGATGGCGGGGTATTCCCAGGCCACCGCGGACCAGTCGTTGGGGTGGTCCTTGCGGAAGGCGGCGTCGAAGCCACCCGGATCCGGGAACGTGATGCCGGGTTCCGTGAGTTTCGGATCGTCGAAATCCGGGAACTGGTAGATGGTGCCGTTGACGAACTCCTCGCTGGTCTTGGCGATGATTTCCTCGTAGTAGTCCAGGGTGCAGGAAATGATCTTGCCCTTGTAGCCCTGGTGGTAGAGCTGTTCCATGATGGGCGTGACATAGAAGCTTGTCGCCATGCAGACCACGTCCGGGTTCTTCGCCAGCAGGGAACTGATGATGGGCGCGAAGTCCGTGACGTCGAAGCCGTGCAGGTTGGTGTCCACCACATCGATGCCGGCAACCTCGAAAGCCGCCTTGTAGAGGGCGGCGGACTGGAGGCCGTACTCGATGTCGTTATTGGTCACGATGGCCGCGGTCTTGACCTCCGGGAACTCCCTGGCCATCCAGACGACGCCGGTGAGGTTGTACAGGGGATGGGATTCGCAGGTGGCGACGAGGTACTCCGAGTCCGGCGTGATGTCGCTCGGCAGCAGCGTGGTGGTGAGCACCTTCTTGCGCGTCCCCCAGGGCAGCACTGCGGCCACGGTGGAGCCTCCCAGCATCATCACCATCTTGGCGTCGTCCTCGAGCACCAGCTTCTTGAATCCCTGGATGGCCTTCTCCGTGTCATAGGCGTGGTCGTAGGAGGCCACGTTGATGTCGTAGGTCTCCCCGCCGATGGTGACGCCGCCGGCGGCATTGATGTTGTTGGCGATGATTTCGCAACCGTAAAACCCCGGCAGCCCCCAGGGCGCGTAGTCGCCGGTCATGGGAATGTTCATGCCGACGGTGAGTGTCTTGTTGGCGGAAAACGCCACGGAGGGAAGCAGGCTCGCGGTGGTCACGGTGGCTGCACCGGCCGCAGCCTGCTTGAGAAACCTCCGTCGTTCGGATCGTGGTATTCTGGAAACCGTCATTGGATTTACCTCATTGGTGTATCGGGTTATAGGCCATGGCCGGCGGCAAGCGCCGGCGTTTCTGTTCAGATTTATACGAATAATATCTGCAATACCGGAAAAATTCGAATTTTCCAGTCTCGCTCATGGTGTTACGCCCGGTGTGGGTGGGCAATAGAGCATAGGATATACCTAAAAAGTCGTATTCGCCGGAAGAGGGCCCGGATTGTCGTCCGTCGGGCCCCGGCGGCCGGCTTCGGAATCGCCCGGTTACCCGGATAACGGATGGCCGGATACCGGCCTGGGGACGCGGTCCACGGGGTGTTTCCCGGGGTCCGTCCGGTTCCTAACCGTCCACGGCGGATACCCGCCAGCCGTTGCCGCCGGTCTCGTGGACCCGGCGCATGCATTCTTCGGTATACGCCATCAGCGCGTCCGTTTTCTCCCGGGATTCGCACCATACGGCGCCGATGCTCAGCGTGAGCAGTATCTGCAGCGCATCGATTTCCACGGGATCGAAAAACCGCTCCTGCAGGCGTTTTGCGAGCCGCGCCATGAATTCCCTGTCCGGCGCGGTGTCCAGAAGAAGCAGGATCTGGCCGGTGACGTCGATGTGCAGGCTGTCGGCCGGCGTGCACAGGGAGAGCGTGCGGTTCACCAGCGCCTCGAGCATGCGCGCATGGACGCCGTCGCCGGCCTCCGTCAGATGGATGCCCAGGTTGTCGAAGTAGATGCACACCAGGCCGAATCCGGGCTGGGAGGCCCTGTTCCGGAGATCCCGTTCGAGACGCTGCAGGCGGTGTCGCACCCGGTCCGACAACATCGGCCTGGTCAGGCTGACGCCATCGTCCAGATACAGGTCAGCTGCCCGGAGCGGCCGGAATCGCTGGCGGTACCGGGTGATGTCCGTGATGAATCCCTCCAGGCCCAGCAGGTCGTTGCTGGCGGAATAGATGCCCTTTCCCCGTTCCCAGACATGGCGGATATCGCCGCCTTCGGCCTCGATACGGTAGTCGAGGTCGTAGCCGCGCTGTTCATGAATCGCCATCTGCACCGCGTTCCACACCTTATCCCGGTCTTCGGGAACGATCAGGCTGCCGTAGGACAGGCGCCTGTTGTTGATGATTTCCCCCGGGCGGTATCCGGTGAGTGCGACGCTGCCGCGGCTGACATACTCCATCGTCCAGTCGGGGTCATTGCGGCAGCGGAACACCATGCCCGGCAGATCGTCAAGAATGCCGCTCAGGGTCCGGTGCTGGGCCAGGAGCGACGCTTCCCGTCCCACCTGGTCGGTAATGTCCGTCACCAGCCCGATGTAGCCGCCGCTGCCGTCGGCGAGCGCGGTTTCATGCAGGTTCAGCTGGATCCAGCCGGAGCGGCCTTCGCGGCTGAGGTAGCGCAGGGTCTTGTTCACCGGGCCGAGGGGCAGCGGACCCGAGAAATGCTCCCGCAGAAGGCTGTGGTCCTCCGGGAGTATGAAGTCGAGAAGGTCCTGGCCGGCGCTTTCCGCCGCGTCGCAGCCGGTCAGGTCAAACCAGTTGTCGCTGACGAACAGGATCCTTCCCTCCTGGCTGCATTGCAGCACCACCGCCGGCAGCGAGTGCAGCAGCCGGCTCTCTTCGCTGGATTCCGGGCCTGCCGCGGAATCCCCGGTCTTCGAGAGATTCAAAGAAGCGATGCGCACCATGGTCTTCGTTTCCTGGTTCCGTCGGGTTGCCGGGGTCAGCGGCCTTCGGCAAAGCCGTTGTTGATGGCCCAGATGGCCGCCTCAAGGCGTGAGCGGACTTTCAGCTTGCGCAGGATGTTCTTGATGTGCACCTTGACGGTGCCGTCGGAAATGTTGAGTCGGCGGGCGATACGCTTGTTGTTCAGGCCCTCGGCCAGCAGCACCAGGGTCTCTGTTTCCCGTTCCGTGAGGTTTGCATCTTCCGGCAGCAGGGGATGCTCCCCGCTCTTCAGGAGATTCGCCAGCAGGTTGGCGACGTTGTCGTCCATCACGATCTGCCCCTGGGACACCTGCGCGAGCTTTGCCAGCATGTCTTCCGGCTCCATGTCTTTCAGCAGGTATCCGTCCGCACCGAGCTGGATGGCCTTGGCAATGTCCTCTCCCTGGTCGGAAACCGTCAGCATGACGACCATGATGTCCTCCCGTTCCTGCTTGATCCGGCGCAGGACCTCGATGCCGGAAACCGGCTTCATGTTCAGGTCAAGAAGGACCAGGTCCGGATTCAGCTGGCGGGTCTGTGCAATGCTGGAGGCGCCGTCGTCCGCTTCGCCGACCACCTCGAACCGCGCGTCCATCTCGAGCAGCTGGCGGGCGCCCTTGCGGAACAGGGGGTGGTCGTCAATGATCAGTACGCGCATGTCAGTGCACCATGGCACGGGGCGTGAACTTGATCTCGATCTGGGTGCCGCCCTCATCCGGTGCGGCAATCCGCATTGCGCCGTCCAGCCGGCGGGCTCGCTCCTGCATGATCACGAGCCCGTGGTTGCGCAATTTCCGGTGTCCGGCATGCATGCCGATACCGTTGTCCCGGATGTTGAGCCGATGGACATTGCCATGATGGGTGAGGGAGATGCGCGCATGGTCCGCCTGGGAATGCCTGACGATGTTATACAGGGCTTCGCGAATGATCTGCAACACCTGCATTTCCTCCTCCACGCTGAGCACGTCGTCGCGCCACGCATTGTCGAGCTCGAAGCCGATGTTGCTGCGCGTGGTGAATTCATCCACGGAGTCGCGCACCGCGTGGCGGAAGGATTTGCCATGCATCGTCAGCCGGAACGTGGTCATCAGCTCCCGCAGTTGCCTGTAGGCGTCCCTGAGGGTTTCCCGGAGGTCCCCCAGGATATCCTCCGGGGGGGCGCCCACGGGATCGGGCTCCGACGAATTCTGCAGCGACTGGTCGAGTCTGCTCGCCTGGATCTTGAGGTAGGTCAACGACTGGGCGAGGGAGTCGTGCAGTTCCCTGGAGATCGCCGCCCGCTCCTCGTAGAGGTCATGGCGGCGCTGCTGCTGCGCCAGCTGGACGCTGATCATGATTCTTGCGATGAGCGGCACCATCCTGGTGAACCGCTCCAGCTCGGGGTCGGGAATGGATTTCGCCGTGGGCCACGTGATCCTGAGCGCCGCGACCAGCAGGCGCTCATGGCGCAGAGGAAACAGGAGCGCCCGGGGAGATTCCGCGGCCGCCTCGTAACCGGTCGTCAGTCTCGCCAGCGCTTTCCAGTGACGGGTGTCCAGGGGGCCGGGGCGCTTTTCGGCGGCGCCGCCCGCTGCCACCAGCACGGGCTCCGCGCCACTCACACCGGACAGGTACATTTCACAGGTGTCGGCTCCAAGGATGGCCCTGCAGGTATCGCAGAGCCGTGTCAGGGGCGCGCGGATGGAGCCGCTGTGCACCAGTTCCAGCAGGCAATCCTGGGTTGCCGACTCGAACCGCTCATCGACGTCGCGGGCAGCATGTTCAACGGAAGCCATACGCCTTCTACCCCTTACTAGGTACCCTCATCTGGTGTTTTTCGGCCTTGTCAAAAAAGGTATATTTCGATCATCAACGACCAATTATCCACAATATACAACATCACCCGGAGTAGACAATGACACGCGTTGCCATCATCGGTGCCGGCCCTTCCGGCACGGCCCAGCTCAGAGCATTTGCTTCCGCCGCCGCCAAGGGAGCCGAGATTCCCGAGATTGTTTGCTACGAGAAGCAGGATGACTGGGGCGGACTGTGGAACTATACCTGGAGGACGGGCCTGGACGAGCATGGTGAGCCGGTTCACTGCAGCATGTACCGCTATCTCTGGTCCAACGGACCCAAGGAGTGCCTGGAATTCGCCGATTACACGTTCGAGGAGCATTTCGGCAAGCTCATCGCGTCCTATCCGCCGCGCGCCGTGCTGGCGGACTACATCAAGGGGCGGGTCGAGAAGTCCGGCGTACGGAAGTTCTGCAAGTTCAACCATGCGGCCCACAACGTGACCTATTCCGACGAGACCGGCATGTTCAGCGTGACGGTGCGCGACCTGAACAACGGCGAATGGGTCACCGAGGAGTTCGATTACGTGGTCGTGGCCTCCGGCCATTTCTCCATCCCGAACGTGCCCCAGTTCGACGGCATGGAAACCTTCAACGGCCGGGTGCTGCATGCGCACGACTTCCGTGATGCCCGGGAATTCATCGACGAGGACATACTGATCATCGGCACCAGCTATTCGGCGGAAGACATCGCTTCCCAGTGCCACAAGTACGGATGCAAGTCCGTCACCATCAGCCACCGCACCTCCCCGACCCATTTTCACTGGCCGGACAGCTTCAGCGAAGTGCCCCTGCTGACCAATGTCAACCGCAAGACGGTGACCTTCAAGGACGGCACTTCCAAGGAGGTGGACGCCATCATCCTGTGCACCGGCTACCTGCACCATTTCCCTTTCATGGATAACAGCCTGCGCCTCGAGACCGAGAACAGGCTCTGGCCGCTGAACCTCTACCAGGGCGTGGTCTGGGAGTACAACCCGAAAGTGTTCTACATCGGCATGCAGGACCAGTTCTACACCTTCAACATGTTCGACGCCCAGGCCTGGTATGCAAGGGACGTCATCATGGGCCGCATCCAGCTGCCGTCGAAGGAGGAAATGCAGAAGGACAGCGCCGCATGGCGGGCCCGTGAGGAAACGCTTGAGGACGATGAGCAGATGATCTGGTTCCAGGGCGACTACACCCAGGCGCTCATCGACCAGACGGACTATCCGAGCTTCGATATCGAAGGAGTCAACAAGACCTTCATGGAGTGGGAGCACCACAAGCACGAGGATATCATGGGGTTCAGGAACAACGCCTACAGGTCCCTGATCACCGGCAGCCAGTCACCGGTTCACCATACCCCGTGGATGGACGCCATGGATGATTCCATGGAAAGTTATCTGCAGGATTCCTGACCCCGACAGCTGCTGTCCCGCTCCGGGTCCCGGAGTGGGATACCCGGGGCCGTCAATCGCCTGTCCGGACCAATTCCACGGTCAGGCGTGTGCCGGTCGCCTCGGCATACCGACGCAGAGTTGAAAATGACGGCGATACCCGCCCGCCTTCCAGTCGAGCGACGGCTGACTGCGTTGTCCCGATTCGTCTTGCAAGCTCCGCCTGCGTAAGATTTGCTGCTGTCCGGGCACGAACCAAGGCCTCGACCAGGGCGTACTCTTCGTCGACACGCGCATACTCTTCCCGGAACTCAGGGTCCTGCATGAAGCGGTCTTTCAGATCCTTCAATTTGGTCATGGCATAACTTTCCTCATCCGCGCCAATCTGAAGTCTGTCGGTACAAACCGCATGGATACGACAATCCATCATTCCGGTTCCCGGCACCTGGTCAGGGTGATTTGACAATTTCGCAAATCGAGAGCAATAAAGATACAGGATGGTCTTGGCGAGACTAATAGCCTTTTCCGGCTGGCCAAGCAATCACCAGGAAGGCCAAATTACTGGTCGAACGCCACCCCAAACCGGTGCACCCTAGGTTCTGCTGATGAGATCCAAGAAGTCGCTTTCCGACAGTATCTGGATGTCCTCGCCCTTCTCGATGAAAGTCTCAGCCTTCCGGTGCTTGGTGCTCTTCTCGTAGCCCTTGAGCTTGCTCATGTCCTGAGTGCCGACGACGAGAATCGTGGTTTTCTTGCTTACATTGGCATCTACACGACACCCGGCGACTGCGGCCAAGTCTGCCGCTTCCCGTCGAGGAATCCCCAGCGTACCGGTGAAAACGAGCGACGCACCGAACAACGCCCCTTCGGCGTTGCCCTCTCGTCGCGGTGACTCCGACAATGAAGAACCGATGGGCCGGTTCACGCGTTTCAGCCAGCCCTCAATATCTGTCTCCGCTGCTACGCACGCGCTGAGCACGATTTCTGCCGCAGCTCGGGCGTCTTCCAGCGCATCGTGGTGCGTGAAGGAGATGTCGAGATCTGTCGCTACGTTCTTGAGGCCGTATCCTTTACGTCCATACCTCTCGGGCCATGCCCTTCGGACGATCTTCGCGCTGTCGAGCCACGTCACTTGCAGCTGTTCGAGGTCATACCTCGTCATGGCGCGTTCGAACGCCACTCGGTCGAACGATGTGTGGCTCACCAACACCGAGCCACGCAGCCGTTGGCGCAACTCCTCGCGAACTTCGGGTAGGGTAGGGCTACTTCGCACGTCCTTTTCTTCGATTCCATGGATAGACACGTTCCATGGATCGAACCAATCCTCCGGATTCACCAGCGTCTGCCACCGATCCACGATTACACTGTTCTGAACGTGAACAATGCCGATCTGGCAGATGCTGGCCCGGTCGGCGTTGGCCGTTTCAACATCGATGGCATTGAACGTCTCCATCTCAGCCCATACCTTCGGCGATGAGGACTTCCGGATCCTCGTAGTGCTTGATCGACACGACATCGGTAAAGAACCAGTATCCGGTCCGATTGGCAGCCGTCTCTATTTCCTTCGGCTCGTGCAGCAACATCGGAACCTGCGCACTCAATCCCTCCGGAGTGCCGTCCGGCCAAGCGAGATCGAGGATCCCGTTCGCCTCACCGGTGTCCGGGTTCGCAAGATCAAAGAGGAACTCGCCCTCCGGCAATCCCGTTTCCACTACCCACTGGCTCACCTGCAGTGCCTAGGCCGACAACGCCAGCCAGATCATGCGTGCAGCGCCTCCGCACTCCGTCCCGCAATTGACCGGTCACGGCGCGCTTGCGCAAGCTCATAGCTCGCCTGCATCCGCATCCAGTGATCGGCGGTGCCCCAGCCGATATCCTCCAGCGCCAGTGCCATGTTCGCCGACACGCCCGCCTTTCCGTTCAAAAGGCGCGACAGCGTGCCGCGCTCGCACCCGAGACGAGCCGCCGTTTCGGTCACGTTCCAGCCCACATCATCCATGCTCTCTCGGATCAGTTCGCCCAGATGCGGTGGGTTCATCATCGGGCCGACACGCTCGCTTGTAATGTCGTTCATGGTCAGTATTCCCTCCAATCAGTGATAGTCAATCAGGTCCACGTCCACGGCTTCACCGTTCTCGAAGCGAAATACCACGCGCCAGTTGCCCGAGACGCGGTCGCTCCATTGGCCCGCCCGGTCACCCTTCAGGGGATGCAACCGGAAACCCGGCGCATCGGCACTTCGCGGATGCGCCGCCTCTTGCAACCGGATCAGGATACGTTTGAGTCGTGATGCCTGTCCTGCGGGTACATACGCGGGATTGTCCCGCTCGTGCAGCGCCCGCAGTCCCTTGTGCCTGATCCTCATGCTTTACTGTAACGCGTAGCGCCACTCGCTGCAAGAATTCATTGTGATGCAATCGGAGTGGAGACCAGCTTGCAGGCGCGGGGAATCAGCCTTGGCACACCCGCTGCCCGAACTCAATCGAAAGGGTGTTCTGGCCAATATGGCACTATCTCTTTGAAGCCTTTCCTCCTATCATCATGAAGGCCTATTTTTACGAGAAGAGAAGCTGAAAAGACAGGGTGCCAGCGCCCCCCCATCGACCGCTTGTATGGGACGTTCCCGGGAAGCTTGATCTCAATGAGACTACCGGGAGAAAGAACGGCCGTACAGGTGTTGAGGATGCAATTCCGCCCGATCTCGAAAATGAATGGGGATGGCACCGAAGAATTACCGAGAACAGCCGACCATGATCGGGAATGGCGAGGCGACGAAGGCTCTCGACGCATGGGCATAATTGACTCAAGGTTGCCGGGACCTGAACAAGGTACCCCATCATGACGGGATATATCCGAAACCCCGGCCCCACTGTACGATGAGTAGCCGGCACTTTCCGGTTGTCTTGATGTCATATCGTTGACGCGTCTTTGTTTTTTGCCCCATGAAGCTGATCCTGCAAGTCGGAATTCTTGCCTTGGCAGTGACGGCCTCGTTCGCGCATTCACCCGTCGACGGGACCACACCGGAAGATGGTGCCGTGCTCAGTGAGACACCATCCCATATCGTTCTGAGCTTTGAAAGGCAAGTACGGCTGACCCGTGTCTGGGTTGCCCACGCAGGCAGTTCCAAGGTCGATCTGAATCTGGAGGGCCAGAAAACGTTCGCTTCCCGGTTCGAGGTGCCGCTGAAAGACATGGGAAGTGGAATCTATCTGATTGAATGGCGCGGTCTTGCGCGCGATGGGCATGTCATGCGCGACATGTTCACGTTTCAGATTGAATGAACTTCCCTGATGCATGGGAACTCGCTTCGATCGTTGCGCGGTTCCTGCTCTATCTTGGAACACTCGGTTCGGTAGGTCTTGTTCTGGTCCGCATGGTATTTCGCCGCAAGACCGGTCACTTGCACGGCTCAATCATCCGGCAGGTGACAGGACTTGCCTTGCTCGCACTCCTGGCTTCCTGTGCCGGATTCGCCTTGATGGCAGTCGCCCTGACAGGCGAGGCTGCCGGCATGGTCGACCCCGACATCCTGGGCCTGCTCTGGCAAACACCCGTCGGCACGGCACTCGTCCTGCAGGTCGCAGGCCTGTCCCTGGTCATCGGCGGGTTGTACGTTCCCGGGATCGGCCTGTTTATATCAGCCGGTGGCGGCGGACTGGCATTGTGGTCCTTTGGCCAGATCGGGCACATCCTGGAAGCAGAGCCCTTCTGGCTTGAGTTCCTGCTCATGATGCATCTTACAGTCGCGGCATTCTGGATCGGCATCCTCTCACCGCTCCGTGGGATTGCCGGACATCCCGGCAGCCTGCCCCAGGCGGCCGAATTGGGACACCATTTCGGGCGTATCGCCATCTATGCGGTGCCGCTGCTCATTGTTGCCGGGATTGTCATGGCATGGAATCTGCTCGGCAGCCTCTCTGCCCTGGTGTCGACAGGCTACGGCCTTACGTTGCTCTCCAAGGTCAGTGCAGTTGGGATTCTGCTGGGAGCTGCAGGGATCAACAAGCTGCACCTCGTTCCCGGAATGAGGAAGGGCGACCGGATTGCGGCGATACGGCTGCGAAGGTCCATTGCAGTCGAATGGGTCGCGGTCTGTTTCATCCTTGCGGCGACCGCAGTGCTGACAACCATTCCGGTCAGTCTGTAGAATCAGGTGTCATGAAACGAATTCTGTTTGTCGCGGCGTTTCTGTCTTCTGGTGCCGTACTTGCCGGCCATGAGTTGGAGAACCGCAACCTTGGGAACGGACTGATCCTCTATCAGGAGCACTGTGCCTCATGTCACGGTGTCGCGCTGGAAGGGGAGCCAAACTGGCAGCAGGCAGGCAAGGATGGGCTCATGCCAGCGCCGCCGCACGATGCTACCGGCCATACCTGGCACCACGACAACATACTGTTGTTCCTCTACACCAAGTATGGCGGCAAGGCTCTGATGGAGGCACGCGGAATGTCCGGGTTCAAGAGTGGCATGCCCGGATTCGGAGATGTTGTGAGAGATGACGGCATCTGGGACATCCTCGCCTATATCCGGTCTACCTGGCCGGAAAAAATAAAGACAATCCAGGCTTCCAGAAACCGTCCTCACGACCAATGACAGGGCTTCCCTGGAACTTGCGGCTCATTGGATACGCAACAAGGGACGGGAACCGTGGTTAGCCTGCTGTCACGATACCCTGTTGCCACCGGAATTCAATGAGACATCTACCGCAGCTTTATTATTGGCCCGGACACATCGCGGAAACGTCAGATATCTTCGTGTCGGACCTTATGACAACGCAGTCGGACATACAGTTGTTCTCGACCTTGACTTGTCCGGAATGCGGGTACCAGTCGAAGGACCGCATGCCCGTGGACGCTTGCCAGTTCTACTACGATTGCAGGTCGTGTGGTTCACTGCTGCGCCCGAAATCCGGTGATTGCTGCGTATATTGTTCATTTGGCGATGTTCCCTGTCCGCCGATTCAAGCCGGATTGGCTTGCTGTTAATCCGTTGAATACCTGCTATTCGCCGCCTGTCAGGGAATGCACCGGCATGATGCATGAAAACAGGTGTCAGGCGGTTTCATCCCCGCGACCGTTATCCCGCATGCCTGCCGACACGTTTCCGCTTCCGGATGTTCCCTTGTTTTTACCCCGATGAACGTTGCCGGCGAGGCAAATCCACCTGAAATCGTCACGGTCATCGATCTGGCGGACAACGTTGTCGACGCGCTGCCGAGGTCCGTGGTCAAGGGCAGGGGATTCACCTACCGGGTGACCTACATCCTGGTGTTCAACCAGGCCGGCGAAATTCTGGTGCAGGCGCGTTCCGACACCAAGGACTGGTGCCCCGGCCTCTATGACCTGGCGGCCGGCGGCATCATCCAGCAGGGCGAGAGCTATGAGCTGTCGGCCCGCAGGGAACTCAAGGAAGAACTCGGCATCAGCCCCCCGCTCACCGGCCATTTCGACCTGTTCTACGATGACCTGAAGTCTCCGGTCAGGAACCGGAACTGGGGGCGGGTCTACTCCTGCGTGCACGAGGGGCCGTTCCGCCTGCAGCCGGAAGAGGTGGTGTCGGCCGAATTCATGACCGTGGACAGTGCGCTCGCACTGGACCCTGACCGGGTCACGCCGGACACGCGCCAGGTGCTGATCGCCTACCGGATGTGATCCGCAAGGGCCCCTTCATCCGTCCGCCCTCGACGGACTTGTGCAGGGGTGGGCCTCAGAGCTGGTTTATATCCCTCACCGCGCCGTTGGCCGCGCTGGTGGCCAGAAGCCCGTAGGCTTTCAGGGCGGTACTGACCGTGCGGTCCCGATCGGGTTTCCACGCATCACTCCCCCTGGCCTCCATGGCCGCACGCCGGGAATCGATGGTGGCCTCGTCCACGGCGAGATGGATGCGCCGGTTGGGGATGTCGATTTCGATGGTGTCGTTTTCCTCCACGAGACCGATCAGGCCGCCTTCCGCCGCTTCCGGGGAGACGTGGCCGATGGACAGTCCGGACGTGCCGCCGGAGAAGCGCCCGTCCGTGACCAGGGCACAGACCTTGCCGAGATTCTTGGACTTGAGGTAGGACGTCGGGTAGAGCATCTCCTGCATCCCGGGTCCGCCCCGGGGGCCCTCGTAACGGACAACCACGATGTCCCCGGGCTCGATTTTGTTGCCCAGTATGCCGTCCACCGCCGCCTCCTGGCTTTCGAAGATCCGGGCCCGGCCGGTGAATGTCAGGATGCTCTCGTCAACCCCGGCGGTCTTGACGATGCAGCCCTCCTCGGCCAGGTTGCCGTAGAGTACGGCCAGTCCGCCATCCTGGCTGTATGCATGGGCCTTGTTCCGCACGCAGCCGCCGTCCCGGTCGAGATCCAGGGACTGGTAGCGCTTGTTCTGGCTGAATGCCACCTGGGTGGGGATGCCGCCGGGTGCGGCGCGGTAGAAATCCCGGCAGCCGGGCTCGTCCGTCTTCACCACATCCCACTCGTCGATGGCTGCGCCCATGGAGGGGGTGTGCACGGTGCTGACGTCACGGTTGATCAGCCCCGCCCGGTCCAACTCCCCCAGGATAGCGATGACGCCGCCGGCGCGGTGCACATCCTCGACATGGTAGTCCGAGGTGGCCGGAGCCACCTTGCACAGGTTGGGAACCTTGCGGGACAGACGGTCGATGTCCTGCATGCTGAAGGGAATCTCTCCTTCCCGGGCTGCGGCGAGCAGGTGCAGCACCGTGTTGGTGGAGCCGCCCATGGCGATATCCAGGGCCATGGCATTCTCGAACGCCTCGAAGCTGGCGACGTTGCGGGGCAGCAGGCTCGAGTCGTCATCGTCGTAATGGCGTCTGGCCATCGCCACGATCCGCCGTCCCGCCTGCAGAAACAGTTCTTCGCGTTGGGCATGGGTTGCCACCAGGGTGCCGTTGCCGGGCAGGGCGAGGCCCAGGGCCTCGGTCAGGCAGTTCATCGAGTTGGCGGTGAACATCCCGGAACAGGAACCGCAGGTGGGGCAGGCGGAGCGCTCCATGGCGGCCGTCTCCTCGTCCGACACGCTGTCGTCCGCAGCCACGATCATGGCATCGATCAGGTCGACGGACCGTTCATGGTCGCGCCAGGTGACCTTGCCTGCCTCCATGGGGCCGCCGGAGACGAAGATGGTGGGGATATTCAGCCGCATGGTCGCCATCAGCATGCCCGGCGTGATCTTGTCGCAGTTGGAGATGCAGACCAGCGCGTCGGCGCAGTGGGCATTGACCATGTATTCGACGGAATCGGCGATGATTTCACGGGAGGGCAGGGAATAGAGCATGCCGCCGTGCCCCATGGCGATGCCGTCGTCCACCGCGATGGTGTTGAATTCCTTCGCCACGCCGCCGGCCCGTTCGATTTCACGGGCGACCAGCTGTCCGAGGTCCTTCAGGTGGACGTGACCGGGAACGAACTGGGTGAAGGAGTTCGACACCGCGATGATGGGCTTTTCGAAATCCTCCTCTTTCATGCCGGTGGCGCGCCACAGGGCGCGGGCACCCGCCATGGTTCGGCCACGGGTGGTGGTCCAGGAGCGGTAATCGGGCATTTTCCAGATCAGGTTGGTTGCCGGCCGCAAATTATATCAAAGTTGTCGCCGCGGCTTTTGCCGGATGCCGGCCACTGCGTGGTTGCGGGGCAGGAACCGTTCCGGCGGGGCTCAGGGGTTCTCCACCAGCCTGGCGAGTTCCGTATCCAGCCGGTCGAGGATTTCGTCGTAGCGGAACGCCCCGAGCTTTTCCCCGCGGCATTTCAGGTTGACGTAGTTCGGTCCGCACCAGAGCCCGAGATCGGCGTCGTCGGTTTCCCCCGGGCCGTTGACCCGGCAGCCCATGACGGCGATGGTCAGCGCGTGTTCCTCGGCCCACCGGGTTCTTTCCTGCACCTTGTGCGCCAGGTCGATGAAGGCCTCGTTCTCCACCCGGGAGCAGCTGGGACAGCTGATCAGGTTCAGGCGGTCCGGATTGAAGTGCACCACGGTGCGGACCCGGCCGGCGCTGATGTCGGTGAGAATCTGGCGGCCGGCGATGATTTCCTCGTGCTTTCGGTCGTTGGGCAGCGTGAGCGACACCCGGACGGTGTCGCCGATGCCGTTGCCGATCAGCTGCTCGAAGGCGATGCGCGTCTTTTCGATTCCCATGGGCGGCATGCCCGCCTCGGTCACACCGACATGCAGGGGAATCTCCGGCCGGGCGTCCGCAAAGGCGGTATAGGCCGCCACGGTTTTCTGCGGATCCGAATCCTTGAGGGAAACGCAGTAGCGGGAAAAACCCAGTGAGTCCAGGAGATCGCTGTGCTCAAGGGCGCTTTCCACCATGGGGGCCACCGAGTTCTCATCCTCTCCGGGGGAGAACTTCTCCGGGTCCACCGAACCCGCGTTGACACCGATGCGGATGGCGCAGTCGTTTTCGCCCGCGATATCCACCAGGAAGGAGACCTTGTCCTTCCAGGGTTTCTTGCGTTCATGGTGGTAGAGATGCCCGGGGTTGTAGCGGATCTTGTCCACGTGGGGCGCGATCACTTCGGCCAGGCGGTAGTTCTCCTGCAGGTCAACGCTCAGTACCGCTTCGCTCTCGCCCCGGATCCGGATCAGCGCCTGAGCATCCTTGCGGTTGTCCGCGGCGATGCGGACGATGTCGGCGCCGGCCTGCTCCAGCAGCCGGAGCTGCGCCAGCGTGGCGTCCACGTCGGTGGTGGGCGTGGCGCACATGCTCTGCACGGCGATGGGGTGATTGTCGCCGATGGTGACGCGTCCGATCCGGACCGCACGGGTGGGGTTGCGTTTGATCATCGACCGCTGATGAAGTCGGAAGGTTGCAAAGAGGACGCTACCCTATCCCTTCCTGAAAGCACATGCAATTTCATATGGATGTCTCCGGGGATTAAATCCAGAATCCATGTTCTATGGACAATCGCGCTACTGTCGGTTTGGACTCGTGAATTGTTACTGTAACTTAGTATGTTATCTTCGAATCTAACTTCACGCCGCCTGAATCCTGCGCATCGGGCGAAGCCCTGAAAACACTTGCGATTGACCTCATCGGTTACGATGATTACGGCTGAAGTAACATTTCTCCTGGAAAACAAACCAGTTTCAGGGGGGAGTGACCGTGGCCGCTCCGCAACCCGTCAAGCTTACCAAACGCGCCGTCGATGCACTATCCGTTTCTTCCGGCGATACCGTGGTCTGGGACCGGGGTCTACCGGAGTTCAGTGTCCGTGGATAGGTCAATGCGTTCCGAGTGTAAGGTGCCGTGTGCAATTTGATTTCGCACTCTGTAGTAATCGACAGCCCACTGCCACTCTTCGCTGTCCTCTCTCAGGACAAGCCTCAGACGGTTTCTGAAACCCAGCCTCGGATTCCCGGGATCATACAGGCTCCATGGCCGCTGGCGTCGCCAATCCTCTTGCGGTCTGCCGGATTGAATCACCCCTTGGCACGCATCATCGACATCCGCTTCCAACTGTCCCCAAGCCATAACGAAGTAGGCTTGATCGTTGATCCTCTGTTCTTTTTCGACGCGTTCGCGACGAATGATGTCGCCTGCTTCGGCAAAGCTGTCCCCAAGATCATCGAAATGGTTGTCGATTTTCTCATACAGTGCCGAAATTGCCTGCAGGTTACTCACAAAAGGATGCGCTGCAGCCAGTCCCAAGTGAACGCTTCACGCTCCCACCTGCGCTGTGCATTCATCACCTGCCAATCCGGCTCCTCAAGATTCTCGGCCTGATCGACGATCAGATAGCGGTTCCCGTGGTGCTTCAGATTCCCCCGGCCATTGCCGCCGATGATCCAGAGTGCACGAGGTTCCAGCCTAGCGCAATGGCCGCTTCATCAGAATTCGAATTCGGCAACGGCTGACAGGGCAGGGCTGACCCTGCAAATATCCGGACAAATTGATTTACGGGGGTTCAATTTCTGAAGTCTTGAAAAAGACTCCGGGTGTTGGATATAGTCGTTGCAAGGGGCGGCGGGTTGTTCGGCGGCACAGTCCGTGCTTCAAGGCTCCACTATGCCGCCGTCCGCTTCCTTGGCCTTCGAAATACGCCCGCCGGAACAGAAAAAACGCTCAGGCAGGCAATTTTGCAAGTTGCTC
>JAJDTE010000049.1:0-2621 GCA_022827325.1 Gammaproteobacteria bacterium | reverse complement strand
GTTCGACCGCGGCGGGTCCGCCACCCTGTTCCTGAGGAATGCCAAGACCGACCCCGAGGGGGCCGGCAACATCCTCTTCCTCGCCCGGGACACGGCGGACATGGTGCGGGCGTGGCTGGGGGGCAGTGGGGTCTCCCGGGGCCCCCTGTTCCGGGCGGTGCGGAAGAACGGCACCACCGGGGGCGGCCTGGAGCCGGGCCAGGTTTCCCGCATCTACAAGTCCATGGCCGCCCGGGCGGGGATCGATGATTTCGCCGGGGGATTGTCGGGCCACAGCGCGCGGGTGGGGGCTGTTCAGGACATGATCGCCTCGGGAATTGGCCTGCCGGCAATCCTGCAGGCGGGTAGGTGGAAGAGTGCCGCCATGGTGAGCCGTTATGGGGAGCGTCTTCTGGCCTCTAGGGGGGCGGCGGCGCAGCTGGCCTGGATGCAGGGCAGGGACGAAGAGGGGAACGGAATGCGGGATGGAATGGGGGATGGAATGGGGGTCCGGAAAGACCCGGATTCGGGGAAGGGCTGACCGTCGACCAGCCGGGGGAAGATCAGGGAAAGTAGAGGGCTCAGGAAGAGGAAGTAAGGGCGGACAAAGGTTGTAAGGCCGTGGACTTCGCGGTCATCAGCCCGCTCGTCCAGTCGGGTAGATCGCGTATCCGGTTCTTGTTCATCGGGTCGCAGCTATGTTCCACGCTTCCTTCAGACGTCACCTCGTGGCGACGCCCTTGCGCTTCACTGATCCTTCGCCGTCATCGGATTGGATAGAGGACTTCCACCTCCAAGCTGTCCGTCATGCTCGGCACACAAAAAACCCGGGTGGGTCCGAAGACACACCCGGGGTGTAAAATGATGGCGGCCCGAAAGAGTCATACAAAGGGCCGCCACCCTCGTTGAAGATCAGTCGTCCTTGTTGACTCCGAACGCGCCAACCATTTTGCCGTCTTGGCCGAATGTGGAGTAGAACGTGCCGATCCCGATACTCGGAACACCGTCGGCGCCGTTAGCACGGAGATGTCCACGCCACTGGCCCCCGGTGGCGCCGGCTGTGCCGTCGATGGTCCAAGCCGTTCCGACCTCAGCGTTGCCAGTGTCTTGACCGTCAATGATCCCGGCAGGATTGATGTCCGTTTCCATCAACTCAACTGACCAGTTCCGCGACTCACCGTCCGCTCCCACGAAGTTGTCAATGGTGCCTGTGATCATGTCATCACCGAAATCGGCTTGAAGCATGGCACTCGCGATGAAATGTCCAGCGTCGTTCGTTCCACCGGTGGAACTATGGAGAGCGTACTTGCCAGCAGCTCCGCCACTGTATGTTGCCGTTCCCTTCAAGGTATCGATGCCTGAGGCCGCAGCAACGGTGCCCCTGATAGACGTAAATGCGCTCGCAGTGAATGTTTCGCCGTCCTCGGACTTGTGGATCCACCAGCCGTAGGAGACGTAGTCGGTGTCCGGCACATCCATGAACCGACTTTCGGGGTTGTCGGGCTTGAAGGTCCAGGTACCGCCGGCAAGGGTGAAGCCTTCTGCTTCTACCGTAGCTGAGCAGGTGGCCGTAGGTGCACAATAGTACGTGCCGTCTACCCCGCGGTAGCTGCCAGGAATCACCACCCTTTTCGCATTCTCGGGCAACTCGAAGGTCTTGGTCCCGGCAGACTGGTCAAAGCTCGGACTTGCAACACGATCCGTCATATGGCCAGTGAGGGTAGTAACGTCTCCTGTTTCACCGGTTGTTGCATCAAGGGAATAACCAGCGGTCGCATCATTGAACTTCGCCCCCTCCATCGGCTCATCGACATTGGAGTAGACAACCGCCTCGTAGGTACCAGCATCGCCAGTGGGCTCGGCCGTGAACATCATGCCTTCCCAGCCATGGTTCGCGTCGACCGTCGCATCCTCGTCTTCCGACAGGTTGACGGCGGTGTCGGTACCGATTGTCACATCCAGACCATCGTTCGCGGAGGCGTAATCGGCAATCCGCGTGTCCGCTCCAGAACCACCAGGAGCACTGATGCCGGTGTACAGCTTCATGGCCGTCGCCATCATGGCCATGTTCGCCTTCGTTTCGGCGTCAGCGATCTTATCTGCCAGATCGTCTGCCATGGCTTTGGCATTTCCGCTCTTCCTGGCTGCTGCCGCGATATCCATCGCCGATCCGCCATGTGTCGAGAGCGCCGTGACGAGATTATCCGCCGCTGTCTGTATTGCACGATATGCAGCCAGCATCGCCGCATCGGTGGTGGCGCCAGACAGTCCCGCTTCTGCGTTCGTCAAGGCCGTTTGTGCCTGCATGATCGCCATCTCTCCTGCTGTCGGGTCGGGATCTGCTGGCGGTGTCGTGGTCGAACTTCCCCCTCCGCAACCGGCGAGGAGCAGTGCCAGCGAAGCCACAAGGACCAGCACGAATTTATCTATTGATTTCATTTCGATGTTTCTCACAAAGTTGTTGAAAGGGTTGATCGGGACCTGGCCCCTGTTGTGCGCGATAAATACATGTATCGCGTACAAAATCCCCCCTCCTACAAAACCAACAGGGAGAAACCCCCATGAAAGAGTCCTTGAATTCCCCGGATGAAGTCTTCCCGGCAGCCCCAGACCATGCCGATGACAGCCCACCTTCCCCATCC
>JAJDTE010000154.1:0-9233 GCA_022827325.1 Gammaproteobacteria bacterium | reverse complement strand
CGAGGACGAGAAGTACGGGGCCTACGACGGCGTGTTCGCCGAGAACATGGTGGTCTGCATCGAAAGCTACGTCGGCGCCGTGGGCGGGCGCGAGGGCGTGAAACTGGAGCAGCCGGTCTGGATCAGCCCGGACGGCCCGGTGGTGCTGTCGGACTACCCCCTGGAAGACGACCTCGGGTGAGTCCCGTTATGGGGATTGTCCGGCGCGTCAGCGCCATCACGTATTCTCCGCATCGGCGCGGCATGCGCCCGGTTTGGCACACCGGCTTTTCCGGCCCTTACTGCCCGAGCTGCAACTCAAGGAAGCACGTGGCGGGATCCGGGTTGAACCGGTAGGGCGGGATCTCGACAAAACCCATGCTCCGGTACAGTTCCCGGGCCGCCGTCATGTGCCCCAGCGTGTCGAGCCGCATGGCCCTGTATCCCATTGCGCCCGCATGGCCGACCGCACGCTCGCACAGGGCACGGCCGACGCCCCTGCCCGTGTGGCCGGGGTACACGTAGAGCCGCTTCATCTCGCAGATTCCCGGCTCCAGCGGCCGCAGCCCGACGCCGCCGACGACCCGGCCCTCCATTCGAGCCAGCAGGTAAGCCCCGTCCGGCGGTCCGTACATGCCGGCGAAATCCGCCATCTCCCGGTCGATGTCCTGGAAACCGAGGTCGATGCCGAGCCAGTCGACATAGGCCCGGGTGACCGCCTCCGCCGCGGCATAGTCCTCCGCGGTGCGGCATTCACGGATGAGGAAATCCGGCACCACCGGAATCACCTATCGGTGCGCCAGGGCGGCAGCCAGGACCAGCAGCACCGACGCCAGGATCGACGGCAGGAGAAAGCTGCCGAAGGCGTCGCGCATGTATCCCGCCACCGCGGGGCCGATGATCTGGCCGGCGCCGAACGCCGCCGTCATCATGGCCAGGGCGTGCCGGGGATCCCTGCCGGACCGCTCGCGGGCCTCCACCAGGCCGATGGCCGTGATCGCCATGAAGGTACTGCCCAGCAGCACCGCGCCCGGCACGAGTCCCCACAGTCCCGGCAGCAGCACACTGGCGCCCACCCCCACGGCCAGCACCAGACAGGCCACGGAGAACGCCCTGCTGTTGCCCGCATCGGCGGCATAGCGATTCCAGAGCCACACGGAAGGAATCCCGGCGATGCCCACCAGGACCCAGATCGCGATCTCGGCCTCCGGGGGGTAGGCGGCGGACCTGACCAGCTGCACGATGAATGTCGCGGTGATCACGTAACCGAAACCGAACAGGCCATAGGCCGCCAGCAGGCCGCCGATGGACCGGCCGCGGTTCCCGGACCGGACGGGCATCGCGGCGGCATCCGTTCGCCGTCCCGGCACGAGCACCGCGACCAGCAGGGTGGCGGCCAGGGCCGCGGCGCCGCTGTTGATCCATGCGCCCCGCCAACCGTCCTGGAGATCCATGGCGAGCCCCGTCAGCAGCGAGGCGAACACGATCCCGAGGCCGACCCCGGCGAACAGCACCGCGGTCAGTCCGCCCCGCCCCATGTCGGTCAGCCGCGTGATCACCAGGGTGGTGGCGAACACCAGCACCCAGGCACTGACCAGCCCGCCGATGAACCGCGTGGCGAGAAAGCCCGCGTAACTCTCCGTCCAGGCCATGTAGAGGGTGGTGACGGCACTGGCAAAGAGCGCGCCCAGCAGCCATGCCCGCTGGGATCCCCTGAGCATGGCCGTTGCCGCGATCATCGCGCCGATCAGGTAGCCGAGATAGTTGCTCGAGGCGATCATCCCCGCCTGGCCGGCGCTGAGGCCCTCCTCGGCCATCATCATCGGCAGGATCGGCGTGTACACGAATCGGCCGATGCCGATGGCCGCCGCCATGGCGAACATGCCGCCGAGGGCAAGCCGCCAGGGGTTGATCCGGGCCGGGGCAGGGTTCAATTCGGCGTCCCCTTTAGGGTGCATGTCCTGCCCACATCCCGTTCACTGCTCCGGCCGGCCGCGGGCGCATCAACGGGTCTTCCGGCCACGGGAGCAAGCCTGCCGAACTTCATTTTTCTCATTACCGGGTAGTCAGAATCCGTCACCAGGGCCTGCGGTCGCAACGCGGAGTCTATCAGCCCGGTGCCCGGAATCGGGAGGCTGCCGTCATGGGAGCTGCCCGCGGTTGCCCGTGGCACCGGTCACGGTTACCCTTGGAAGCCCGGGCCCGTGCCGCGAACATGCCATGGAAAACCAGGCGCCCCGACAACCTGCCGTGTTCCGGGATTGGCAGATCCCGGATTCGGCGCCAAGAGGGCTGAAGCCACCATGAAAACAGCACCCGATATCAGCGACGTCCGGGCCGCCCGGGAAAGGATCATGCCCCACGTGCACCAGACGCCCGTCCTCACCTGCGGGCACCTGGACGCACTGGCCGGGGCGCACCTGTTCTTCAAGTGCGAGAACCTGCAGAAGGTGGGCGCCTTCAAGGCCCGCGGCGCCTGCAACGCGGTCTACAGCCTGACCGACGAGGCGGCAGGCGCCGGCGTTCTCACCCACTCCTCTGGAAACCACGGCCAGGCGCTTTGCTATGCCGCGGCCAGGCGCGGCATCCCGGCGACCGTGGTCATGCCGGAGAACGCGCCGGCACCGAAGAAAGCCGCCGTGCGGGGATACGGCGGAACCATCGTGGAATGCGCCCCCACCACCGCCGCGCGGGAAGAGACCGCCGCCAGGGTCGGGGCGGAGACCGACGCGGAATTCGTCCATCCCTACAACGACAGCCGCGTCATCGCCGGCCAAGGGACCTGCGCCCTGGAACTGCTGGAACAGGTGGACGGTCTTGACGCGGTGATCGCGCCGGTGGGCGGCGGCGGACTGGTGTCCGGCACCTGCATTGCCGTCAAGGCGCTCGCGCCGGATACCCTGGTCCATGCCGCGGAACCGTCCGGGGCGGACGATGCCTGGCGCTCCCGCAGGGCCGGCCGCATGCTCCCCCAAGAAGATCCCCGCACCATCGCCGACGGCCTGAGAACCGGACTCGGAGAACTGACATGGCCGTTCGTGTCGCGGGACATCGCCGGGGTCCTGCTGTCGGAAGAGCGGGATATCGTGGCGGCCATGCGGCTCATCTGGGAGCGGATGAAACTGGTCGTGGAGCCGAGTGCCGCGGTTCCGCTGGCAGCGGTGCTGGCGCATCCGGAGCCGTTCCGGGGGAGGCGCGTGGGCATCATCCTGAGCGGCGGGAACGTGGACCTGGAGGCATTGCCGTTTTCACTGGCCCCCCGGGACCGGGGCGGGTAAGCCCCGGCGAAGGATGCCTCAGCCTATCGGGGGCTTCAGTTCCACCACGTTGCCCTCCGGGTCGGCAACGTAGATGGAGGGTCCCTTGCCCTGGGCTCCGTAGCGCATTGCCGGCTCTCCCGGGTCGATGCCGTTCTCCCGCAGCCATGCGGCAAGCCTCGCCGGCCCGATGTCGGCGATGCGCAGGCAAAGATGGTCCATGTTCCGCCCCTCGGAGCCCGGCGCCGCGCCGCCTGCCTTGCCCAGCCTGCCGCTCACCGGCACCAGGTCGATCAGCGCGTCGCCGGCCCGCAGCTGTACCAGGCCGAAGTCATCCTCGCGACGCTCCACCCGGCAGCCGAGCACGTCGCAGTAGAATGCCAGCATGCCGTCAAGATCGCTGACCCTGAGCACGACATGGTCGATGGACTGGATCCGGATGGGGCAGGTCATGCCCGGTATTTTGCCATGCCCCGGACCACTGTGCGGTCCCGTTCGGATACCATTGCGGGTCCGACCAACCCGGATCCCGGAATCCATGTTCGTAGTCAGCGTCGAATTCGAGGTGGACAGCGCCCACCTGGCCGCCTTCCGGCGGACCGTCCTCGAGCAGGCGAAAAATTCCCTGGACCTGGAAGAGGACTGCCACACCTTCCATGTCTGCGTGGACGGGGACGGTGAGCACGGCAACCGGTTCTTCCTCTACGAGGAATACACCGACCGCCCTGCATTCGATGCCCACCTCGCTTCCGGGCATTTCCAGTTGTAAAATTTTCACCCCTTTCGCCACGGATTGCCAAAGGCACGATTGCAGGTGAAGGATTGTAGTTTTCTTCATATATTCCATAGGTTACGTTTTGTAATAGAGGTCGTTGCCCTCTTGCCAACCCGCCTCGGCTGCGCGACAATACGCCCCGATTGAATCCCGGTTGCTTGCATTTTGCTTACGGGATTTTGGGCCGAAAATACACGCCGGAGACGGACATGCCGAGACGCCAGGAACTCACCATCAACAAGCGCACCGCCGACTCCCTCCGGGTCGGGGACCGCGATGCCGTTTTCTGGGACAGCGCCCTCCCCGGCTTCGGCCGCCGGGGGTATCCCGCCGGCCTGAAGAACTAAATCGTCCAGTCCCGGGGGCCGGGAGGGTCGAAGCGGGTGACCCTGGGAAGTCACGGCGAGATCACCCCCGACGCGGCGCGGGCCCGGGCCGCCCGTGCGATCGACCGCATCAAACGGGGCGAGGCGCCGGTTCCCCCGCCGCCCGCGCCCGATCCGACCATGGCGGACCTTGCGGAGCGTTTCCTGCGCGAATGCGTCGTCTCCCGGTGCGTGGAGACCACTACTGCATCCTACCGCTGTTCTCTCGACAAACACATACTCCCGGCACTCGGGAAGATGCCGGTTCGGGAGGTGGGACGGAAGGAGGTGACGGAACTGCACTATGCGATGCGCCATCAGCCCTGTGCGGCCAACGATGCGATCAAGGTCACGGCCAGGCTGCTGTCCCTGGCCATGGAATGGGGCCTCAGGGAACACGGCACGAATCCCTGCAAGGCGGTGAAGAAATACCGCACCCGGCCGAGGGAACGGTTCCTTACTGACGCCGAGTACCGGAAGCTCGGTCGTACGGTTGCCGAAATGGAGGACGGGGGCAGGCTTTCATTCGCTGCTGCTGCGGCGATCCGGCTGCTGGTGCTGACCGGATGTCGGCGCAACGAGGTGCTGGAACTCCAGTGGAACGACATCGACCGGACGGCGGGGGAACTGCGCATCCGGGAGGGAAAGACCGGGGGACGCATGGTCCCGCTGACGCCGGAAGTACAAAAAGTACTGGACGGCATTCCCCGGGCGGCGGGAAACCCGTGGGTGATTCCGGGAGCAAAGCCCGGATCCCGCCTGAAGGGCATCAGCCGACCCTGGCTGGCGGTGCGGGCGGAGGCGAAGCTGGACGGGGTCCGTCTCCACGACCTACGCCATTCGTGGGCGAGCCGGGCGCTGGCGCTCGGGGAGAGCCTGTCGATGATCGGCAAGCTGCTCGGCCACAACCGGATCGGGACCACCGCCCGCTATGCCCATCTGGCCCAGGATGCCGAAAGGCTGTCGGCGGCCAGGGTCGGCGGCAGCATCGGGTTTGATATTCTCCCCGATCAGGCACAGGCACAGGCACAGGCAAAGGCAAAGGCATAGACAATGGCCAAACTGAAACGACGGTCGATCTCCCGGAGCGCCGTGGATGCGATGAAAGTGGAGCGGGACACGGTGTTCTGGGACCGGGACCAGCCGGGGTTCGGTGTCAGGGTCTATGCCTCGGGCACGAAGATGTACATCGCGCAGGCAAGGCACGGGGGAGAATCGATCCGGGTGACCCTGGGACGGCACGGGGTGATCACCGCGGACGAGGCCCGCAGCCGGGCATCCAGGGTGCTCAACCGGATCCGGGCGGGGGAGGAAGCCATCGACGCACCCCTGCCTGCGAACGCAGGCGACGGGCCGACCGTGGCCGACCTGGCCGAACGCTACATGGAACAGCATGTATCCGCCCACTGCCGGGAATCCACCGTGGTCAGCATCCGGAAGCTGCTGGACCGGTATGTCCTGCCGGAATTCGGCGGGGTACGGCTCATGGCGCTGAAGCGGGACCGGGTGGCGGCGTTCCATGTCCGCCGCAGCGGGACACCGAGCGCCGCCAACCAGACAGTAGCCTTGATTGCGCGCATGTACCGGCAGGCTTCGGACTGGGGGATGGTCCCGGACGGGACGAACCCGTGCCGGGGGATCCAGATGCACCGGGAGGGCAAGCGCGAGCGGTTCCTGACCGATACGGAGTTCCGCCGCCTTGGCGAGGTTCTTGCCGAGGCCGAAACCAATGGCGGGGCGTCGGTCCATGCCGCGGCGGCCATCCGGCTGCTGATGCTGACCGGGTGCCGCAAGAGCGAGATCCTGACCCTGCAATGGGAGATGGTGGATCTCGATGCCGCGGAACTGCGCCTCCCGGAGACCAAGACGGGGCCGCGCACGGTGCCTCTGTCGCCGCCGGCGGTGCGGGTGCTGGCGGAACTGCCCCGCGTCGAAGGCAATCCCTGGGTGATTCCGGGGAAGAAGCCGGGGACGCACATGGTCGATCTGAACACGTCATGGCGGTTCGTGCGGAAGATCGCGGGACTCGAGGACGTCCGTCTTCACGACTGCCGCCACTCCTTCGCCAGCCGGGCGCTGGCGCTCGGGGAGAGCCTGCCGGCCATCGGGAAGCTTCTCGGGCACAGCCATATCCGGACGACGGAGCGGTATGCGCATCTGGCGCGGGATTCAGTCAAAGCTTCAGCAGCGCGGGTGGCCGCGAGCATCGCGGAGGATTTCCTGGGCTGATTGATTATTCCGTGCGCCCCTGCGGGGAAGGCAGGGATTCCATCGGGGAACATGGGCAAGAAGGGATACGGAAAGTACCCGGAAACAAAGTTACCAGGAATGGAGGGAATGCGGCTATCATGGGCCACTGTCCACCATCCTTCCCGCTGGCATGAAACCGACAGGGCCCGACAGGGCGAAATTCATCATTCAGGGACACGAGGAGGAATCCGCAGGGGAATTCGGCAAGGAATTCGCAAAGGCCATGGATGCGTACCTGAAGGCGCTCGACGCCCTCGTCGAATCCCCCGATCCGCTGGGGATCCTGATGGGCGGGGACTCCCGCATGGCCAAGCGGTGCATGGCGGTTGCGGAGGTTGTCAGCGGCCTGCCGGCGGTGGAGGCCGCCAGGACACTGGTGCATGCGGCTTCGGCGATCGAGGAGGAAGCCCAGGGCGACGGCTGCCTGTCGATGCTGATCGGCGAGTCGATCCGGCAGCAGGCCGAAGGCCGGTCCCTGGAACTGGAGGGGCTGGCGGCAATGGTGGAGGAACTGGAGGACGAGCAGGTGGCGATGGCCGGCGAGCTGGAAGTATTGAGGCAGGAACTCGGGGACACGGAGAAGGGCCTGGGCGACAGGAAGCGAAGGGACGTACACTGAAGCGGCAGGGTGCCCGGCGGGATCCGGCTGCAGCAAGACACATTTCCGAACCAGTTGCTTTGAACACCGTGCACCTGCCGCCGGGCTGCCCCGCTGTACGGAATGACGGCAATCCGACCGATACCCTCCCGGCGTAACGGACCGATCCTTACCGATTCTTCCCGTGCAGGAACCAAGGGCGATAAACCACACCGAGTGGGGCCTGCTGGTGTTGCTGTCCGTATTATGGGGCAGCGCCTTCTTCCTTGTGGGCGTCGCGGTGATCGAACTGCCGCCGCTGACTATCGCCCTGGCCCGTGTGGGGATTGCCTCGTTGATTCTTCTCGCCCTGATTTCGTTCCTGGGGCATTCCCTGCCGCGCAGCCTGTCCGGATGGACCCCTTTTCTGGTCATGGGCCTGCTGAACAATGCCTTGCCGTTCAGCTTCCTGAACACGGGGCAGACCATGATCAGCGTCGGCTTGGCCTCAATCAACGGCATGACGCCCCTGTTCACCGCCCTGGTGATGGCCTCGTTCCGCGAGGAGCGGCTGACGGCGCACAGGACGGCCGGCGTGTTGCTGGGGGTTGCCGGCGTCATGCTGATCAGCCTGCCGGGCATGGCCGCGGGCTATGCGCGGCTCCCCGGCATCGGCCTATGCCTGGCGGGAGCGCTCAGCTACGGTTTCGCCGCGCTCTGGGGGCGCCGGCGCCTGATGGACTTTCCCCCGCTGAAGACGGCGACCTGCCAGTTGCTCTCGTCGACTTGCATCATGATGGTGGTGGTTGTCCCTGTCGAACGTCCCTGGACGCTGCCGATGCCCGGCATGGAAACCCGGCTCGCAGTCATCGGCCTCGCCCTGTTCGGCACGGCGATGGCCTATGCCGTCTTCTTCGAGATTCTCGCCCGTGCGGGGGCCAGCAACGTGATGCTGGTCACCCTGCTCATCCCGGTGACGGCCCTGCTGCTCGACAGCCTGTTCCTCGCCGAGCCGCTCATCCTGCACGAACTCGCCGGCGCCGCCGTCATCGGCCTGGGGCTGCTGTTCATCGACGGCCGGCTGCCCCGCGGACTGAAACATGCCGCATTGGCCCGGTACAGGCGCCGGAGGCGCTGAGAAGCTGCCGAAACCGCCGCCCGGGTAATGGCAGCGGATCAGTCGAGTTCGGCCCGCCCCGCAAACCCGGCAGCCACCCGCAGGCCAACATCCGGTCAGGCAGACATCAATCCGGTTCGCTGTCGGGAAGCGAGATATTGAGCTTCCCATAGGGCACCAGCCACACGACATCGCCGCATTTCACCTTCGCCCGTTTGGGATTCATCTTCACGATGGAACCTGTCCAGCGTTTTCCGCGCGCGATGAATGCCACGGCATCGCCGGTACGGAACTTCTCCCTTGCGGCCTCCCCGCCATCGCCTCCGCCGCCGGATTCGTATATCCCGGATTTCGGCACGGCGCCGATCCTCTCGGCAATCTCCTTCCAGGCGGGACCGTGACCCGCCTCCAGACCGGCCAGCGCGTGGGCGATCTCGTGCAGGATCGTGTCGGTGACCTGGCCCGGCGGTCCCCCCACGGCGTGCAGCCGGCTGAGGACGATGAGCTTCCGGTCCGGACGGCATTCTCCCAGCCGCCCCCAAGCCGCGCTGAACCGGAGCGTCCAGTCGTCCAGCCCGTAGCGGTCCATCAGGGCGCGCGCCTCCGCCGCCACTGCCCGCAGCCGGGCCGCCCTTGGCCGCCGTTCCGCTGCCGTTTCGGCACAGACGTGATCGAGTCCGGTATAGGGCACCCGCCAGCTGTCCGCTTCGCATCGAACGCCGGCCCGTTTCGGGTTCAGCTTATCGAGCGTGCCGGTCATGACAACGCCATCGCCGACGAGAAACCGCACCCGGTCGCCGATCTCGAAAAAGACCTGGACATCCTCGAAACACAGCGTACGCGTCAGGTCCGGTCCCATGTTGTCGAAGAGCAGTTCAAACCAGGCCATGCCCGGCATCCGGGGTCCGGTCAT
>JAJDTE010000189.1:0-39411 GCA_022827325.1 Gammaproteobacteria bacterium | reverse complement strand
CGACGCGACGAACCGCCATAGCATGATGTGCGAAATGCAGACCCTGATCCACGAAGGCAGTGGCATGGTGATTCCTGCGTTCACCAACATCAATGACGCGATTTCCGAAAACGTCATGGGTGTACCGAAGGTCCCGCTGGGGCAAATGGGCGCCCTTGAATTTCCGGAGTTTGTCTGGCTTGCCTAACTGACAGTTAACAAAACCTGATTCAGAAATACGGCCTGCATGGACCCCGAGTTCGTGCAGGCCTTCCTTTTGATCCGATCGTGATGAGCGCGCACCGCCCAGTGTAGAATTTGATATTCATCAGATCATAGAATTACAGTCGTTATGGAATTAGTCGCAAACGCCCTCAATAATTGTTACTTGCAACACTGCTTACCACAGGAGAACAATGATGTTGATGGAGTATATGCAGCGATTTCCTATGGATCTGAGTTTCCGAATGCAGCATATGGATTGATTTCTAATTGTTTAAGGCTTGGTCACCGTCTTGATATATGGATGCGTTATGACCATACAGTGCCAGTTTCTATCCCTCTCCTTAAATCAATTCTTCTCAACCATGGAAATAATGTATTTTGTCGGCTAGTCCCAGATTGCCTGCACACTAAAGTTATATGGTGGAAAGGATACGGAGCATATATTGGTTCTGCAAATCATACTGATCGTGCATGGTTTAGAAATATCGAAGCTGGGCTTTTCTTGGATGAAAATGATCTCCAATCTTCGGCAATGGCTATAGAACTCGAAGGTTTTTTTATGAATTATCTCAACTTGATCGAGCATTTCCACTTACCTCCGAGATTTTGAAGGAAATGGAGAAAATACAGCAAGAAAGAACTGGGTTTGATGAACGCGGAAAAGAATTTCGAACTCATCCAATTTGGCAGGGACCAAATTTTCAGCCAGAGAAAACCACAACCGATCGCAGAAAAGATAACTTTAGGCAAGAATGGAACGAAACACTGACTATATTGCGGAGCATTTCTAATGCACTAATAGATAATAGGCCGGTATGGGTAGATCAAAGCACTCCTTTAGGATGGCAAACCGACCAGTTTCTGCATGCCTTCTACTACAACGTTGTCAGCGACGGCAATAGAAAACCATTTGAGGAGTTTTATCAAAAGAACAAGAGAAACCCCAATGATGCATTAGAAAAAGCAATCGATTGGTGGACTAAGACAGTCTCACCTCCCTCGAATGAGGATATTGCATTCAATACGTCTGCCCCATATATCCAGAACAGACTTCAACAAAATCACATTCTAGATATTACTCGCGATGAATTTTCTTTAATTTGTTACTACACGCACGCAACGAAAGATCATGTCATCAATTTGTGACCACTTTTTCTTACACATAACGTAAGTTTGAAAATATGGTGGGCCCGGCAGGACTTGAACCTGCGACCAATGGATTATGAGTCCACTGCTCTAACCAACTGAGCTACAGGCCCGGGAAGGAAAGCTGCCGTCCTGGCAATGGGAATTCTATCCGTAATACGCGGGGCAGGGCAGTCCATCCGGGATTGCCCTGCCCTGCTGACCCTGACCGGTCAAAGGTTGTCGAGAAAGCTGCGCAGGTGATCCGAGCGGCTCGGATGGCGCAGTTTCCTGAGCGCCTTGGCCTCGATCTGGCGAATGCGCTCCCTGGTGACGTCGAATTGCTTGCCCACCTCTTCCAGGGTGTGGTCGGTATTCATGCCGATCCCGAAACGCATCTGCAGCACCTTGGCCTCCCGCTCCGTCAGCGACTCGAGTATTTCATGGGTCGCCGACTTCAGTCCCGAACTGGTGGCGATATCCAGGGGCGCCTTGAAGTTCTTGATGTTCTTGTCCTCGATGAAATCCCCGAGATGCGAATCCTCGTCGTCACCGATGGGCATCTCCATGGAGATGGGCTCCTTGGCGATCTTGAGCACCTTGCGGATCTTGTCCTCGGACAGGTCCATCCGTTCGGCCAGCTCCTTGGGCAGGGCCTCGCGGCCCTTTTCCTGCAGGATCTGGCGCGAGACCCGATTGAGCTTGTTGATGGTTTCGATCATGTGGACCGGGATACGGATCGTCCGGGCCTGGTCCGCGATGGAACGCGTAATGGCCTGGCGGATCCACCAGGTGGCATAGGTCGAGAACTTGTAGCCGCGACGGTATTCGAACTTGTCCACCGCCTTCATGAGACCGATATTGCCCTCCTGGATCAGGTCCAGGAACTGCAGCCCGCGGTTGGTGTACTTCTTTGCGATGGAGATCACCAGGCGGAGGTTGGCTTCCACCATCTCCTTCTTGGCCCGGCGCGCCTTGGCTTCGCCGATGGACAGCTTCCGGCTCAGGTCCTTCAGCTCCCGGAGCTCGAGTCCCGTGGCCTGCTGGCACTTGTTGAGCTGGTGCTGGAATTCGCCGATTGCCGGCCTGTACTGGTCCAGCTTCCCGGTCTCTCCCGGACTTGCCTTGATCAGTTGCTCCAGCCAGTCGTCACTGGTCTCATTGCCGACGAAGTGCTTGAGAAACCGGTCCCGCGGCACTTTCGCGTAGGTAACGCAGTAGCGTGCGATACTGCGCTCGCACAGGCGCACCTCGTCCATGCTGCTGCGCAGCGTGGCGGTGATTTCCTCGAATCGGGCCGGCACGAACTTGATCTGGAGCAGCTCGTCCGCAAGCGTCCGGCGGTGCTTCATGGCCAGTTTGCTGTCGATACCGTTCCGCTCCCAGGCCTTTTTCAGAAGATTCCAGGTCTTGCGCATCCGCTTGAACCGGTCCATGGCCTCCTCGTAGTCGGGACCGCTGGGACTTTCCTCTTCCTCGGAGGCGTTCTGGCCGGGCTCCCCGGGCGTGGCGACGGTTTCATCGTCCAGTTCGTCGAGTTCCATGAAATCCACCACCACGTCCGACAGCTTCATCTCGCCGGCCTCGATCCGGTCGATGAACTGCATCAGGAGACGCATGGCGCCCGGTGACAGCGCCACCGCCTGCGCCACCTGCCGGTTGCCCGCCTCGATGCGCTTGGCCAGGGCGATTTCATCCTCCCGGGTGAGCAACTCCACGGTACCCATCTCGCGCATGTACATGCGCACGGGATCGGTGGTACGGCCGAATTCGCTTTCCACCGCGGTTTTCAGCACCGCGCCCACTTCCTCGGCGACTTCCTCGTCTTCCGGGTTGTCGCGCTTGAGCTCGATGTTGTCGGTGTCCGGCGCCTTGTCCACCACCTCGATGCCCATGTCGTTGATCATGTTCACGACCACCTCGATCTGGTCGGTGTCGTGCATGTTCTCGGGCAGGTGATCGTTGATCTCGGCGTAGGTCAGAAAGCCCTGGGCCTTGCCCTTCAGGACCAGCTTCTTGAGATCGGACTGCGGCTTTTCGCTGGCCTTCTTCGTTTCGGATTCGGGCTTCGGCGCGTCCAACTTCGTTTCGGTGACTTCCACTATTTCTTCCTCTTCGTACTCGTCGTCTTCATCCAGAAATTCGTCAGCCTCATTGCTATTGGTTTTATTGGTCATGAAAATGTCTAGCTGGAAACAGTAACTGTTGTTGGTACAACACGGCGTTCGCTTGCCCGGATGGGCAATCGGATTGATCCTCTGCGCCTAGCCGAACCCGGGTCTGGGGTGTCGCCGACGCCGTCTGTCGCGTCGGCATGATTGCCGGATTGTCCGGCCTGCCGGGGGTGCCGCCGAGGAGGCAACCCCCGATTATAACCCGAATCCTCGCATATTCGAAGAAAAGACCGTGCAACCGGAACCCCGCGCCCTGGCAACCCCAGCCGACTGCGGGAAGAAAATGGGGGGTCCGGGGCAGATTCTCAAGCTCCGCCGGCACATGGAGCCGAACAGGCCGGCAGGCCGGAATCCGGAGATTCGCCGGAACAGGCAGGAATCCGGCCCGTTGATGGCTCCCGGCGCCGCAGGCGGTTTTGTTACAATCCGGCGCTTCATGAAGTCAGCCGCACGAGCGCCCCGATGACCGCCGATTACCGTCCCGGGAACCTGGAACCCGAAGTTCAGGCCTACTGGGAAGAAAACCGCTCTTTCAGCGTGACCGAGGACACGTCGAAGGAGAAGTTCTACTGCCTGTCCATGCTGCCCTATCCTTCGGGCGCACTGCACATGGGGCATGTCCGGAACTACACCATCGGCGACGTGCTCAGCCGCTACCAGCGGATGCTGGGCAAAAACGTTCTCCAGCCCATGGGCTGGGACGCCTTCGGCCTGCCGGCGGAGAACGCGGCCATCCAGCGCAAGCGCCCCCCGGCGGAATGGACCTACGAAAACATCGCCTACATGAAACGCCAGCTCAATCGTCTCGGCTTTGCCTATGACTGGGACCGTGAACTGGCGACCTGCGATCCGGACTACTACCGCTGGGAGCAATGGTTCTTCACCCGCCTGCTCGAGAAGGATCTCGCCTACAAGAAAATGGCGGTGGTGAACTGGGACCCGGTGGAGCAGACCGTACTCGCCAACGAGCAGGTGGAAAACGGCCGTGGCTGGCGTTCCGGTGCCCTGGTGGAACGACGGGAGATTCCCCAGTGGTTCATCCGGATCACCGCCTATGCCGAGGAACTGCTGAACGAGATCGACAACCTGGAAGGCTGGCCCGAATCGGTCAAGACCATGCAGCGCAACTGGATCGGGCGGTCCGAAGGCGTGGAATTCAGGTTCCGGATCGACGGCGAGGACCCCTTGTGGGTCTACACAACCCGGCCGGACACCATCATGGGCATCACCTTCGTGTCCGTGGCGGCGGAGCATCCGCTGGCGGTCAAGGCAGCCCGGAACAACCCGGAAGTCGCCGCCTTCATCGAGGAGTGCAGGAAAACCCAGACCTCGGAAGCGGAACTGGAAACCATGGAAAAGCTGGGCATTCCCCTGGGGATCAACGCCGTCCACCCCGTGAGCGGGGAAGAGGTGGGGATCTGGGCCGCCAACTTCGTACTCATGGGATACGGCACCGGCGCGGTGATGGCGGTGCCCGCCCACGACCAGCGGGACTGGGAATTCGCAACAAAACACGGCATCGAAATACGTCCCGTGGTGCGGCCCGCCGACGGCAGCGAGCACGACTACGGCGAAAGCGCTTTCGTCGACAAGGACTGCATCACCTGCAATTCCGGGCAGTTCGACGGGCTGGATTTCGGCGACTGCTTCAACGCCGTGGCGGATTTCCTCGAGTCCAGGGAATCCGGCCACCGCAAGGTGAACTACCGCATCAGGGACTGGGGCGTCTCGCGGCAGCGTTACTGGGGCTGCCCGATCCCCGTGCTCTACGACGACGACGGCAACGTCCACCCGGTGCCGGACGGGGACCTGCCGGTGGTGCTGCCCGAGGACGTGGCCTTTTCCGGCGTGCGCTCGCCCATCAAGGAGGATCCCGGGTTCTATGAAACCACCATGCCCGGAAGCACGGAGCCGGCGGTCCGGGAAACCGACACCTTCGACACCTTTGTCGAGTCGTCATGGTACTACGCCCGCTACTGCTGCCCCGGCGCCGACGCCATGCTCGACGGGCGCGCCGACTACTGGCTGCCCGTGGACCAGTACATCGGCGGCATCGAACATGCCGTCATGCACCTCCTGTACGCCCGCTTCTGGCACAAGCTGATGCGGGACGTGGGCCTGGTTGGCAGCGACGAGCCCTTCACCCGGCTGCTGACCCAGGGCATGGTGCTGAAGGACGGCTCCAAGATGTCCAAGTCAAAGGGCAACACGGTGGACCCCGAGGAACTCATCGACCAGTACGGCGCCGACACCGTGCGGCTCTTCACCATGTTCGCCTCGCCCCCGGACCAGACGCTGGAATGGAACGACGACGCCGTGGCCGGCGGCCACCGCTTCCTCAAGCGATGGTGGTACCTGGTACAGAGAACCCGGGAGGTCATCTCGCCGCTGCAGGGGAAACTGTCCGAACCGGGCTGGAGCGCCCGCCTGTCCGACACCGCGGCGATCGACCTCCGCCGCACCGTGCACACGCTCCTCGCCAGGGCCGGCAACGACTACCAGCGCATGCAGTACAACACCGTGGTCGCCAGCATGATGGAGCTGCTCAACGCCCTGGACAGATTCGATCCGGCGGCGAACGAGGATTGCGGTCTCGCGTTTCGCGAGGGGCTCGTGATCCTGAACAAGGTGCTGGCCCCGGTGACCCCGCACATCGCCCACCGGCTGTGGCGGGACCTCGGCGAGGACGGCGACGTCATCGACGCATCCTGGCCCGCCGTGGACGAAGCCGCCCTGGTGAGCGACCGCATCCGGCTCGCGGTCCAGGTCAATGGCAAGCTGAGG
Organism: Gammaproteobacteria bacterium; assembly: GCA_022827325.1. Classification (GTDB taxonomy): domain Bacteria; phylum Pseudomonadota; class Gammaproteobacteria; order Arenicellales; family Poriferihabitantaceae; genus VYFG01. The sequence continues at coordinate 33,124 of JAJDTE010000189.1, read as the reverse complement.
GCGCAGATCGATATTCCGGCGGACAGCGACCAAGCGGCGATCGAGGCCGCGGCCCGGTCGGAGCCGGGGGTCCTGAAGCACACCGACGGCAAAGACGTGCACAAGATCATCGTGGTGCCCGGCCGGCTGGTGAACGTCGTAACCCGGTAGTTCCCGGCGAAGGCGCAAGGCAGATTTCCCGTGACGAGACGCCTGCTCCCTGTAATCCTCCTGGCCGCGGCCCTGTCCGGCTGCGGATTCGCCCTGCGCGGGAGCGACGGTCTGCCGGCGTCGCTGGACCGTGTCGCGGTGGACGGAGCGGACTTTGCAATGGTGGACCGCCTGGAAAGCGCGCTGTCGGCAAACGGCGCCAGTGTCGTGGATCCGGGCGATCAGGACGCAGCCGTGCTCCGCCTGCTGGAGAGCGGATTCACCCGGGACGTGCGGTCCTCCGATGCGGACGGCCTGGCCACGTCCCATACCCTCAAGTACCGGGTGGCCTACGAAGTGCGTACCGCAGGCGGAGATGAACTGCAGGCCAGCCAGCGCCTGGTGCATGAGCAGGTGGCCGGTTACGACCCCCTTCGTCCACTGCAGTCCGAACAGGAAGAGGCGCTCCTGAAGGCGGAGATGCAGGACGAGATCGTGCAGCAGATCCTGCACCGGCTGCGCCGGATCCGGCAGGATTGATCCTGCCCGTATCCCCTTGCGCGTCCACCCGGCATCACTGCAAGGCCAGCTCGAAAAGGGCATCGCCCCCTTCTATTTCCTGTTCGGACCGGAAATTCTCCTGGTCGAGGAAGCCCTGGACCTGATTCGCCGCAAGGCCCGCGAGCAGGGCTATGGCGACCGTGAAAGCCACACCGTGGAACGCGGGTTCAACTGGGACCTCCTTCACGGCGCCAGCCAGTCCATGTCACTGTTCATGGAAAAGAAGATCCTGGAAGTGCGGATGCCGGGCGGCAGGCCCGGCGACCAGGGAGCCAGGACGCTGGTGGATTTCGCCGCCACCCCGCCTGCGCCCGACACCCTCCTTCTGATGGTTTCCGGGCCCGTGGACAAGCGGTCCCAGGGGAGCAAATGGTTCCGGGCCGTGGAATCGGTGGCGGTGATGGTGGAATGCCCCGAGGTGAGCGGCGACCGGCTGCCGGATTGGATCGCCGGGCGGATCCGCGCCCTGGGACACGCTGCCGACCCGGATGCTGTGCGGCGACTGGCCCACTACGTCGAGGGCAACCTGCTGGCGGCCGCCCAGCAGATCAACCAGCTCTGCCTGCTGGCCGGGGACGGCCGGATCACCGTCGAACTGGTGGAGTCGATCATTGCCGACAGCGCCCGGTTCAGCAATTTCAACTTTGCCGACGCCTGCCTCGCCGGATCCGCCGGGCGCGCTATCCGTATCCTCGGCAGCCTCCGGATGGGGCAGGCGGAACCGATCCTCGTTCTCTGGGCCCTGACCCGGGAGGTGAGAGTCCTGTGCCAGCTCTCGGCGATCCGCGAGCGCGGCGGCAACCCGAACACGCAGTTCCGCAGGCATGGCATCTGGCGAAGCCGCGAAGCCGGCTTCAGGGCAGCGCTGAACCGGCTGTCCGCGGACCGGTGCCGCCGGATTCTCAGGCGCCTCACCCGCGCCGACCTGCAGCTCAAGGGACAGGCGCCGCTGGAGCGGCGCGACATCTGGGATGAAATTGAAAGTATCGGGCTGGATATCTGCGGCGTGCAGATCCCCTGACATCCCCCAGGCCCGGTGAAAGCGGCACTTTCACCGGGTACCGGGAAGGATTTGGAGATACAATCTGCGCTGTTGTTGAATTCTCCCCTGCCATGAAGACCGGAACCGACCAAATACCCGACATCCAGCAGTATATCGACGATATCGGCAGGCGCGCCCGGACCACGGCCGGGGTCATCGCCAGACTGTCCGCGGAAACCCGCAACCGGGCGCTTCGCAACATGGCGGATCGGGTCATGGAGAATCAGGATGCCATTCTTGCCGCCAATGCCAAGGATATGGACCGCGGTCGGGAGATCCGGCTCACCGGCGCGCTGCTGGACCGGCTCGAGCTGAATCCGCAGCGGGTTGCAGCCATGGCGGAGGGCTGCCGCCAGGTGGCGGAACTGCCGGACCCGGTCGGCGAGATGACGGCATTCGTGGACCGGCCAAGCGGCATCCGTGTGGGCAGGATGCGGGTCCCGCTCGGCGTGATCGGCATCATTTTCGAATCCCGGCCCAACGTCACGATCGACGCGGCCTCCCTGTGCTTCAAATCCGGCAATGCCGCGATCCTGCGGGGCGGCTCGGAAGCCATCCATTCCAATCTCGCCATTGCCGCCTGCATCCACCAGGGCCTGCGTGACGCGGAGCTTGGCGAAGACTGCATCCAGGTCATCGAAACCACCGATCGGGAGGCCGTCGGGGCGCTGATCACCGCCAGCGAATACGTGGACATCATCATTCCCCGTGGCGGCCGCAGCCTGATCGAGCGAATCAGCGCGGAGGCCCGGGTGCCGGTGATCCGTCACCTCGAGGGTATCTGCCATGTCTACATCGACGGCGACGCCGACCTCGGCAAGGGCATCGAGGTCGCCTACAATGCCAAGGCCCGGCGCTACGGCATTTGCGGCGCCATGGAGACCCTGCTCGTGTCGCGCTCCGTGGCCGAAGGGGTGCTGCCCGAACTGGCCCGGCGCTACGGCGAAAAGGGCATCGAGCTGCGCGGCTGCGAGGACAGCCGGCGCATCGTTCCGCACATGCAGGCCGCCACCGAGGAGGATTGGACCACGGAGTACCTGGACGCCATGCTGTCAATCAAGGTGGTGGACGGGCTGGACGAGGCGATCACCCATATCAACTCGTACGGTTCCCATCACACCGATTCGATCATCACGGAGAACCGGGACCATGCGGACCGTTTTCTGCGCGAGGTGGATTCCAGTTCGGTCATGCTGAACGCGTCCACCCAGTTCGCCGATGGATTCGAGTACGGTCTCGGCGCGGAAATCGGCATCAGCACCGACAAGCTCCATGTGCGCGGCCCCGTCGGCCTGGAGGGTCTCACCACGCAGAAATACGTGGTCATCGGCGACGGCACCGTCAGGCCCTGAGGAGTCCTTTCAGCCGGAAAGAAGTTCAGCGATCCTGGTACGCGCCTGCTCCACGCCGGTTTTCCTGGTGGCTGAGAAGAGCTGCACCGACACGGCCGCGTCCTCACCCAGCTGACGGCGGATCCTGTGCAGAACGTCGTTCCCCCTTCCCCGGCCGAGCTTGTCCGCCTTGGTGAGCAGGATATGAACCGCCAGCCCCGCCTCCCGGCAAAGGGACAGCATCGACTCGTCCAGGCCGGTCAGGGGGTGGCGGATATCCATCGGCAGCACCAGCCCGCGAAGCGCCTCGCGCTCCAGCAGGTAGTCGGTGACGAACCGGCCCCAGTGGGCGCGCAGTGCCTCGGGAGCCCTGGCGAACCCGTATCCCGGCAGGTCCACCAGGTGAAAGTCCCCGTTCAGGGAGAAGAAGTTGATCTGCTGGGTGCGCCCCGGCGTCTTGCTGGTCCTGGCGAGGCGCGCCTGGTTGGTGATGGAATTGATGGCGCTGGATTTCCCCACGTTCGAACGGCCCGCAAAGGCGACTTCCGCCCCCCGGTCAGGGGGCATCTGCCGCGACAGATGGGCGCTGAGAACATACCGGGCGGTGGAGAAATTGATCTGCATGCGGGCGGAAGGTATGAGTCGGGTTGGGGTTTTCGGTGATATTTGTTGCTATACTTCGCGCCTTGATTTTACGCGTAAGCTTCGGTCCGGTGGTTGATTCGCAGCCGGGCCGTTTTCCATCGTAGGTTCTTCAATGTATCGAATGCTGAGAACGCTGGCGTGTATTGCCATGCTCGCATCCACCCCGGCGCTTGCCCAGGGTGGTGATGCCGAGGCCGGGAAAGCCAAGACCGCCACCTGTGTTGCCTGTCACGGCCAGACCGGGGTTTCCATTTCACCCGCCTTTCCCCATCTGGCAGGCCAGGTGCCCGGTTTCGTCGCGGCACAGCTGAAACTGTTCCAGAAGGGCGCAGACGGCGGCCGGCAGAACCCGTCGATGGATGCCTTTGTCGTGGGATTGACCGAGCAGGACATGCTGGATATCGACGCCTTCTACAGCGCCCAGGTGCCCGCCGTGGGCTCCATCACCCCGGAACAGGAGGAACTCGCCCTGGCCGGCCGGCCGATCTACCGCGCCGGTCACGCCGAGTTCAGCATCCCCGCCTGCATGGGCTGCCATGGCCCCGCGGGCAAGGGCATCGCCCCCCATTACCCCCGGCTTTCCGGGCAGCCGGCCGAATACATCAGGACCCAGTTGCTCGCCTACAAGGCCGGTGAGCGGGAGAACAACATCATGAACGATATCGCTTTCCCGTTGTCCGCGGAGCAGATCGAGGCCCTGGCCACCTACATCTCCGGACTCAACTGAACGCGTCTTCGGGTTCGATCAGCCGGAGACCATCCGGATCAGAACGGCCGGCGGGAATCCCGCCGGCTTTTTTTCGGGCCAGGCAGCCTCCTTATCCCTGCAGCCCGTCCGGCACCGGGATGTCATGCTGCCGGCAGGCGGCGATGACCGTGTTCCTCAGCAGGCAGGCAATGGTCATCGGGCCCACTCCGCCCGGCACCGGCGTGATTGCCCCGGCCGCCTCGCTGGCCCCGGCATAGTCCACATCGCCCACCAGCCGGGTCTTTCCGTCCCCGCCGTCTATCCGGTTGATGCCGACATCGATGACCGTTGCGCCGGGTTTGATCCAGTCGCTCTTGACCATTTCGGGGACCCCCACCGCCGCCACCAGGATATCCGCCTCGCGGCAGACCGCGGCCAGGTCCCGGGTGCGGGAGTGGGCGATGGTGACGGTGCAGTGCTCCTTGAGCAGCAGCATGGCCACCGGCTTGCCGACGATGTTGGAACGGCCGACCACCACGGCGCTTTTTCCGGTGAGGTCGCCGAGCTGGTCCTTCAGGAGCATGACACAGCCCGACGGCGTGCAGGGCACCAGCGATTCCTCGCCGATGGACAGCTTGCCCACGTTCTCGATGTGGAAACCGTCGATATCCTTGTGCACGGAGATCGCGTTGATCACCTTGGATTCGTCGATATGTCCCGGAAGGGGCAGCTGAACCAGGATCCCGTGGACTGCCGGGTCGTCGTTGAGCCGGTGGATCAGCGCCAGGAGATCCTCCTCGCGGGTCCTTGCGGGCAGCCTGTGCTCGATGGATTCCATTCCGGCCTCCATGGTCTGCCTGCCCTTGTTGCGAACATAGACCTGGCTGGCGGGATCCTCTCCCACCAGCACCACGGCGAGACCGGGTCTCAGACCGTGATGGGAAACCAGGTCCGCCACCACTGCCGTCACGCGCTCGCGCAGGCCGGCGGCGAATGCCTTGCCATCGATTGTTGTTGTCATGGGTTTTCGGTTGTTGTATCCGGTGATTGAAATTGAGAGTGTATGATTCCCGGTATCCCATCCCAAGGAACGCGGATAATGAAACGCCGCCAACTCCTGGTCGGCATTCAGGACTTCAGTACCATTCGGGAGCAGGGATTCTACTACGTCGACAAGACTTCTCACATCCAATGGTTGGTGAGCCAGGGGCGATAAGGTTTCATGTCCCGACCACGGCGGTTCGGAAAGGGTCTCCTGGTCGATACCTTGCGGGAATTTTTCGCGAACAATGAAACCCCCTACCGAGGTCGCGGATATCCGCCAAGAGAGGCTCATGTGGGTTCTCCGGGTCCAGTGCGACGCACTAGATGGACTTCTCCGCAACCAGCCTCGTCATCTACCTGTTCTCCACGGAACATCCCCGCTCCGGCATGGTGGGCGCCGATTCCCATGATCCCGCAAGCTCCCAGCGGCAAACCGGGCCGCCGCGTCGCCGGCGCACGCCAGCGTCACGTCAATCCCCGCGGTCTCCCCGGCGCTTGCGCGAATCAGGCTTGCGGAGGCGGCGTGTAGCCGAGGTCCTCGGCCTTAAGAATGGCCTCGCGCCCGCCGTAGCTGTCGATCTTGCGGGCTTGATCGGCAAAGGCACGGGCATTGAGCGCCTCGGCATCGGCAATCTTCCCGAGTTCCGCCTCCATCGATGCGACGACGTGACGGTGATCCGGGCTCGACCCCAGGTCGATCTCTTCGTGCGGGTCGCTCCCGAGATCGAACAATTGCGAGGCATACCCGGGATACTTCACGAGCTTCCAGTCGCCCTTTCGCAGCATGAACATGCCGGTGATCGAACACCAGTCGTGATACTCGCTGAATACCGGGCGCAGCGGGTCCGGAGTGCGGATGACGTCCGTCAACGCCATGCCGGGCAGATCGCAATCGTCGCGGTGCATGGGTTGGCCGGCGAACGCCATGATCGTCGGATGTAGATCGATCAGCGATACGGGTGTGTCGACGACCGCCCCTGCCGGCAGATCGGGCCCCTTGGCGATCAGCGGTATCGCCACCGAATCCTCGTACATGACCGACTTGCCCCAGAGCCCGCGGTTACCTATGTTGTCACCGTGGTCCGACGAATAGATGATCCGGGTCGTGTCCTCCTGGCCCGTCTCACAGATCGCGCGGACGATCCTTCCGACGTTGTCGTCCATGAACGAGCACAGGCCGTAGTAGGCCTGCCGGGCGATGCGAACCTTCTCCACGTCGAATCCGGCATCGTAGTCGGATGCTGCACGGAGCGCGTCCAGAACCGGATGCCGGGGGCGTTCGGCCTCCGCGTATTGGCGAGGCGGAGGGATGTCGTCGTCGTATAGGTGAAAGAACGATTCCGGCGCAACGAGCGGGAAGTGCGGCGCGACGAGTCCGACGTAGAGGACCCACGGCTTCTCGTGCGTCCGCCCCGCCACCTCGGTGATCCATTCGCACGCCAGACTCGTCACTTCGCGGTCGTAACGCGTGTAGGCGGTTTCGCCGGCGCCGATGTCCGTCGCGAGATCCCTTGCCGCCGTGAGGGGCGCGGGAGGGGCACGCAACAGGCTGGACACCCAGCCCACCCCGTTGTGAACGTGCATGGGAACGATTTCGCGCGAAAAGCCGTTGTCGTCCTCGGTGCACCTGAAGTGGAGCTTGCCGACAGACACCACCTCGTGACCCGCTGCGAGCAGCCGGGCGCCCCATCCCTTGACCGTACCATCGTACGGCGTGGCGCTGTCCCAGGCGCCGATCTGGTGCGGATACCGGCCGGTTGCGAAGCTCGCCCGCGCCGGAACGCAGACGGGTGAATTCGTGTAGGCGTTCGAAAACCGGACGCCGTCCCGTGCCAGTCGATCGAGGTTGGGCGTGCGCGCGACATTGTCGCCATAGCAGCCGGCGATGTCGCGGTTGTGCTCATCCGAGAGAATGATCACGGTATTGGTTGGGCGCACGGCGAGGTCTCGAAATTCCCTGTGTTCAGCGTCAGTTCGTTGGCATCATCAAGACGTGCCGGAACAGCCACGCAGATTCGGTGTAAATAACATGGTTTGAAGTAAATTGCCAGCTAAATTCTGGCATTTCCTGCGGTAATTCCCTTTCAACGTTCTGAAATATAACGTGTTATTCACTATTTTAATAAACCTATGTTTTTATATCCAAAGTTGCTATAGTCTCACCGGGATTGGTTGGCGCCCCCAACCATGAAAGCATCTGTCACGAACACGGTCACGTATCCGAGGAGGGTTCAATGTTTGAGAGTGCATTGCGCGACGTTACGCGCACCATTTCGGCTTTCTCGCTCGCAGTCGCGCTGGTGTTTTGCGGCTTCGGAGCGGTTCCCGGTCTTTCTTCGCAGGCGCAAGCCGCCGATTTTCCGGAAAAGCCCGTCCAGCTCATCGTCCCCTACCGCGCGGGAGGCGGCACCGACACGATGGCGCGGGTCTTCGCCAAGGCGTTGTCCAAGGCGCTCGGGCAGCCCGTTCCCGTGGTCAACCACAAGGGCGGCGGCGGCGCTGTCGGAGGCTCGCGGCTGAAGAACTCCGCGCCCGACGGGCACACCATCCTGATGGGCGGCGACGACATCGCCTCCTACATCCCCCTGGTCAGCGAGGTGGACTTCGCCTACGAGGACTTTCGCTTCCTCGCCGCCGTTGCGGAATACCAGAACGCGTTGTACGCGAAGAAGGGCGCGCCGTTCACGACGTTCGAGGAGCTGGCTGCGTATGCGAAGAGCAACCCGGGTATCCGCCTGGCCCACGTCGGCGGGATCACGAAGGCGTTCATCGACCATTTCGTCGAGCAAAGCGGCATTGAGGCCAAGGTCATCGCCACCGGTGGCGGCAGCGAGATCGTTCAGCTCCTGCTGGGCAACCAGATCGATGCCGCGTACTCGGGCGGAGTTCACAACAAGAACCCGGAGCAATGGGAAGTGCTCGGCTCGTTCAACGCCAACCGTCTGCCGAGTTCACCGGACAAGCCGACCTTCAAGGAGGCAGGCTACGGGATGTCGATGCCCGCCTACGTCATGGTCATGACACCAGCGGGCGTTCCCGACGATGTAGCGGCCACCCTCGAAGCGGCTTTGCTCGAGGCATCGAATGATCCCGACTTCCAGACGATCGTCGAAGGCCGCCTGAAGGCTCCCGCGCTCTCGGTCGGCAGCGAGGAACTGACCAGCTACATGGATGACCTGCACAACACCTTCAAGACCCTGTTTGGCAACTAGGCAGGGGGGCAACCCCTGCCTGGCAGGACGAACAGACCGATAAGCGACGAGAGCGACAAGCCGGACCTGACGTCGTTCAATCTGGCCGCTTCGGCCGTATTGACGTTGCTCGGGGTGTTCTCCCTGGCCTTCCTCATCCCTGGTCATGTTCCCGTCCCAACGGGGCTTGACCAGGGCTTGAGCGCCCGCTTCATGCCGAACGTCTCCGCCGGCGCCCTCACGTTTCTTGCCCTTGTCCTGGGTCTCAAGGTCCTGGTTCGCAAAGCTCGCGGACTGGCCCCGATCTCCGAGGATAACGAAGACAACGACGAGCAGGGGTTCGGACAGATAGAGGCCGTCAACACGGTTGCCTTGCTGTTCGGCGCGGGGATCTACGTCGGTCTGCTTTCGGCGACTGGCTTCGTCGTGTCTTCCGCGTTGGGACTCGCGGCCTGCCTCTGGCTCGGCCGTGTCAGGAACTGGTGGCTCGTGGCGGCGCTGAGCATCGGGCTACCCCTTGCGCTCACACAGATTCTCTGGTGGGGCCTGACCATCCAGGTGCCGGCGTTCCGGCTGCTCGGGTAGCACGGCCGAATGGAACAGATTCCGTTTCAGCTCGTTGCCGGCTTCGAAGCGGCATTCACGCTGTCCAATCTCGGATTCATCGTCATCGGCGTCGTCATCGGGATCGTCATGGGCGTGTTGCCGGGCGTCGGCAGCCTGACCGCGATCCCGATCCTGATTCCGGTCACGTTCTACATGGAGCCGGTGAGCGCACTGGCGTTCCTGATTGCCATTACCAAGGGCGGCACGTCCGGCGGCGCCATCCCGGCGATCCTGCTCAACGCGCCGGGCAGCGCGGAGAACGTCGCAACCGCCAGGGACGGCTACCCGCTTGCGAAACGCGGCAAGCCGGTGAAGGCTATGCGCATGGCGCTGTATTCCTCCGTGTTCGGCGACTGCGCCAGCGATGCCGTTCTCATCGCGCTGGCGGCGCCGTTCGCCGCAGTCGCCCTTCTGTTCGGCCCGACGGAGATCACCGCCGTCGTCATCCTTGCTTTCACCCTCATCGCGGGACTGTCCGGCAACTCGCTCACGAAGGGCCTTGCCGCGGCGGCCCTGGGCGTCTTTCTGGCGACGATCGGGCTCGATCCGGAGGACGGCAGCCAGCGCATGACCTTCGGCGTCATCGATCTCTACGACGGAATCTCCCTGAACGCCATGGCGATCGGCCTGCTGGCGCTGAGCTCGGTGCTGAGTCAGCTCTTCGGCGTGTGGCGCCCGGCCGGCGGCCCGCCGCCCCGGCCCGTGCCCTTCGATCCAGGGCAGCAGAGCATTCTCTGGTCGGAGTTCCGTGGCTGCATTAGGACCCTGTTCCGGTCCGCCTACATCGGCACCTTTGTCGGCATGATGCCGGGCCTCGGCGTCACGATGGCGGGATTCCTGGGATACGGCGCGGCGAAACGGGCCTCCAAGTCACCGGAAGAATTCGGCACGGGCCGGCTCGAGGGCATCGCCGCGACCGAAGCCGCCAACAGCGCGGTGACCGGGGCGAACCTGATTCCGACCATCGCCCTCGGCATCCCCGGCAATGTTGCGGCGGCGCTGTTGATCGGCGCCTTCATCATACACGGCATCACCCCGGGGCCGTTCATGATGCAGACCAACGGCGAGCTGGTGTACGCCCTGTTTGCGTCGATGCTCATCGCCAACGTCGTTCACCTGTTCGTCGGCCGGTTCGGAATCCCGATCTGGGTGCAGGTGACGAAGGTTCCCAAGGCCGTCATCCTTCCGGTGGTGACCGTGTTCTGCGTTGTGGGGGTCTGGATTCCGTCGAACTCGATCTTCGAGATCGGCGTCATGTTCGCGTTCGCCGCGCTTGGTTACGTCATGCGCAAGACCGGGTTCTCGATCGTCTCCCTGTTCATCGGATTCCTGCTCGGCCCGATGCTGGAGCACACCCTGCGTCAGACCATGGTCCTGAACGACAACAACGTGCTGGTGTTCTTCACCGAACCTCTCGCGCTGCCGTTCACGCTGCTGACAATCTTCTTCGTCTGGCGCTTGGGAAGGAGGAACCTCTGAACATGCCCGGGACGACGACCGAGCGGGGCGCACGCAACCGGACGGCAACGGACTTCCGATCGGAGGCGCTGGCGGGGTTCTATCGGGAGGAGGCCAAGGGCAGCGGTCCGAAGAGGGCAAAACTGCACTGCGCCATGCTGAAGATGATCGATCACGGTTTCTGGAATCCGGGGGATCGTCTTCCGACCGATCTGGAGCTGACGGAGCGGCTGCCCCTGAGTCTGGCGACCGTACAGGCGGCGCTGCAACTGCTTGCGGACCAGGAAATCGTCGTCCGCAAGAAGCGAAACGGTACGTTTGTGGCCTCCGAGGAGCACCTTTCGCGCATGCTCATCTTCTTCCGCTTCGTCGATCCGGACTCCGACAGGGCGCTGGAAGTGGAGGACCGGGAACTGGCGGTTGTCGAGACCGGTGAGCAAGGCCCCTGGTCCGACTTCCTCGGCATTCGCGAACGCTACGTTCAATGGAGCCGGACTCTGGAGATCGGCAACGAGTTCATGATTCGAAGCGAGTTCTATTTTTCCAACCCGAGACTTCGGGTGCTGCTCGACCTTCCCGCGGAATCGCTGAAGGGAATCGCAATCCGACCGTTGCTGCAGGTCCGGTTCGGACTGCCCACCACCGGCCTCAACTGGCAGTCGTCATTCAGGACGTTCGACGAAGAGCTGGCGCGGATGCTGGGCGTCCGGGCTGGAGTGATCGGTCAGCAGTACGACGTTGGGTTGCTTACGCTTGGCGACGAGCCGCTGGCGTACCATCGATTCTGGGTTCCGCCCAATCGCTATCGAATGCTGATCAGCCCTTGACGGGAGCTGCGGGACGCCTGAAGAGAGAACGTCGTGGACCCCGGAACGAGCATCGGGCTCACGCACGCGATCAGCCTGGAGCCCGACCGTAGCGTCGGGCCGATTGGCAGTTGAACTTCTGCATCACTCTGGCGTGCGTTCCTTCGCATAGAATTCCCGGTCCCCGCAAAGAACAGGCCAGGCGCCTCGGGATTCCGCCCGAGCGACGTATAATCCGCGTCAAAATCAATCTGTCAATTCAATATGTCCACCGTTGCCCTGCTTTTTCCGGGTCAGGGATCACAGTATCCCGGCATCGGCAAGGATCTCCATGAACAGCACCCGGTGGTGCGCGACACCTATGCCGAGGCATCGGAGGTACTCGGCTTCGACATTGCGCGACTGTCCTTCGAGGATCCCGCATCCGAGATCAACCTGACCCGCAACACCCAGCCGGTGCTGCTGACCCATTCCATCGCCTGCCACCGGCTGTTCGACGAGCTGACCGGCGGGGGCATATCCCCCTCCATGGCGGCGGGCCACAGCCTTGGCGAATACTCGGCCCTGGTCGCGGCGGGCGCGCTCAGTTTCGAGCTGGGGCTCAAGCTGGTGCGGCGACGGGGCGAACTCATGGGGCAGTTCGGTGAAGGCGAAATGGAAGCGCTCATGGTCGATCTCGAATCCGCCACGACCCTGGCCGAGCAGCACTACTGCGGCATTGCCGCATGCAACCTGCCGGAGCAGATCGTGGTGGGAGGCCGCCCGGACGACCTGGACGCCCTGGTCGCCACCATGGGGGATCGGTTCCCCCGCAAGCGCAGCGCCCGCCTGAAGACCGAGGGTGCCTTTCACACCTACTACATGGTGGAGGCGGCCAGGCGTTTTCGCCCGGTGCTGGAAGCGGCCGGATTCGGGACGCCCGCATTCCCCGTGCTGTCGAACTTTACCGGTGGCGTGCATGATGCGAGCCCCGATTCCATCCGCTCCGGCCTGTTCCTGCAGTTGTTCAATCCCGTGCTCTGGCACCGCAACCTGCTGACCGCCGGCGGGCTTGGCGCGGACATCATGATCGAGTTCGGCGGCGGGCTTGGGGGCGGGGAGACCGCGGCGGACAAGCGGCCCAACCTGGAGGGCATCGTGAAAAAGGCATTCCGCGGCACCGAGAACCAACCGGCCTATTTCCCGGTGATCAATGCCGGAACGCTGGAGGAAACCGTCGCGGCACTGGGCTGACAGCGGCCCGTCCCGGTCAGGCAGCTGTGGTCGGGCATCCCCGGGTGGGCCGAGACCTGCCCATGGCGCCCGCTGGCTATCCCTGGTGCAGAACCCGCACGTGTTCGGTCACCGACCGCGCCAGGGCCTGCAGGTCGTACCCGCCTTCCAGTACGGCAGCTAGCCGCCCGGCGCAGCACTGGTCCGCCAGGTCCATCACCGCCCGGGTCATCCAGGCATAACTCTCATCGGAAAGGTTGATGAAACCCAGGGGGTCCGCCTGGTGGGCGTCGAAGCCGGCGGAGACCAGGATGAAATCCGGGTTGAACGCCCTGGCCTTCGGCAGCACCACTTCCTCGAACGCCTGCCGATAGTGTTCGTCCCCTGACCCGGGGCTCATGGGACAGTTCACCGTGGCGCCCTCGCCGGCGTCGATACCGGTTTCCGAGCGGGCGCCGGTGCCCGGGTAGTGGGGATACTGGTGCAGGCTGATGAACATCACGCTGGGGTCCCGCTCGAAGGTGTGCTGGGTGCCGTTGCCGTGGTGGACGTCCCAATCCAGTATCAGCACGCGTTCGACGCCGTGCCGCTGCTGCAGGTAGCGCGCGGCGATCGCCACTGAGTTGTACAGGCAGAACCCCATGGCCGCATCGTGTTCCGCATGGTGGCCCGGCGGCCGCACCAGGGCAAAGCCATTGTCGGCGTTCCCTTCCATGACCTCGTCGGTCAGTGCCAGCAGGCTGCCGGTGGCCCTGGATGCCACCTCCGCGGATTCCGTTGAAACCGCCACATCCGGCGTATCGATCCAGGGGCTGCCGCCTGCACAGGCCTGCCGGATGCGTTCGGCGTAGCCCGGCCTGTGAACCAGCTCGATCCACCGCTGCTCCACGGGCACCGCCGCCACCTGCTGCAGGTTTCCGTACCAGTCCTGGTGTGAAATCAGCTCCTGCACCGCACTGAGGCGCGCACTCCGCTCCGGATGACCCATTCCGGTATTGTGTGTCTGGAAAACGGGGTCATGGACGTAGGCGGTTTTCATGGCGGTCATACAATGCTTGGCATGCGCCGAGTTTAGCATGCCGGTCCGGCTGCCCATCGGCGGGGTGAAGTCATGTACGGCCCCAGGGGTGAGGGGCTGCCTGGTCGTCCCGATGGATCAGAGCGGGTCGGATGCCTCCGTGCCCGGGCTGGCGAACGCGCCGCGGCCCCCTCGGCTCCGCCCCGATTCCGCCTACCTCCGCCGGCGCCGCCTTGGCCGCCCTTCCCCGCGGTCGGACACGGCCCCGGCCGCGACGCTCATCTCCCCGCGCAGCTGCGCCTGGGCACCCGTCGAAATCTCCCCGAGCCGCGCCTTGAGCAACTCGAGGTCCGGGGGATCCCGCCGGACATGCCCGTCGATGACACCGCGCATGGCCGCCACATGTCCCGGCGTCGTGCCGCAGCACCCCCCGACCACCGTGGCCCCGGCATCAATGGCGATCCCCGCATAATCCCCCATGATCTCCCGGGTTCCGCTGTAGACGATCTTGCCGTCGACATATTCCGGCACCCCGCAATTCGCCTTGACGATGATCACCGGATGGAAGTCATGCTCCACGCAAGCGGCCTTCATGTTCAGGACGGCAGCGACGGATTCCGACGGCCCGACACCGCAGTTGACGCCGATCGCGTAGGGCTGCCGGGGCATCGACTTGGCAAACTCCACGATGTCCGCGGGCGTCAGGCCCATCATGGTGCGCCCGTTGGTGTCCACGCTGAAGGTCGTGATGATGGGAAGGCCGACCCTGGCCGCGCCGGTGGCCGCGGCTTCGGTCTCCTCCCTCGAGGACATGGTCTCGATCCAGAAGATATCGGCGCCGCCCGCCCGGAGTGCTCTCGCCTGCTCCTCGAAGGCGTCCGCTGCGTCTTCCCGGCTGAGGGTGCCGAGAGGCTGCATGATCTCGCCCGTGGGCCCCATGGACCCGGCGACGAGAACCTTCCGGCCCGCCCGGTCGGCCTGCTGCCTTGCCAGTCTCGCCGCCTTTTCGTTCAGTTCGGCGACGCGGTGTTCCGCGCCGTGCAGCATCAGGCGATAACGGGTGCCGCCGAAGCTGTTGGTCAGGACGATGTCGGATCCGGCGTCAATGAATTTCTGGCAAAGGCCGGTGACCTTCTCCGGACAGAGGTCATTCCAGAGTTCCGGGGATTCACCGGTCTCGAGACCGGTTTCGAACAGGTTCGAGCCGGTGGCGCCATCCGCGAGGAGGACCCCTTTTTCTTTCAGCAGCGCGTCGAGAGCGTTTTCCATGTCCATGTCCAGGGCGGCGGGCGGAATGATATAAACAATTCTTTATATAGCTGCATTTTAACGGATTTCACCCCCCCGGTAAATGCGCCGGACCGCCTCCAACAGTGATAGCCTTCCGATACGGAACCGTGATGCCGGAACACGGTCTTACACTCCGCGAATATACAGGAATCCATTCGATCCATGGCGTACTGCCTTCGTATCATCCGCCCTCGTTTCATGCTGCCGCTCTTCCTGCTGCTGTGTGCGCTCCCCCTGCGCGCCGAGGTGATCCACATATCCAGCGACGAGCTGCAATCCCTGGTTTCCCGGGGCGTGCCGGTGGTTGACATCCGCGTTGCCTGGGAATGGCGGGAAACCGGCGTGGTGCCCGGCAGCCGGAAGATGACGTTTTTCGATGACCGGGGCGGGTACGATGCCGGCGCCTGGCTTGCGTCGCTTGGCCGGGTGGCCGGCCGCGACGAGCCGGTCATCCTGATCTGCCACACCGGGGTGCGCTCCCGGGTCATTGCCAACTGGCTCAGCGGGGGCGTAGGCTACAGGAGGGTCTACAACGTCACCCGGGGAATCGACGACTGGATCCGCCGCGGCCACCCCACTACAGGAGGTTAGCTCCCTTGCCCAACGACGCCCTTGAACTGGACCGCATCATCGAAACCATGGACTTCCTGCCGGACTGGGAGATGCGCTACCAGTTCCTGGATGAGCTGGGCGAGAAGCTTGACCCCATGCTGCCGGAAGACATGGTGTCCGCGAACAGCGTACCGCCCTGCATGAGCACGGTCTACGTCAAGGCCAGTCCCATGGACAGCGACCCTTCCCGCATCCGGTTCGAAGGTTTCTGCGACACCCCGACGATCAAGGGCGTGGTGGCCATCCTCGTGGCGCTGTTTTCCGGCAGGACCCCGCGTGAGGTGGTGGACCTGGACGCCGACGCAATGTTCACCCGCCTGCAACTCTTCGAGCACCTGAGTCCCACGCGGCATGTGGGCGTCTATGCCATCGTGCAGAAGATGAAGACGCAGGCGCAGGATCTACTCTAGCGCCCTCCCTTTTCCGGACCGGCACCGGAAGGACCGCGGCCCCTGTGCCGCCCTGCGGTTACGGAAACTTCCATTCCCGGGTCCGCCGTAAGCGGGCGGAACCCGCTATCCCACCACCACCGTATAACTCGGGACCACCGTCTCCGACTCCTTGGCGGTTGCCGGAAACCGCGCCGTCACCATCGCCCGGAGATCCTCGGGAACCCGGAGATAGAGGAAATCGGATGCGTTCCGTGCCTCACCCTCCAGGTAGAACTGCGTGGTCAGCGCGGACATCCCGGGGGCGGATATCCTGGCGTGGATATGCGGCGTGCGGCCGGGATAGCTGACGGGGCGAATGGTGCGGAAGCGGTACTCGCCCTGTCCCGAAGTGCGGGTGAATCCATAGCCCTGGAACTCCGGCTCCGAGACATCGCCCCGGTCCCGTGGATGCTTGTAGGCACCGAAGGCGTCACACTGCCAGATTTCCACCTTCGCGCCGGGGACGGGATTGCCATTGGTATCAACCACCCTGCCGGTGACATGCGCGATGATCCCGGTGGCCGGCCGGGACATCGCCTCCACCTGCACCAGGTCGGCGTCGGCGTCCAGGGGGATTTTCACGGGGTAGAACGGGCCCGTGGTCTGCCTCGGGGTCATCCTGAGGGCCGCGAGTGTCCCCGCGGCCGGAGCCAGTGCGGCGAGGCCCGCCGCCCTGACCAGCGTTCTGCGGGTGACCGACAGCTTCTGAGTCATACGCGTATTACCGTCCTTTTGGCGTGGGCCGGGCATGAACCGGGAATTTCAACCTCCTTGCCACGCCCTGCAGCACGGAGATTCGGCGCCGGGCCATGATCGCCCAGTAGGGTATGGAGACGATGATAGCATCCCTTCGGGCCTTCACGAAAAGACCCCCCTTCCCTGGAGAAGCCCACGCAGATTCCATCGCGGGGACAGGCGGCCGGACCGGCCGGGGGCTACTTGATCTTGCCTTCCTTGTAGATGACGTGCTTGCGCACAACGGGATCATATTTCCTGATCTCCATCTTCTCGGTCATGGTGCGCTTGTTCTTGGTCGTGGTGTAGTAATGGCCGGTACCGGCACTGGATACCAGCTTGATCTTGTCTCGCATGATGAATCCTCTCAGATTTTTTCCCCGCGGGCGCGCATGTCCGACAGGACCGCATCGATGCCCTTCTTGTCGATAATGCGAAGCCCGGTGGTGGAGACCCGCAGTTTCACCCAGCGGTTCTCTTTCTCCACCCAGAAACGGCGGTGATGCAGGTTGGGCTGGAACTTGCGCCGGGTCTTGTTGTGGGCGTGGGACACGTTATTACCCATCATCACCTGCTTTCCGGTTACTTGACATACTCTCGCCATCGCCCGACTCCTGGGTATCGTCTGTTGGGTTGTCTCAGGGGGCGCGATTTATACCAGAAACAGGCCCCAATGTGTAGTCCGGGCCATGTGCCCGGGACGGCACCCGCCGCCCCGATTCCGCGGGACGGCCCCGACAATCCACCCCGGAGGCGCGTCGGGAGACTACAATCGCGTTATGGTCAGGATCCGGCAGATCGCGTAATGCTGAAAAATTCCCGGAGACGCTATGGTCTCGTGGCCGTGCTGCTGCACTGGATCATCGCCGTCGGCGTGGTCGGGGAGTTCGCCCTCGGCCTCTACATGACCGGGATGGACTACTACGACCGGATGAGCCAGTTTCTGCCCCACCTCCACGAGAGCATCGGCATACTGCTGGCGGGCGCAATCTTTCTTCGGATCGCCTGGTCCATCGCAAACCCCCGTCCGGCGCCGGGCAGCGGTGTCGGTCCACTGGCGCGCGCCATCTCGAGGCTGGTCCAGTTCTGCATGCAGTTGCTGCTGGTGGCCATCGTGGTATTCGGCTACCTGCTGTCCACCGCCGAGGGCGAGGGCATCCCCGTGTTCGACTGGTTCACCCTGCCGGCATTGATGGACACGGAGATCAAGGGGGAGGAGGACATCTTCCTGTTCCTCCACTACTGGCTGGCCTGGGCGGTGATCGCGCTGGCCTGCCTGCACATGCTGGGCGCGCTCAAGCACCACTTCGTGGACCGGGACGGGACCCTGCGCAACATGCTGGGCCTCGGCAATGCGGACTGAGGCTGGTATAGTTCAGGAAATCGGGAGACTTTGACCATGCTTTCCTACCGGACCCTAACCAGAAACGGTGCCCTGATCCTGCTGGCGCTGGCGTTCTCGCTGGCTGCGCAACCGGGCCTGGCCGCGGACTACGCGATGGACATCAAGGGCAAGCACGCCTTCATCCGCTTCAAGGTGTCCCACCTGGGATTCAGCTATGTTCTCGGCGAGTTCCCGGATTTCACCGGCCGCTTCAGCTGGGACGCCGACGATCCGTCGGTGGCTTCCGTGGAAGTGGACATCGATACCACCACCCTGGAAACACACCACGCCAAGCGCAACGTCCACCTCCGCGGCAGGGATTTCCTGCATGTCAGGAAATACCCCACCGCCCGGTTCGTCAGCACGGGCTACGAGGAAACCGGCCGGGGCGAGGGCCTGCTCACCGGGGACCTGACCCTGCGCGGCGTCACCCTCCCGGTCACCCTGGAAATGCGGCGGATCGGCGAGGGCAAGGATCCCTGGGGCACGTACCGTGCCGGGTTCGAGGGCACCACCACCATCACCATGGCCGACTTCGGCATCGACTACAACCTGGGTCCCGCCTCCCGCACCGCGGAGATCTACTTCACGATCGAGGGCATTCGCCAATAGCATCCCGCCGGGTCCCGGGGAGCTGCGGACTGAACGCGGGCGTCCGCCGGGTCAGGTATTGATCTTGAGCGCGATCCGGGTCGCCTCGGCATTGTCGGAATTCTCTGAATCAGTCTGCGCAATCAGTTCCGCCAACAGCTGGCGGGCGAAGGAAAGCTGCTCCTCCCCGAGTTCGGTGTATTGCGCGTGGCTGGCGCCGCGGAACACGTCCACCGCGGCCCCGATTTCCGCCACGGCCCTGTCCGCGGTTTCGATATCGACGGTCATGGCCGCCAGCTCCCGAAGGGCCACCCCCAGGTTCGCCTTGGCCATCGCCCAGGTCATCGGCGCCTTCTCCCGGGTCCATTCCAGCAGCGTGTTCTCATAGGCCTCGGCGGCCTGGCGCATGATGTCCGGGTTTTCCTCGCGCTGGGCCAGCTTCTGCAGCGCCGCCCCCAGGTTGTTGTGCGTCATCGCCCATTCCCCGGGCAGGCGGTCACGGGGACGCTCGGCCAGGGCGCTCCTGTAGGCCGCCACCGCCTGCTCCAGGGTGCGCGGCCCCCGGCGGTGTTCCCCGAGCGCCCGCAGCCCGGAACCGAGATTGTCCATGGCGGCGGCCCAGTCCAGCGGCACCGTTCCCCGGGTCCAGACCCGAAGCACGCCCTTGTAGGCCTCCACGGCGCGTTTCAGGACCTTGGGATCCTTGCTCTTCCGTCCGAGTGATTGCAGCACCGCCGCCAGGTTGTTCATGGTCGAAGCCCAGTCCCGGGGCGTCAGCTCTTCGCTGCGCAGGGTAAGCGCCTGCCCGAACGCCTCCACTGCCTGGTTGAGCAGTCCATCATCCGCCTGCCGCTGTCCCAGCGCGCCCAGGGCATTCCCGAGGCCGTTCTGTGCGGCCGCCCACTCGACCGGGGCGGCTTCGGGATCACGCAGGTCCAGCGCTTCGCGGAATGCGCCGATGGCGTCCTCGAGGTAACGTGTACCCATGCGGCGCTGGCCGACGATGCCGAGCGCGTTGCCCAGGGCCTCGAGGCTGCCGGCCCGGTATTCCGGGTTCTTGCATTCCTCCGCGAGCGGCAGGGCACGGGTTCTGAGCAGTTCGATCGAGGCCGTGAGCGCGGTGTCATCATCGAATGCCCGCCCATGGTCCCCAAGCAATGTCGCCTGCAATTGGACCAGCTGCCATTGCCGGGGCTGGGAAAGGCCCGGTGTGCCTGCAGCCCGGCGGCAGAGGTCCGCCGCCGCCAGGTGGTCCTGGCCTGACGCGGCGGCCAGCGCGCGGCATTCAAGTACAGATGCCAGCGCCGCAGGGCCGGCGGAAGCGGCCGCCTCCTCCATGTCCCCCAGACGGGCAACCAGATCCGGGGGGGAGATGGCCTTGCCGGTATCCAGAATATCCCTCAGAGCCCCGGCGGCATCACACACGCCATCGCCGTTCGCGGCATCCGCGGACAGGTCCGCCAGTCTGTCCCGAAGGGCCCGGAGTTTCCGGTATCCCGCCTCCAGCAGGCCGGACACCTGGATGGGGCGGACATCCCGGGCGGTGATGCATGCCAGCAATGGATCGAGCACCGCCGTCGGCGCGTCGAGGTTCCGCGCGGCCGCTTCAAGTTCGGCCCTGCCCTGATCAGGGATTTCGGTTGGGACCATATCGTTGCCGAGAATGCGTGAGGCCCGGACGGCCGGAAAACGGGGCGCCGCCGGCTGCGGGTTGCGCCGCCGGGAACGCCCCGGGCGGAAAGCCCCTTCCGCCCGGTTCGCGGCTGTCCCCGAAGACGGGTCAGTCGACGATATGATAAACCGGCGCCTTCTCCATGGTCCATTCGCCGGATTCGGGATCCCGGCGGGACAGCGTCAGCGCGTGCCAGTTCTCGTCGTCCAGCTTCATGAAATCGCCGCGGTAATAGTACCCCGGCCAGCGCGTCTCCTCGCGGAACAGGGTGTGCTGGACCACACATTCGGACGCGATGGCGCGGTGCCGCAGTTCCCAGGCCCGCTGCAGCTGGTGCAGGTCTTCGGCGCCGATGTGATCGAGGTCCTCCTGCAGGGTTTTCAGCAGGTGCATGCCCCGCAGCAGCAGCGGCTCGTTGGTCATGTAGTTGTTGCTGATCCCGCCGGCATACTCATCCATGATCTTCTCCAGGCGCTGCAGGCCGTGGATCGGCAGGATGTAGCTCGGGGAGACGGTGCCCCCGACAATCTCGTTGCGCCCGACCTCGTAGTTCTCCAGCGGCTTGTATATCGTGGATTTGAGATCATTGAACTGCTTGTCGGAAATCCGGATGTCATCCTTGCCGTGGTCGCGGACGAACCGGACCGCGGCCTTCGCCGCCAGCCGCCCTTCGGTGAAGGAGCCGGAGGAAAAGGCGTGAGCCGTGCCGCCAAGGGCGTCCCCGGCGCCAAAGAGGCCTTCCACCGTCATCATCCGGTTGTAGCCCCAGTAGTACTCGTCCGGGGAGACGTCCTCCGGCCCGCTCGCCCATGCCCCGGAGCAGGTCGCGTGGGAACCCATGACGTAGGGCTCCGAGGTGGTCAGTTCCGGATTGGTGTACTTGGGATCGATGTCCTGGGATGCCCAGACCACGGCCTGTCCCACGGTCATGCCGAGGAAGTTTTCCCAGCCGATGACCTCCTTGTGGGGGTCCTGGAAGGCTTCCTTGGTCACCATGTGGATCGGGCCCCGGCCCGCCTTCATCTCCTCGATGAATGCGTGGTTCCTGAGGCAGGTCGGAGTCGGGTGATGGTCAATGTACTCGCCCACCAGGTTCTTGGTGTGGTCGTACCACTTGGACTCGTACTCCTCGCCGTAGGCGTTCTGGGTGTAGGTTTTCAGGTGCAGGAAGTAGGCGCCCACGGGACCGTAGCCGTCCTTGAAACGGCACAGCACGATACGGTTCTCCATCTGGGTCATCTTCGCGCCGGCCAGGATCGGCAGGGCATAGGCGGAGGCGGAGCTCCAGGGCGCGTACCAGGTACGGCCCATGCCCTCGCCCACGGAACGCGGCTTGAAGATGTGGGAGGCTCCGCCGGCGCCCACGATCACCGCCTTGGCGCGGAACACGTGGAAATCACCCGTACGGACATTGAATCCCACGGCCCCGCCCACCCGGTTGGGGCGGCTCTCGTCCATCAGCAGGTGGGTCACCATGATGCGGTTGTAGATCTTGTCCGCGGACTTTCGCGCGGCCTCCGCCACGATGGGCTTGTAGCTCTCGCCATGGATCATGATCTGCCACTTGCCTTCACGCTGGTAGCGGCCGGTTTCCGGATCCCGCATCAGCGGCAGGCCCCATTCCTCGAACTTGTGCACGGTGGAGTCCACATGCCGCGCCATGTCGTAGGCGAGGTCCTCGCGCACCATGCCCATGAGGTCGTTGCGCGCGTACCGGACATGGTCCTCGGGCTGGTTTTCGTCCCACTGCATGCCCATGTAGCAGTTGATGGCATAGAGTCCCTGCGCCACCGCGCCGGATCGGTCTATGTTCGCCTTTTCGGCCACGACGATCTTGAGGTCGCGTCCCCAGTAGCGCGACTCGTAGGCCGCGCCGGTGCCGCCCATTCCGCCGCCGACGACCAGGATATCGCAATCCTCGAATACGGTTTTGTATGCCATCAGTAGTAGACCCCCTGCTTGAATTTGGACTTGTCGATGGTCGGCAGGCCGGTTTCGATGTTCAGGGCATCCGGTTCATAGCAAAGCAGCTGTGACTCGAGCGCTTCCTCGCTGGGCACCGCGAGATCCGCGAGCCGCGGGATCTTCTCGCCCCAGGGCTCCGTCGTGATGGGGGAGATGAAGTTCTTCTCCCGGCCGTCGCGGAACTTGATGCGCCAGGAAATGGTTCCCTTTTCCTCCTCCCTGAGAACGCGCACGCTGTGGCCGAGCGGCGCGAAGTCCGCGTAGCCCCGGCAGTCGATGGCATTCTGTGGACAGGCCTTCACGCAGGAGTAGCACTCCCAGCACATGTTCGGCTCGATGTTGAGCGCACGCCTGTAGGTCTTGTCGATGTGCATGATGTCCGAAGGACAGATGTCCACGCAGTGGCCACAGCCATCGCATCGTGTCATGTATACAAAAGTTGGCATGGTATTCGTTCGTCAGTGGTTGATCGGTTCGCTGCGGCCGGTCAGCCGGCCGCCCGGTGGCAGGAAGGCGCGCTCAATAATGCCGCGGCAAATCCCGCTTGATGCCGAGCCCGAACTTTGCCGGGGCATCCGCCGGTGGCGGCAGGTTGCTCCGCGAGCCGTCGGCGTCCGCCACGCGCTTCTGGTACGCGGCTGCGGGCTTGAAAAACATGTGGGCAAACTTGGACCACGGGACACCGCCGAACAGCACCAGGGCGGCGGCGATGAACAGCCAGAAGAACACCCAGGTGACGGTGCCGGCGCCGGCGTTCACGAAGTAGGACCAGATCAGGGCGAACGTGGTGCACGCCACGAGCGAGACCACGAACAGGTCCGCCGGCATGAACCGGAACGGAGAATGGCCCTCGGCGGCGACATCCACACGGATGAAGAACCAGAACCAGTAGCCCCCCACGCAAACCATCAGGGCGCCGAGATGCCACAGCAGCGGGTGGATGGCGGGCGTGGCGGCGCCGGGCTCGGCGTAGCCGAAGATCATGGTACAGGAAGTGATCACGAACAGGATGAACCCGTACATGGTAATCAGGTGGGCCAGGCGCCGGCGGGGATTGCAGAATTCTCCCGAGGCGAGGACGTCATGGGCCGCCGTCGCGACCGCGATCCCGACCTTCTCTCCACCGCCGACCTGGCGCGAGCCGGCGGCCTTCTCCCGCTTCATGTTCTCGAAGAAGTATTTCGCGCTTTTCTTGTGGATCACGTCGAAGATCGTGCCCGCCACCACCAGCAGGAACATGACGACCACGAAGGTCTGCATGGCAGATGGTGGAATCGTCGCCGAGACCTCGGCGAAAGGGTTGTTTGTCAACATGGGAAATGGGCTCTTTTCAGGGTATCAGGCACTGGGCCATGAAACGTTTGTCCGGCAGATGATTTTGGGCGAACTCCGGCCATGGTTCAAACGGAGGCGTTTTATGTGGCCTATAAATCCGCTTTATAGGAAATGTATGAATTTATAAGGGTTTTCTACTATAGAACCCGGAAACGAACGGTCGTATTGCCGGCAGATTCCGTCCCGGTCGGCCGGGTCGGGTCCGGGGCGGAAACGGGCAGGGCGCGGCCCCGCCGCGCCGGGAAAGAACGGGGTTGCCCGGCGCCACGGCCCCGCGCAGGCAAGCCGGGGAAATGGTGCCAGGAGCCGGAGTCACAATCATTTATTAATCAAACAGTTACGGCTGACTGGCGTAGGTTTGGCGTAACCGGCGACCGAGATCCAGGTTAATTCGCTTGCTATGCTTCAAGCAAGCTGATCGAGGTCGACCTCGAGAACTTCGGCTATCCTGGCCAAGACATCTATCGTACCCGTGCGCTCTCCGGCTTCCAGTTTGGCTATGTATGGTTTTGACTTGCCGATCCGATCCGCGAGTTCCTGCTGCGTCAGCTGGCGATAATTGCGATAAACCTTGATCGGATGATCGCCGTTTACCAGCGCATCAACGAGCGATTCCGGAAAGCATTCTTCCCTCGCCTCGCGATACGCCAGTACATCGGCGGCATCCATTTTATCTTCCGCGATAGCCAGCAGCAGCTCGTATTCCGCATAGGGCAATACCGCGAATTCCGGCATGCCGTCTTTTTCGATAATCTGTGCGCTCATTTGTAAACATCTCCGCGAGCCCCGATCTTGATTACAATCAAGACGAGCTCGTCACCCTTGATCTCGTAGATTACCCGATAGTCACCGATCCTTACTCGAAACGCGTCCACATCGTGCATGGCAACGATGTTCAGACCCTGAGTATTGCCATCCGCAATCCTTCTGATCGTTTTCCGGATCCGGTTCTGCAATTTTGGCTGTAGCTTCAACAGGTATTTCAAAGCCTTCTTGCCGTACCGAATTTCCATAAATTTAATTATACATTTAGTATATTATTAATCAACCCTTTTAGTATATATAAATGTAACTCTAGCAATCACGCCTTTTGCGCGCTTTATCTGTTGAATCGTTGTGGAAGCGCTTTGTAGGTAGCACTGCACGTCAGCCGTGTAACCCACGATACCGGAGGCAGACCTCTACCGCCAACCTGGGGATTCCTGCCTCATGGTATCGGGCAGGCCATAATGTCTAGGTGCAGGCTTTCAAACTATTTCTGGTGCAGCTATGGCGATACCATGATTTCATCGAAATCCTGGACGCAATGGTATGCCCACGAATCAGCTTGATATGCTGCTGGACGCAATCAACAGCCTGTCCCCGCGAATTCCCATTACCGTGGACTTGTGGTCAATCAAGGAGATTGCCGCCTACCTCAAGCGCTCCGAGGCGGTTGTGCGTGAGCGCATCACCGCCCTGCCCGGCTTTCCCCAGGCTATCCGATTGCCGGTTATGGGGAGCAAGGGCCGCGGGCAACCCCTGTGGAAGGCGAAAGAAGTAATTGCCTGGACTGAAAAGCACCAGGAAAACAGAATTGCCTAGTCTAGCTTGGCCGCGAGATCGCTGATCGTTGGCGCATAGTATACGTTTTGCAGTACTCGAAGGTCGCGGTGCCCGCTAATCCGAGCGAGTTCCATCACATCGAATATCTTGGAAAGCCGCGTCAAGGCTTCTCGACGCGTGTCATGGAAGTGAAGATCTTCAATAATAGCTCGCGCTTTTGCCTTGCGAAACAGGGCATCCAGGCTGGCAGTCGCGACATCAAACACTGTATCCCCTTCACCAGTTACAGCACGAAGCTGCTCGATGATTCGCCGTGCTTCGGCCGACAGCGGCACATCGCGCGCATAGCCATTCTTCGTCAGCGGCAAATGAACATGCTGCTCATTGACGTGCTGCCATTCCAGGCTGCAGATCTCTCCCGCGCGCATGGCAGTCTCTATGGCAAAAAGATAGGCCGCACCAACCCGGGCCGAAGCCGTTTTGGGAAACAATTCACGGGAGTAGCCCAGCGTGTGCAGTAATTTCTCGGTCTCTTCCGCCGTTGGCCGACGGGTACGGGCTGGCGTTGGCGCCGGCCGCCGCACATCGCTAACCGGATTGACTCGCAGCCATCCCCATTCGCGGCGTGCTACCGAGAATGCATGCGACAGAATCGTCATCTCCCGCTCCACCGTTGCGCCGGAGACCTGGGTCAGACGCCGATCGCGCCATGTAGCGATCTCGGCAGGTGTGAGCACACGCAGAGACACATCGGAGACGGGGTCGCGGAGAATGACACCGATCATCCTCTGCTCTCGCACGGCTCCACGCTTCTTTGAGCTCACATCTCGGCTATAACGTTCCAGCAGGTCGCGAAACGGCCTGTTGGGCACCATGCCGGCTGAATCTTCCCTCAAACGGGTTTCTTCCTGCGCTGCCCAGGCCTGGGCTTCCCGCTTGGTGGTAAATGTTGCCGATGTTCGAATACCCTTGATACACACTTCGGCGCGCCACCCGCTGCTGCGTTTTCTGAATGTAGCCATCCTCGATCCTCGTCAATTTATGTTGACGGCGCTTCTTGGCGTAAAATTTGGCGTAATTTGGCGTAATTTGGCGTAAATGAATTCTACATTCAAGTGAGGGGATGTGTGGTAACGAGACGAACGGAAAGGAAGGAACTGCGTTATAACTATCTGTATTTAAAAGAATAAATGATAAAAAGCACTCGAATGCGGCAGAAAGCGCAAGTCACGGATTTTTAAAGTATGGTGCCCGGAGCCGGAGTCGAACCGGCACGAGGGTTGCCTCGAGGGATTTTAAGTCCCTTGCGTCTACCAATTCCGCCATCCGGGCAACGGAAAGGCGCGCGATGCGCCTGGAGGCTGAGCCCGGAATCGAACCGAGGTACACGGCTTTGCAGGCCGCTGCATAACCACTCTGCCACTCAGCCGGTAGGTGGTCGGATCATAGCAGTTTTGCCGCCGGGTTCACCTTGCGGCGCCTGGCCGGGGCACAACACGCGGCATC
The DNA here is from genome assembly GCA_022827325.1 of Gammaproteobacteria bacterium. Lineage (GTDB taxonomy): Bacteria > Pseudomonadota > Gammaproteobacteria > Arenicellales > Poriferihabitantaceae > VYFG01. The sequence goes on along the minus strand of JAJDTE010000189.1, from coordinate 6,327 downwards.
ACCGCCTGAACCGAGTTGACCCGGGCAGGAAGCCTGGCAACCGTCCGGTCAAAAACACCCGGCATCGTGCCGGGAAATGGAGCGGGAAACGAGACTCGAACTCGCGACCCCAACCTTGGCAAGGTTGTGCTCTACCAACTGAGCTATTCCCGCATGGCTCTTGAATCGAGGGAGGATGATTCTATGCAACCTGCACCCGGTGTCAATAGAAATCCGGAAAACCCGCGGCCCGGGACGGATTTCAGTCCCTTTGCATCAGGTACGGCCAGGTGATCCGAAGATACTCCACCATGGACCAGAGCGTCAGCACGGCCGCGACGTAGAGGGCGATTTCCCCGATCAGGAACGTGGGCAGCCCCTGGATGGGCAGCATGTACAGGAGCAGCGCGATGGCCACCATCTGCATGACGGTCTTGATCTTGCCGAGAAACCCCACGGCCACCACGCCGCGCTCCCCGAGCTCGGCCATCCATTCCCGGAGGGCGGAGATGGTGATCTCCCGGCCGACGATGATGGTGACCGCGATGGCGAAGGGGGCCGGGTGCAGCACCGCCGCAAGGATGTCCGAATCCGACACCAGCAGCACCAGGGCGCTCGAGACGATGAGCTTGTCCGCCACCGGGTCGAGAAACGCCCCCAGCCGGGTGGTGGCATTCATCCTGCGCGCCAGGAACCCGTCCAGCCAGTCCGTCAGGGCCGCCAGCACGAACACGCCGGTCAGGATCGGCTCCCGGTAGGGCATGGGCCAGAAGTAGATCAGCACCAGCACCGGGATCAGGGCGATCCGGAACAGGGTCAGCAGGTTGGGCAGGTTCCACATGGCTTGATCGATTTCCAGCTCGATGAAGGACACGGATCAATGCGTGCCCGCGGCGTGTTTCCCTCGCGCGGGGCACCATTCGACCGGCAAGCCTATCAGGTATGGAACTGATTATAAATGCGCTCCGCCAGCTTCGGGCTGATGCCCGGCACCCGGGCGAGTTCCTCGATGCCCGCCCGGCGGACCTCGCCGATGCCGCCGAAATGCCGCAGCAGGTCCCGGCGTCGCTTTTCCCCCACGCCCTCGATCTCTTCGAGCACCGAGCGGGTGCGCGCCTTGTCGCGCCGGTTGCGGTGGCCGGCAATGGCGAACCGGTGCGCCTCGTCGCGGATCCGCTGGATGAGGTGGGAAGCGGGCGACGCCCCGCCGGGACAGATCGGCACCCGCCGCCCGGGGAGATGGAGCTGCTCCTCCCCGGCGCGCCGCTCCGGCCCCTTGGACACGGCCACCAGCGGCACCTGCTCGGCGAGCTGCAGCTCCCCGAAGACCCGCTCGGCCACCGCGAGTTGCCCCTTGCCGCCGTCGATCAGCACCAGGTCCGGCAGCTTGCCGTCGTCCTCCAGCACCCGCCGGTACCGCCGGAACAGCACCTGTTCCATGGCGTCATAGTCATCGCCTTCCCGGACGCCGCCGACATTGAACTTGCGGTAGTCTGATTTCACCGCGCCCCGGGAATCGAAAACCACGCAGGACCCCACCGTGCGCTCGCCCAGGGTATGGCTGATGTCGAAGCACTCGATCCGGTCCGGGGTCTCCTCCAGTCCCACCAGCGCCGCGAGGGCCTCGAACTGCCGGCTGAGCTGGCTGTGTTCGTTCAGGTACACCCGCAGCCGGTCGCCGGTGTTGATGCGGGCGCCCTCGATCCACCGGGCCCTGGTGGTGCGGCACCGGCTCTTGATCACCACCCGGGAACCGGCCTCCAGGGACAGCACCTGCTGCAGGGATGCCCTGCCCTCGATGCGGTGGCTGAGCAGGATCTCCGGCGGAATCGACGCGCCCAGGTAATTCTGGGGAAGGAACGCCTCCAGCAGTTCCGCCGGCTCCTGGTCCAGCGGATTGGGCTGGATATGGAACCTGCCTCCCAGGTTGCGCCCGCTCCGGATGGAGATGACGCCAAAGCAGATGGTGCCGGACTCCACCGCCACGGCCACCACGTCGGCGTCGGTTCCCTGGTTGTCGATGTACTGGTTTTCCCGCACCCGCTGCAGCCTGGCGATCCGGTCCCGGAATTCGGCCGCCTGCTCGAATTCAAGGCTGGCCGATGCCGCCTCCATCCGCCGTGAGAGCTCCTCCATCAGCTTGGTGTCCCGCCCCGATATCATCGCCTCCGCCTGGCGGACATCCTCGAGATAGTCCTCCCGGGAAACCAGGCCGACGCAGGGCCCGCTGCAGCGCTTGATCTGGTACTGCAGGCAGGGACGCGACCGGTTCCTGAAGGTGGCGTCGTTGCATTGCCTGAGACGGAAGATCTTCTGCACGTGGCCCAGCATTTCCCGCACCGCGCCCGCGCCGGGATAGGGCCCGAAGTACTTCCCCGGCCGGCTGCGCCGGCCGCGGTAGAATGCGAACCTCGGATACGCGTCACCGCTGGTCAGGCGGATGTAGGGATAGCTCTTGTCGTCCCGCAAAAGAACATTGAACCGGGGTCGGCGGTGCTTGATCAGGTTGTTCTCCAGCAGCAGGGCCTCGCTCTCGGTACGGGTCTGCTGGGTCTCGGCGCGGTGGATCCTGGACACCATGAGCCGGGTGCGGGGACTTAAGCCGGATTTTCGGAAATACGCCGAGACCCGCTTCCTGAGATTGCCCGCCTTGCCGACATAGAGGGTGCCGCCCTCGGCGTCATAGTAGATGTACACGCCGGGCATCTCGGATACCGAGGACAGGAATGCGTCCGGGTCGAATGGGTGCTGTTCGTTCATCGCTTCCGGGATCGGCGCGGCGACGGAAAATCCCGCCGTGTACTGATACCGGATTATCGCCTACAATCGCGCCACTTTCCGGCCGCCAGGACCCTCCATGAAAATCTCCGCATCCGATGCACGCGTCGGCAACCTGCTGGAATACCAGGGCAGGCTCTGGCGCGTGCTGAAGAAAAACCATGTCAAGCCCGGCAAGGGCGGCGCCTTCGTCCAGCTGGAAATGAAATCCATTGCCGAGGGGACCAAGCTGAACGAGCGCTTCCGCTCCGAGGACAAGCTGGAGCGGGCCCACGTGGAACCCCGCCAGATGCAGTACCTGTACAGCGACGGCGACGCCTACATCTTCATGGACAACGAAACCTTCGAGCAGCTCTCCCTTCCCGCCGAGGACCTGGAGACGGAGATCCCGTTCCTGCTGCCCAACACCGGCGTCCAGATCAACCTCCACAACGACTCTCCCATCGGCGTGGAACTGCCCGCCAGCGTGGTGCTGGAAGTGGTGGAGACCGAGGCGGTGGTGAAAGGCCAGACCGCTGCCAGCGGCGGCAAGCCCGCGGTGCTGGAGACGGGCTACAGGCTCACGGTTCCCCAGTTCATCAACACCGGCGAGAAGGTCAGGGTCAACACCGAGACCGGCGAGTACGTCGAGCGCGCCTGACTGCCGCCGGGCAGGCGCACCCGGTCAGTCGGTGTCGCTCAGTCCGGCGCCGGCGCCGGACAGGCGGGACGCCTCGGTGTTTTTCACGTAGGTGCGGCGGGCCATGTTCTCCAGCAAGTCAAGGACACGCGGATCGACCCATCTCGAGCCCGCCGCCCCGGTGTATTCCCTGCCGGGGCGCCCGGGGTTCCGGGATCCATTGCGCACCGCCAGGTCGTACGGATCGGCGGTGGCTCCGACATCATAGTCGGCGTCAACCAAGACCCGGTCGCCGAGGATCCGCATGTCGCCGCGGGCCCAGGACATGGCCAGCGGCGCCCCGGTCTGCAGGGACGCCACCCCGAGATACCCCGCACACAGTTCCGGGCATACCACGCCCTGGAGCGTCAGGGCGAACCCCTCGTCGCCCCGGTGCAGGTGCACCGCATCCGCCAGACTGGGGCCCGCGACCAGGGGCGAGGCCGTCCCGCCCGCGGCGCACCAGACCGGCCCGGGCTGCTGCCGGAGCAGCAATTCACCGGTCCGGCGGTGGCCCACGGCGGCCAGCACCAGGAGCAGCCATGCCGTGCCCGGCAGTCCCACCATCTCCAGCCAGCGCACCGCGCGGCCCGCATCCTCCGCCAGGCACCAGGGCAGTCCGGCGCCCCGCACCGCCTTGCGGCTGGTGTTCTCCACCTGGTTGAGGGACAGGTCCATGGGCCGGGTCCGCTACAGCGGCGGGTAGATCCAGTCATCCGCCGGTTCTTCCCGGATGGTGTCGGGATAGGGCGCGTTCTGGTACATGGTGATCCTGACCCAGCGATCGGACTTGGGATCGAAACGCGTGGCACCGAAAAACGACAGCTTGCAGCGCAGGAGGTCCACCGGCACCATGTCCGCGGAGATGAGGTTGTTCCTGATCTCGGCGTAGGGCATCCGGCTGACCAGTTGCAGCCGGCGTATCTCGCCGCGGTATTCCGGCCTGGCCATCAGGAAATCGGCCAGCGGCTGCCGGCTGTCCGTCCCCAGAAGATCGTCCCGGAGCCGCCGCATTTCCCGGGCGAAGGCGAGGGGCTGCTCCCGGTCCGCCCCCGGCTCCTCGAAGCGTTCGCCGAGACGGGGCTCCAGCTTCTCTTCCGACACGTACCAGAACCGGGCGTTGGCGTCGCGGGCCCCGAAATCGATCGCGAGAGACCAGCCGTAGTCGGCCTCGATCATGGCCAGGGCCTCGCCCGCGGTCATGGCGCCGTCGACGGCCGCCAGGGGCAGTTCGTCCAGGGCCATGCCGTCGGCCAGGTCATCGACTAGTTCCCCGTGGGGCTCGATCACGAGGGAGACCAGCATCTCCTGCCCTTCGGTGGTGAGGTGGTCTTCCGACCAGCGGACCAGGCCGTCCCAGGGGGCGGGGCGCTCCAACACCCCCCCGTCCAGGTGAACGGCCAGCCTTTCGAGATCTCCGGCCAGTTCACGCACCCGCCCGGCCTGGCGCGCATCATCCGTGCGCCAGCGGGCGACATCCCTGCGTGCCCGTGCCAGCGTGGTGCGGAACACCTCCCTGGTCCCGGCATCCGAACGCCCGATGTTGCGTACCCGCATGAGCGCGGTTTCCCTGGCATCCATCCAGGCGTGCAGCAGTCCGGGATGGGTTCCCAGAAACGGCGCCATGCCGAGACCCGTCGCGTTGCCGACCCCCAGACTGGCGCGGATACGCGGATCCAGGGGCACGGCGCGGGACGGCCCCCGCTGCCGGGCCAGGTGCTCGGCGATGTCCACGGTGAACCACCGGATGAGCCAGACCGCCAGCAGTTCCACCCGGAAGGCGCCGCGGAATTCCGGCCGCGCCGCGATGCGCTCGCGGTCCCCCAGGCCGAACTTCCCGTTACCGTACACCGCCGTCGTGCGCATCAGGTACCCGGTCCGCTCGATGAATTCCGGGTCGGGCTGTTCGCCGCCGGCGAGGCGGTCCACCACGTGCTCGAAAAGCCGCACGCTGCGGTTGGCCCGCGCCAGCACCAGTTCGGTCTCCGCGCAGGTCCCCGCCTCCTGCAGCGGCACGTTGCGGGACATGCGGGCGATGTCCGCCTCCCCGGGCACCCCGTCGAACAGGGCGAAGGTGGCATCCCACCGCTCGGCGATCACCCGGTCGGAGCGCATGTCCGGCGGCAGGTCGTGGGCGAAACAGACCAGGCTGTAGGTATGCCCGGGGCCCCGGGCCTGGTAGACGCCGACGCCGACGCCCCGGGCGTCCATCCGCCACATCGTCCGGTCGAAGGTCCAGGATTCCCGCTTCAGCTGCCGGAGCAGTGCGCGCATGAAGCTGAGGCGGGTCTGGTGGAAGGCGCCCATGCGCCCGAGCCGCATCACCCTGTCCGGTGATCGCTTGGATGCGTGCTTGTCAGTACTGGCGGCTGGCACGGCAGGAGGCTGTGGATGGTGGGCAGGGCCCGATAGTATCCGTTTGCCGGCCAAAGTGCAGGTTTCCGGGACAGGGCGGGCGGCCGCCTCGGTTCACGGCGCCCCGGGCCCGTCTCCCCGCACACATGAAAAAGGCCCCGTACGGGGCCCTTTTCATTGTTGGTGCCGATGCCCTGTCAGGCGGCCTCGATGGACACCCTCATCTTCTCCATCGCGCGCTTTTCGATCTGGCGGATCCGTTCGGCGGAGACGCCGTATTCATCCGCGAGTTCATGCAGCGTGGTCTTGTCCTCGCTGAGCCATCGCCGCAGGACGATGTCCTTGCTGCGCTGGTCCAGTTTTTCCAGGGCCGCCGAGAGCTGCTCCCGGTTCAGGTTGGCCTGTTCGGATTCGCTGACCATCCTCGCGGGGTCGTAGCGGCTGTCGCCAAGGTGCTCGGACGGCGCCTGGTATCCCAGGTCGCCCTCGTCCTGCTCCAGGGTGGAGTCGAAGGAAATGTCCCCGCCGCTCAGGCGGGATTCCATTTCACGCACGGT
>JAJDTE010000133.1:0-9372 GCA_022827325.1 Gammaproteobacteria bacterium | reverse complement strand
CCGGCGACATACACGGTGTCACCCACCTTGACGGCGCGGCTGTACCCGTACGCGGCTTCATAACTGGATCCCGAGGAAATGTTCATCCGCGTAGTCATGGTCTGTCGTCTCCGATGAAGTGGCAGTACATCATTGCGCCTGGAGGGCCGGTCTTCCCGAACCGGTGCAGCCCGGGATCAGGCTGGACCCGGCGCCCCGAATCGGGCCCGTTGCGGCATTGTGCGATCCCTGATACAAGTAAAAACCCTTTCCGGGCAGGCACACCCCCGCAAAGATGACAAAAATGTCCCGTGCATGCAACTTCCATCGGATCGGACGACGGCGTACCGCCCGTCGCCGCCGGATGCCGGACGACCGCTCCGCCATGTCCGGCCCGGCCCGGGAGACGACCGGAACATGACCGGGACCCGCCTGTCCGGGGAAGAATTGGCCCTCTTCCATGAAAAGGGGTGGGTCGTTCCGCGCTGGGAACTGCCCCGGGAACTGATCGTGGAGATGCGCCGGGAATACGCCGGGCTTCTGGCGCGGAACGATGACGTCGCACCCGACATCATCATGGCACCCCACCAGACCTGCGGTTCAATGGGGGTCAGAGGCTCGGCAAGATGGCTGGAATTCGCAACCCATCCCGGCCTGGTTGCCATCGCACGCCAGCTCATCGGTGACGACATCATCCTCTGGGGAACCACGATTTTCGGCAAGCCTGCCCGGGGCGGAAAGGAAACCCCGTGGCACCAGGACGGGGAATACTATCCGATCCGGCCGCTGGAAGTGCTGACCATCTGGATTCCGCTGGATGACGTGACACCGGAGAACGGCCCCATGCGGTTCATCCCGGGATCCCATCGGGCACGCAAGCTGTACAGTCACTCCTGGCTGGAAGGAGGCGACAAGACCATCAACCTGGTCTGTGATCCGGAGCATTTCGACGAAAGCACGGCGGAGCCGCTGCTGCTGCGGACCGGACAGGTTTCATTCCACGATGTCTACATGATCCACGGTTCCGAGGCCAACCGGACCGAATGTCGCCGCGCCGCCTTCGTCGTCCGCCTCATGCCGGCAACCAGTTTCTACGACCACGCCCTTGGCACCGAGATCGGCAAGAAGCATCCGGCCCAGGGTTACGGCGTCCGGCCGCTTTTCCTCATCAGCGGGATCGATCAGGCCAACAACAACTTCACGATCGGTCATTGACTGGTACGATCGTAAGGGCGCCGGTCACTTCTGCCGGTGCACCAGGACAAGCACGAAAACAGCGCCGACCGAGGTGGTGAGCACGCCGATGGGAAGTTCCTGCGGCGCCAGCAGTGTTCGTGCGGCGATGTCACTCGACAGCAGGAGGCAGGCGCCAATGACCGCTGAAGTCAACATCATCGACCCGTGCAGGGGACCCACAACGCCCCGGGCCAGGTGGGGGACCATCAGGCCGATGAAACCGATCACGCCGGTAAGCGCGACGAAACTGGCCGTGGCGAAGGCACAGACCAGAAACGCCGCCTGCCGGAACCGAGTGACGGAAATGCCCATCGTTTCCGCTGCCTCGTCGCCTGCCAACAGCGCGTCCAGCTGCCGATGTGCCAGCAATACCAATATCCCGATGGCGGCCAGGCCTGCCAGGGCGATCGGCAGCACATCCCAATTCGCCAGCCCCAGGCCGCCCAGGGTCCAGAACAACACTGAATGGGCGGCGCGCTGGTCTCCGGCAAAGATCAGATAGTTGGTCAGGGACAGGAGCAGAAATGACACGGCCAAGCCCGCCAGGACCATCTGGCTGGCACTTTGCCGGGACAATCGTCCGAACAGACTGAGGACGATCAGCGAGGCAATCAACCCGCCGGCAAAGGCTGCCAGCGGTAATGTCCAGAACCCGAGGAAGTTACCCGTCACGGTGATCACGAACACTGCCCCGGCCGCGGCCCCGGATGACAGCCCGAACAGGAACGGATCCGCCAAATCGTTCCGGGTCAGCGTTTGCAGCACGGCACCGACCATGCCCAGCCCGGCGCCAACGATGACCGCCAGCAGTGCTCGTGGAAGTCTCAGATCCAGTACGATCCGGCTGACCGGGCTGGTCGTGTCGCTTGATGTGAATGCCGCGAGGATCTGTGCCAGGCTAAACGGCGTCGACCCAACGGCCACAGCGACAAACAGCAATCCTGCCAGGCCGGCGCACCCCAGCGTCAGTACACCGGCAAGGCGCATAGCGCCTCAGCGCTTCAGGGCGGCCGCCATCTTCTCCACCGCCTCGATGGTGGCGGGTCCGGGGGTCAGTTCTTCATAGCGCAGCGCGACAAAGGCTTCGTTCTTGACCGCTGTTACATGCTGCATCACCGGATGTGTCTTCAGGAACGCCATAAGGTCTGCCGCCCCGCCGCCGGATTGATAATCCAGAAGGATCAGGAACTCTGGGTCGGCAGCGGCAACCGCCTCCCAGGAGGTCGTACCCCAACTCGTTTCCATATCAGCGGTTATGTTGGTGCCGCCGAGGGCCTCGATCATAGCGGTCGGCATGGCAAACTTGCCCGCCGTGAACGGCTTGTCCGAGCCGGAATCGTACAGAAACACGCGCTTTCCGCTAGCCTCGCCCACGCTGGCCCTGATATCGGCAATCCGGGCTTTCCAATTTGCGATCAGTTCTGCCGCTTCATCATTCTTGTCGAAAATTTTCCCAAGCCGGGCGATGTCATCGTACAGCAGGTCGAACGACGCCGCTGGGCGATCCTTGTTCAGGTGAATGCAGCTCTCCGTCAGAATCAACGTCTGGATACCATGCGGCGCCAATGTCTCGGGGGTCACATCGCCGCCCGGTTTCATGCCGTAATACCAGCCTGCAAAGAACAGGTCGGGTGTGACTGCGACCAGGTTTTCGAGTGTCGGATATTTCGGCGCCAGTTCGGGGATCGTTCCGCGCGCGTTGTCGAACTCTGGTGTGGTCTTGTACCAGCCACTGATGCCGGTGAGGCCGACTATCCGGTCCTGCAATCCCAGAGAAAAAGCCATCTCGGACATGTTGATGTCATGGACGACCATGCGTTCGGGTGCCTTCTCAATAGTCAGAGACGCCCCGCAGTTGTCGACAGTAACCGGATATGCCTGGGCTGTCTGAACAGTCAACGCGACGGCCAGTACGCCCAAAGCACGGATGATCATTTTGGGGGGCATCGGGAAGTCTTGGCTGGTCTTACCGGGAGGGTTCATTGGATGTGTTGAGCTCATTGGTTGCGCCGGACACGTTCATTGGCTGCACCACCGATGACGATGTCCAGCGACGACAGGATACGTTCCTCATGCGGATGATCCAGGCGATAGAGATTGACACCGAACACCTTATTGACGGTATCGGGCTGCAGGACTTCGGCCGGGTGACCATAAGCGGCCAACCGTCCATTACACAGCACTGCCACGTGGCTGGCAAAGGCCTCGATCAAGGTCAGATCATGCAGTGCCGTCACCGCCGTGATTCCAAGTCGCAAGGCTGCCGACAGCAATGCGCCACGTGCGGCCGGATCCAGATGGTTCGTAGGTTCATCCAGCAGGATCAGGCTGGGTGCCTGGCAGATGGCGCGTGCGAACTTGGCGCGCTGACGCTCTCCGCCTGACAGCATCTCGAGGCGGGCCAACGCCAGATTCGACAATCCGACCTGGTCCAGCGAATCACCTACCCGGTTTGATACTTCGGCGGGAGACAGGGACGCACGGTGAGGCAGGGTTCCAAGCGCCACATATTCCTGCAGCGACAACCGTCCATCAGCGTCGTCGTGTTGCCCGACATACGCAATCCTGCGCGCTCGCTCGGCGTTCGAAAAAGTGTCATAAGGTTGACCACTCAACGAGATTGTTCCCGATGTCGGTCTGATCAGTCCGGCCAGCAATCGGATCAGCGTTGTTTTGCCAGCGCCGTTCAATCCGACAACCGCCAGGATCTCGCCGGGATTCAGATGCAGTGTCACATCACTAAGAAGTTCCGTGCCCCCTGGGGCGCGATAACCCAACCCGTTCAGATCGAGTGCAATCTCACCATCGAGTCTGTGGCCCATATGCGCTGCGTCGTTTAGCGTTTACCTCGGTTTCCGATTTCCGGCCAACCTACAATTGTTATAATATAACAAAACAATTTGCCGGCACAATAGGATCATTTCCCTCCGGATCATTTCCCTCCGCCAGGGTCCTGGGATCGGATGGAGGGATGCGAATCCGGCGCTGGTACTGCCCGGGAGCCACCCAATGTTCTGCGTCCAGCCGGACTTGGTGACGTGCGGGAGGTTCGGGCGCCCTGGAGAAGATCGGGGAGATGACCGTCCGGGGCGGTGAGGGCGGCCGGCACCGCTGCTATTGGATGGAGGTGCTGCAGCGGATGCCCTGCGGCCTGATGCCCCTGTTCCTAGGCATGGAGCCGGCGATGGCGGAACTGCGGGGCCCGTCCGGGTTCGGAGACGACGCCGACGGACCGTCAGGAGTACCGTGCGGACCATCATCGGGGCGGCGGGAAGGCCATCGCCCGACGGCATTTCAACCGTGCCGGTAGCGCCTCCAGATCATTTATCCCGGGATCATGCCTGGTAAACGGTAACCGGACTTGCGGTCAGAGAATAGCAGTCTCATCAAGGCGCCGCAAAGCCTCGATCCGATCACTCAGGTCCGGATGGCTCCGGAACAGCCGCTGCAATCCCCCTCCCCTGCCGCCGTTGATCCCGAAAGCGGCTAGCTGGTCCGGTAATGACTCCGGTTCATGCTGGGCCTGCAGCCGGCGCAGGGCGGCAATCATCTTCTCCCTGCCTGCCAGCCTGGCACCCCCCTCGTCCGCACGAAACTCGCGGACCCTGCTGAAATACATCACGATGATGGATGCGAGGACGCCGAACACGATTTCCGCGATCATGACCGAGATGAAATAGCCGATTCCGTAGCCGCGTTCGTTACGGAACACCGCCTTGTCGATGAAACCACCGACGATGCGGGAAAGGAAGATCACGAAGGTGTTGACGATACCCTGGATCAGGCTGAGCGTGATCATGTCTCCGTTGGCGATATGGGAGACCTCGTGGGCCATGACCGCCTCGGCCTCATCCCGCGTCATGGTGCGGAGCAGGCCGCTGCTCACGGCAACCAGGGATTCGTTCCTCTTCATGCCGGTGGCGAATGCATTGACCTGCGGAGTATCGAAGATCGCCACCTCCGGCATGCCGATGCCGGCGGCATCCGCCTGCTTTTGCACCGTCTCCACCAGCCACCTTTCGGTGGCGTTCGCCGGCGTCTCGATCACCCTGGCGCCGGTGGAACGTTTGGCCATGGACTTGGACATGGCCAGGGAGATGAACGCGCCCGCCATGCCGAAGATGAACGAAAAAACCAGCAACGGGGTGATATCGCCGCCGATATGCCGGTCGATGCCGAACAGGCGCGATACGATGCCCAGCACGACAACCACGGCCAGGTTGGTGCCTAGAAAAAGAAACAGCCGGTTAAACATGGTTTTTCCGGGTTCAGGGGCTAAACCGTTAATGTCCCGTCATGGAAGTTGCGGATACCGGGCAACGCGGGCCGGAACCCGTGCCACGGGGCAACGGGACGGACCGTCTAGAGCAGTGCCATCATCGTTTCGGCGTCGCTGACCTCGAGATTGGCCCCTTCATCGACGTTGAGATGGGTTACGACGCAATCATCGACGATCATGGCGTAGCGCCTGGAGCGTGTGCCCATGCCCCTGGCAGTCAGGTCGAGGATGAGCCCGACGGCCTCGCTGAACGCGGCACTCCCGTCCGCCACCATGAGAATCTTCCCGTCCACGTTCTGGGATTTTCCCCAGGCATCCATGACGAAGGCATCGTTTACGGACACGCAGGCGATCGTATCCACGCCCTTCGCCTTGATGGCGTCATTGTGAACCACGTAACCCGGAAGATGGGCGGCGCTGCAGGTGGGCGTGAACGCCCCCGGCAGCCCGAATACCAGCACCTTGCGGCCACTGAATATCTCATCGGTGGTCGTGGTTTCGGGACCGCCTGATCCCATCACGCCGACTTCCACGTTCGGCAGCCTGTCTCCTGCTTTAATTGTCATGTTGACCTCATTCATCAGTAGTGGGAACCGGGGAAACGGCCTGACCTGCAATCAGGATCGCCGGTCCCGGACGACATGCCGCGAATCATACCGCCATTCGGTGAAAATTGTGAGATATTCGCCGATCCGGAACAGTTCAGACCAGCCACCAGAGAACCAGGGCGATCGTCAGCACTGCCATTGCGTTGCCCACCAGCACCAGGGATGCGACCAGTTCGGGATCCTGCTGATACTGCTCGGCGAAAAGGAAGTTGAGCACCGCAGGCGGCAGGGTCGCGAACAGGATGAGAAGACTCACCTGGGCGACGTCCAGGGGCAGCAGCCAGACCGCGGCCATGGCGGGCACGAGACCGCTGAGTGGCCGGACCACCGACCCCACGATGCCCCTGCCGAGGTCGGCCCGCTTGACGCTGAGCATGCGCACGCCCAGCGAAATCAGCATGAACGGAATCACGATCTGCCCCAGCATGGATATCGGCAGCAGGATGAAATCGGGCAGCCTGACCTGCAGGAAATTGACCCCTAGGCCAGCCACCGTGGCGATATTCACCGGGTTCAGCACGAGACCCTTCCAGGAAATGATGCCGCCGAAGATCCACGTTCCCAGGGTGAAGTGCAGCAGGTTGCTCACCAGGAACAGGATTACCGCACCTTCAAGTCCCTTGTCCCCGAATGCAAGCAGGGCCAGGGGCAGGCCCAGGTTGCCGCAGTTGTTGAACATCATCGTAGGCAGAAAGGCGCGTTGCGGATAACCCAGCGCCCGGCCTGCAGGCCAGGCAATGATGCCGGAACCCAGGACCACGATTACCCCGGCCAGTGCCAGCCACTGATACTCCACCACCTGGAAATTCCTTCTCGACATGACGTCGAATACCAGAGCAGGAACAAACACGAACAGCATGAGCTGGTTCACCGCCTGGAGATTGGGCCGGTAACGGCGACCATAGAGGTAACCGACCACAACCAGGATAAAGACAGGGAATAGAATTTCTATTATTTTCAAATTATTAAAATGTTCATTTAATTTATTTTATTAAAAATGATGCAGACAGATGCCCGGCACCTGCAATCGGATCAGATCCCCGGTCAGCCTGCTGGAGATGCAGTACAAGCAATCCGAAACTCTGTACCCGTCCGCAACTGAATCACGGAATGGTCACTGTGGATAGGCCGGAACGACTCCTGGGGATGCCTCGGTTTCCCCTTCCGGCCCTGTGTCTCCCGGTCCAGGGCCGCCCGTTCAGTCGGCCGCCAGCCAGGATCGGTCCATGGCATCCCAGGAAGGGCAGCCCAGTTGCTTCAGGGTACGGTCGATCTCATCGCGGAAAATTTCGATAACCTGCCCTGCGCCAGCCTTTCCCATGGCACCCATTCCCCAGAAGAATGAGCGTCCGGAAAAGATCATTTCGGCGCCCAGCGCCCGGGCGCGGACCGCATCCAGTCCGGTGCGGATGCCGCTGTCCACCATCACGGTCATCCTGGCCCTCGCCTCCTTGGAGACCGCCTGCAGGCTGCCGGCGGAGGCCGGGGCGCCGTCAAGCTGGCGGCCACCGTGATTGGACACCACGATGCCGTCGATGCCGATTTCCAGGCAGGCCCGAATATCCCCCTCGTACTGCACGCCCTTGAGAACGATGGGTCCTTCCCAGAGCTCCCGGATCATCTCGATCCGCTCCCGGGTTACCCCGTTCATGTTGAAGCTCGTCAGGAAGGCCGCCAGCCCCTCGTCGGAATCCTTTCGATAGGGAAGCAGGTTGACGAAATCCGGCTGACCGTGAATCAGGGTGCTGACCGACCAGACCGGGTGGGTGGCCGCCTCCCAGACGATCCTGGGCGTGAACTTGAACGGCAGCTTGAGGCCGTTCTTGAGTTCACGGTTGCGTTTTGCCCCCACGGCAATGTCCAGCGTCACCACGAGCGCCTTGTATCCGGCCGTCTTCGCACGGTTGATCAGATCCTTCATGGCATCCATGTCCTTGGGCACATACAGCTGGAACCAGCAGACATCCGGCGCCGTACGGGCGATTTCCTCGAGCAGCGTGGTGCCGAAGGTACTGAGGACATAGGGGATGTTCGCCTGCTGACTCGCTCTTGCCAGGGCAATCTCCGCACCCGGCCACATCATATTCCCAAGGCCCACCGGCGAGACGCCGACGGGCATGGCATAGCGGTGACCGAATATCTCGACGGACTGGTCGGCGCTGGAAACATCCCGCAGGTAACGGGGGGTCAGTTCAACGTGGTGCCAGGCTTCGCGGTTCCGGCGTTTGCCGTGCTCCTCGTCAATGCCGCCGTCCACATAGTCATAGGCGAATCCCGGAATTCGTCGCTTCGCCCTGGTTTTCAGATCGGCGATGGAGGGGTATCGGGTGTCGTATTTCAGGTTCATGCTGCACCTCGATCGTGTTTTCTTCTATGCCGGTTGATGCGCTCACGCAAGCTGGCCGCTTCCGCCGCTGCGGATTCGGCAAATCCGCTGTCACTGCCCGCATACAGGACGGAACGCGAGGAACTGATGATAAGGCCCTGCCCCCTGCTGTCGATACCGGCCTCGACCACCGCGGCGATTTCACCGCCCTGAGCGCCGATGCCCGGGATCAGCAACGGCATGTCGCCGACCAGGGCCCTGATTTCAGCAAGCTCGCCGGGCCAGGTGGCGCCGACCACCAGTGCGACGTTGCCGCTCCGGTTCCATTCCCCCGCCGCCTTACGCGCAACCCGGAGCGAAACGGATTCGCCATCACACGCGAGTCCCTGGAATTCGTCGCTGCCAGTGTTGGAAGTGCGGCAAAGGACGATCACGCCCCGGTCCTCGTAGCGGAGAAACGGCTTGATTGTATCGCCGCCAAGATACGGATTGACGGTGACGGCGTCCGCGCCGTACCGGTCAAAGGCCTCCCGGGCATACATTTCCGCGGTGGTCCCGATATCTCCCCGCTTGGCATCCAGGATCACCGGAAGGTGGGGATGATGATTGCGGATATGGTCAATGGTCCGTTCCAGTATCCGCTCGGCGCCCTGGGCGGCAAAAAAGGCGATCTGCGGCTTGAATGCACAGGCATGGACTGCCGTTGCGTCGATGATGGCCCGGTTGAAATCCAGAATTCCATCGGCACCGCGCACGCAGGAAGGAAAGCGTTCCGGGTCGGGATCAATCCCTATGCAAAGCAGCGAATCCTGCTGTTCCCAGGCGCGGCGTAGCTTTTCGATGAAGGTCATTCGGGCCGACGTGGAACTTGATCGATTCTATCCGGTATGCAGCAATTCACGCAACACGGCAGTGGCGTACGCCCCTTGCGGCAGGAAGAATTC
>JAJDTE010000043.1:0-27646 GCA_022827325.1 Gammaproteobacteria bacterium | reverse complement strand
AGCGCATCGTCTTCTGCGATCAGGCGGATGATGGCCTGGCCCATCCGTCCGGCGGCCCCGGACACGGCGATTCGGGTCGTCATGAGGTGTCAGTCTTAAGAGGAATCCGGCCGATTATAACCGCCGGCCCGGCGCGGTTTGTCGGGCTTCGGCCCGGGGTCAGGTCCGACGGATCACTTTCTTCAGCGGAGAGAGGTTGATCTCGTCGATCACGGAACCCGCCGGCGCGCCCAGCATCAGCAGGATCGCGTCCACCACGTCGGCGACATCCAGGTGATTGTCCGCGTGATCGCCGGGAGCGAAGTCCTGGGCGTCGTAGAACGGCGTGTCCACCATGCCGGGATTGATGATGCCGACGCGGACCCCGCTTGCGCCGCACTCCTCCCGGAGCGCCTGGGCGGCGCCCCTGAGGGCAAACTTGGTGGCACAGTACACCGCCCCCCTCGATGCGCCGCGGAGCGCCGCCTCGGACCCGAGGAACACCAGGGTGCCCCTGCCGAGGCGTTTCATACGGGGCAGGAAGTGGCGGCACAGAAGGAGGGTGGCGACGACATGGAGATCCACCAGGCGCCGGATCCTCCCGGCGCTGAACTGCTCCAGCGCCCCGAAGTCGCCCTGTCCGTGGCAGAAGACGACGCCGCGGGGTACCGGCAGCCCGGACAGGGCGGGCAGGCAGCGCTCAATGGCCTCACCATCCGCAAGGTCGCAACGGACGGAACCGGCCCCGGGCACGGGGCAGGGGCGCCTGGCAATGCAGGTGACGCGGTGCCCCTCCCCCGCCAGCCGTTCCACCAGCGCAAGCCCGATCCCCGAACTGCCGCCGGTCACGACCAGGTCGTCGCCTTTCTTCTCCTCAGCCGTCATCGGTCCTGTCCATCCGGTTTGCCATCGTTCATCACGCTCGTCCCGGGGCCCGGCTGTCCGGCAGCTACAGCTTCCGACCGAGCCGTTTTTCGACCTGGCGCCGCTCCCAGTCCGGCCCGAACCAGTTGATCAACTCGAACACGTTCAGCCCGTGCACCAGGATGCCGATCCCCCACCCGAGGGCTGCCCAGAAGGCCCAGAAGTAGCCGGGCGTGAACACGAGATTGATCACGAAAAGTACCAGCATCACCAGGACGTAACTCGTCAGGTGGGTATAGAAACCCTTGAGGTCGCGCACGTACTCGATGATCCTTTCCTCTTCGCTGGAGATGCGGGTCGGTGTCTTCGCTTCGGTCATGATGTCATCCTCCTGCCTGAGTGCGGTTACCGGGACTTCGAACACGGCCGCCAGGGACTTCGATGACTCGAGACCGGGGCCTTGGCCCCTTTCGATGCGCTGGATGGTCCGCACGCTGAGACCGCTCATCTCGGCGAGCTGCTCCTGGGACCAGCCCCGTTTCAGTCTCAGTTTGCGTACGATCATTGAAAAGCCTCCCGGGCTGTGCCGGCTACAGTGTCCCGCCCCGGGCCATCCCGGTCCACGACAAAAGGACGACACAGACCCGACAGCAGAATACCGACTGCCGTCCAGGAAGCGGCGCCATGGCATCCTGCCCGCATTTCCGGAGGAAATTTCACCTTGTAATCAATAATTAATGGGGCTTTTCTCAGGTAGAACAGGTTCCAGAATGCCGCGACGCTTGCGACCACGGAACCCATGGGGAAAAGGGGACTCCCCTCACCACACCCGACTCACGCCGAAACCGTCGAACACCGGATCGATCGAGACGATCGGAAACCCGTGCACCAGGGCCTGCGCGGCGAGCATCCGGTCGAAGGGGTCGCGATGAGGGCCAGGCAGGCGTCCCGCACGCTCGGCATCGGCGACGCCGATCCCCAGTTCCACGAAACCCTGCCCGGCAATGTGGCCCGCGATATCGACCGCAACGGCCTCGCAGCCCGGCAGTTTGCCGAGGCGGAATTTTGTGGTGATCTCCCAGGCGGACGCAGCGCTGACCACGATGTCGTTCGACTCGTCCCCGATCACTTCCTGCCCCGCACCGGAAAGCCGCCTGCTATCCGCAATCCACCAGAGAAACGCATGGGTGTCCAGCAGTACCGGCACCGCTATCGACCTTCCCATGCCGCCAATTCGTCCTCCGGCAAGGGGTCGAAGAAGGAATCGGGAACGACAACCTTCCCCTTGAGAACATCGGGCTGGCGCTTGACCGGCGCCTTGCAAGCGACAAGACGCGCGACGGGCTCGCCCCGCCGCGCGATGACCACATTCTCGCCGGCTTCGACCCGGGCCAGCAACCGGGAAAGCTCGGTCTTGGCCTGATGGACATTGACAACGTACATGGATTTACGGCCTGGTAAGGCGTACCTAGCTAATTATATAGCTAGATATCTGGCTGAACAACATCGAGAACAGGCACGCCGAGGCCACCTGACTGGAATGCCTCGGGTCTGGGCATGATGCGCTCGTGGAAGCCGGTCGTGATCCGGCCTTTCGGGGTCTGCCCGATCGCCGTCAGGCAAGAGCAACCGCAATGGCGCTGCGTTCGGGAGAAATGGAGATGATCACCGGCTCCCGGGCATGGACCGCCCGCAGGACCGGTCCGCGTCTCCGGAGCGGGAGATTGCCCATCATGTTGCGTCGCCCCCCCCAGCTTCGGCCTTCAGGGGAAGAGTGTTGGCAACGCTCACCTCGCTATGGCGGTTTCCCCTCCCATGTAGGGCCGCAGCACCTCGGGCACCGTCACGCTGCCATCGGCGTTCTGGCAATTCTCGAGTATGGCCACCAGGGCCCGTCCCACGGCCACGCCGGAGCCGTTCAGAGTATGCAGCGGTTCCGGCCTGCCGGTTTCCGGATTGCGGAACCTCGCCATCATGCGGCGGGCCTGGAACGCCTCGCAGTTGCTGCAAGAGGAGATTTCCCGGTACTGTTTCTGGCTCGGCACCCATACCTCGATGTCGTAGGTCTTCGCGGCACCGAATCCCATGTCGCCGGTGCAGAGCGTGATCACCCGATAGGGCAGCTCCAGCCGCTGCAGCACGGTCTCCGCGTTGGCGGTGAGACGCTCGAGCTCCTCGTAGGAATGGTCCGGGTGGCTGATGTGCACCAGTTCCACCTTCTCGAACTGGTGCTGCCGGATCATGCCCCGGGTATCACGGCCGTAGGAGCCCGCTTCCCTGCGGAAACAGGGCGTGTGCGCGACCCGGAGCATGGGCAGCTGGTCGGCCTCCACGATCGAGTTGGCCACCAGGTTGGTCAGCGGCACCTCCGCGGTGGGAACCAGGTAATACGGCGGGTCGTCCCGGGTGCTGAACTGGTCATCGTCGAACTTCGGCAACTGCCCGGTGCCGAAGAGGATCTCCGGCAGAACCAGGAACGGCACGTAGGTTTCGGTGTAGCCGTGCTCACGGACATGCAGGTCCAGCATGAACTGGGCCAGGGCCCGGTGCAGGCGCGCGATCCCGTCCTGCATGGTGACGAAACGCGCCCCGGACAGCTTGGCCGCGGCCTCGTAGTCCATCATGCCGAGCGCCTCGCCCACATCCACGTGATCCCGCGGCTCGAAGTCGAACTCCCGCGGCGTCCCCCATCGCCTGACCTCCACGTTGTGCTCCTCGTCAGGCCCTTCGGGAACGGATTCATGGGCAAGGTTTGGAATGTCGGCCTGGATCGCGTGCAGGGCATCCTGGACCTCTGTGAGTTCCGCCTGCCCCGCCTTGATGCGCTCACCGAGATCCGCCACGGAGTCCATGATGGACTGGGGGTCCTCTCCCCGGGACTTGGCCGCGCCGATTTCCCTGGAGACGGCGTTGCGCTTCGCCTGGAGCGCCTCGACGTCGGACTGCAGTTCCCTGCGCCGTGACTCGAGCGAGGTGAACCGCCCGACATCCAGGGTATAGCCGCGGTGCAGCAGTTGCGCCGCGACGGATTCGGTGTTCTGTCTTAGGAGCTGCGGATCCAGCATGGATTGGGGTACCGGGTAAATGATAGGTTGAACATCATACCAGCCAGCGCATGAGCGCGAGACCGGCGAATGCGGCGACCACGCACAGCGTCGCCGAGGCGATTATATTCAACAATGCCTTGCCCCATAACCCGTATTCGATCAGCTGGACGGTTTCCAGGGAAAACGTCGAAAAGGTGGTAAAGCCGCCGAGCACTCCGACAATGAGAAAGGCGCGAAGGCCGTCCCTGAGGGCCGGGTCGCGCACGAAGTGCTCCATCCAG
This sequence comes from Gammaproteobacteria bacterium, assembly GCA_022827325.1. GTDB lineage: Bacteria > Pseudomonadota > Gammaproteobacteria > Arenicellales > Poriferihabitantaceae > VYFG01. Next base: position 23,475 of record JAJDTE010000043.1, on the reverse strand, counting down.
GCGATCAGAAGTCCGATCAGGAAGGAACCCGCCACATTGACCAGCATGGTCGCCACCGGCAAGGCCATCTCCGGGTGCCCCGCCATCATCCGCCTGGCGACCCAGCCCCCCGTCAGGAACCGCAGCACCGACCCGATGGCGCCCCCCGCGGCGACGGCAACGAGAGCCACAGTGGCCGGCAGGTTCATTCCTTGCGGGCGCGCCGGTGGCGCCGCCTCAGGTCGGCAAGCTTCTGTCCGATCCGCACCTCGAGGCCCGTCTCCGCGGGATGATAGAACTCGGGCTCCCCCATGCCTTCCGGGAAATAGGTCTGGCCGGCGGCGAAGGCATCCTCCTCGTCGTGGTCGTAGCGGTAGCCGCGGCCGTGGCCGAGCTGTTTCGCAAGCCTGGTTGGCGCGTTGCGGATATGCAGCGGAACCGGCTCGTCCGGATGCTCCGTGACCGCCTTGCGGGCCAGCTTGTGCGCCCGGTAGACCGCGTTGCTCTTGGCGCAGACGGCGAGGTAGACCGCGGCCTGGGTGATCGCAAGCTCCCCTTCCGGGGGGCCGAGACGGTCGAAGCTCTCCCATGCATCCAGGGTGATCGCCAGGGCGCGGGGATCGGCATTGCCCACATCCTCGCTGGCCATGCGGACCATCCGGCGAAGGACATAATGGGGATCGCATCCGCCCCGCAGCATCCGCTCGAGCCAGTAGACCGCGGCGTCCGGGTTGGAGCCGCGGACGGACTTGTGGAGCGCGGAAATCTGGTCGTAGAAATGGTCGCCGCGCTTGTCGAACTGTACCGACCGTTCCGTCACCACGCGCCGCACCAGGTCCAGATCCAGGGTCAGGCCCTCTGCTGGATCCTGCGTCCCGTCCGCCGCCAGATCCGCCGCGGTTTCCAGGAAGCCGAGCGCCCTGCGGGCATCCCCGCCCGCCGCCGCGGCCAGGAAGGTCACCGCCTCGTCCGCGATACCAAGGCCGAGGTCGCCGAGGCCCTGGGCGCTGTCGGCCAGCGCCCGGCGCACCAGGATCTCGAGATCCGGCTCCTCCATGGTATTCAGCAGGTATACGCGGCAGCGGGACAGGAGCGCGTTGTTGAGTTCGAAGGCCGGGTTTTCCGTGGTGGCGCCCACGAGCACGATGAGGCCGCTCTCAATGTGGGGCAAGAAGGCGTCCTGCTGCGACTTATTGAAGCGGTGGACCTCGTCCACGAACAGGAGCACCTGCCCCCCCTGCTCACGAGCTTTCCCGGCCAGCGTGACCGCGTTCCGGATGTCCTGCACCCCGCTCGTGACCGCCGAGAGGGTCACCATTTCCGCCCCGCCGTGATCCGCCAGCATTCTCGCCAGGGTGGTCTTGCCGCTGCCGGGCGGCCCCCAAAGGACCATGGAATGCAGCTGCCCGCCCTCCAGCACCCGGCGCAGCGGCCTGCCCTTTCCCAGCAGGTGGGCCTGGCCCACCACCTGGTCCAGGCTGCGGGGGCGCATGCGCTCGGCAAGCGGCACCATGGCCGCGGCCGGTTCGTTCCCTGGCGATGCGGTCATGGTCCGGTTACATGGGTGCTGGCCCCGGCTTCAGCTCGCCGTGTCGTCAATGACGTCCACGCCGACCGGCGGCAGGAAATCGAAGACCTGGTTGTCGATGGGCCCATTTTCCTTCAGGTCAACGAAACTCATCCGGGTACGCTGGCCAAGGGTGTCGAGCAGCTCCATGAAGCGCAGCCGGTTGTCCTCGAAACCGATGCGCACCTCGGTAAAGCTGCTGTCCTCATCCAGCGGGATCAGGTTGACCCAGTCGAACCGGCCCTGGGTGCCGATGTCGATGATGGTGTAGTTCTTTTCCATGTCCTCTCCGCCGGCCAGCAGCAGCGCCGGCGTGGTGCCGAGCGCCTCGCTCTGGTTGCGCACGGTGACCTGTTCGAGTTCGACGTCGTACACCCAGACAAGGTCGCCGTCGCCGACGATCTCCTGGGCATCCGGCGGATCATAGTTCCAGCGGAAAAGACCCGGGCGCTTGATCCATACCCTGCCCCGGCCGCCGTCCAGGCTCTGCATGGACTCGTCGAGGACCTCCTGTCCGAATGTCGCCTCGAAGGTCCGGATTTCCTCCAGAAAGTGCTTGAGCGCGTCCAGTCCGGGGCTGGCCGGTGCCAGTCCGCTCCAGGCAAAAAAAGCAAGACCCGGCAAGATTCGCATCATCGACATGTGCATGACTGTTTTCAAGATTCCCTCATCAGTTTGTTTGGATAGTGGCCCGGACAGAAATCTTCCGCATCCTGTCCGGCCTTCGAATGGACGCGTCCGGTTCAGTCCTCCGGCGGCTCCGGCGCCAGCACCTCGCGCTTGCCGTTGTCCGCCGGCGAGACGACGCCCGCCCCCTCCATGGTCTCGATCATGCGCGCGGCCCGGTTGTAGCCCACCCTGAGGGCCCGCTGGACCGAAGAGATCGAGGCCTTGCGGCTCTGGGTGACGAAACGCACGGCCTCGTCGTACAAGGGGTCCGACTCGCCGTCGTCCTCGGATTCGCCGAATGCCCCGCCGATGCCCCCGGCGCCGCCGTCCGCGCCCCCTTCGGTGACCTCCTCCAGGTAGACCGGGGGGCCGGATTCCTTCAAATCCTTCACCACCCGGGCCACCTCCTCGTCGGAAACGAAGGAGCCGTGTACCCGCTGGGTAAACCCGGTGCCCGGGGGCAGGAACAGCATGTCGCCCTGGCCCAGCAGGGACTCGGCGCCCATCTGGTCGAGAACCGTGCGCGAATCCACCCGGCTGGACACCTGGAAGGCGATCCGCGTCGGCACATTGGCCTTGATGAGCCCCGTCACCACGTCCACGGACGGACGCTGGGTGGCGAGTACCAGGTGGATGCCGGCGGCCCGGGCGCGCTGGGCGATGCGGATGATGATCTCCTCGATCTTCTTGCCGGCCACCATCATCAGGTCCGCGAGTTCGTCGACGATGACGACGATGTACGGCAGCGACTCGAGATAGACCGGGTCCCCGTCCTCTTCCTGCGGGACGGTGGCGTCAATGATCGGCTCGCCCGCCTTGTTGGCGTCCGCTACCTTCCGGTTGTAGCCGGCGATGTTCCGGACCCCGATCTCCGCCATCACCCGGAAGCGACGGTCCATTTCCGTGATGCACCAGCGAAGCGAGTTGGCCGCCTTGTTCATGTCGGTCACGACCGGGGCCAGCAGGTGCGGGATGCCGTCGTAGACCGACAGTTCGAGAAACTTGGGATCCACCATGATGAGGCGGATCTGGTCCGGCGTGGACTTGTAGACGAGGCTCAGGATCAGGGCGTTGATGCAGACCGACTTGCCGGAACCGGTGGTGCCGGCAATCAGCACGTGGGGCATTTTAATCAGATCGGTGATCACCGCGTTACCCGCGATGTCCTTGCCGAGGACCAGGGTCAGCGGAGAGGCGCTTTTCTCGAATTCCGGAGAAGCCAGTCCCTCCACCAGCCGCACGATCTCCCGGTTCTGGTTGGGCACCTCGATGCCCATGGTGCTTTTGCCGGAAATGTTCTCCACCACCCGCACGCTGTCCACCGTGAGAGACCTGGCAAGGTCCCGGGAAAGACCCACAATCTGGCTCGCCTTGATACCGGCGGCCGGCTGGATCTCGAAGCGGGTGATCACGGGACCCGGCTGCACCGCGTCCACCGTCACGTCGACGTTGAAGTCCTTGAGTTTCTTGACCAGCACCTGGGACATGGATTCCAGCGCGTCCCGGGAATATCCGCCGCCGTCCTCCGCGGGCGTCTCGAGCAGGGACAGCGTGGGCAGTTCTCCCGCCCCGGGTCCGGTAAACAGGCTGGCCTGGCGCTCCTTGCGGGGTGGTTCCGGTTCCACGGACGGCTGGATCCTGGGCTCGATCCGCGGGGGGGATTTCTCCGCGATGGTGCGGATTTCCTTGACGGCCTTTTCGCGCTTGCGCTTCTGCTTGGCGCCCTCCAGCCGATCCTCGCGGACCTCCTTCCTGGACTTCGCCCATGCCACCAGGGCAAACGCCCCGTAGCCGAGCCGGTCCATGAGACGGAACCAGGAAACATGGGTCACCAGGGTAATGCCGGTGATCAGGAGGGCGAGCATGATCATGGTCACGCCGACAATTCCGAAGGTGGCGGACAGGGCGCCGGCGGAGTAATGCCCGAGGATGCCGCCGGCCGTGTGCACCGCCCCGTTAAGGGGGGACGGGTAGTACAGCTGCTCCAGGGCGGTGGCGCCCATCATGGCGAGAACGAAGCCGGCGGTGGGCAGCAGGAAAGAGGACAGGTTGACGCGGCCCGTGGACGGCCGCTGGCGAAAAAGCCGCCAGACGAGGGCCACCACCAGTATCAGGAACAGGTAGGCCATCCGTCCGAAGAGATGGAACATCCCGTCCGCGAAAAAGGCGCCCACCCTGCCGCCCAGGTTGGCGACATCTCCGCTGCCACCGGTATGGCTCGGTCCGGGGTCCGTGGGAGTCCACGAAGCCAGGCACAGCAGGAGATAGACCGCGAAGGCCAGCAGCCCCAGGAGTCCGATCTCCCGGAGCAGCCTCCCGAGCGCCGACCCGGCCGGCCGATTCTTTGGCTGCAAGCGTTTACTGCTGACTGCGGACACGAAGGGGGGTCAATTCGAGTTGGGCGGATTTTAACACGGTGATCCGGGCATCCGGCTTCCCGGACACGGCGGAACGTCGGGGACTCACTGACCCGCCAGGACCGATTCGAGCGCGGCGGGCAAGGGCGCGAAAAAATCCTGCCGGAGCCCGCTGTCCGGATGCTGGATACGCAACCGCTCGGCATGCAGGAACAGCCGGCCGAGGCCGAGGCCCTGCATGCGTGCATTGAATCCGTCGTCGCCGTACAGGCGGTCTCCGGCGACAGGATGGCCCATGTGGGCCGCATGAACACGGGCCTGGTGCATGCGGCCGCTGAGCAGTTCCGCCTCCAGCAGCGCGGTGTCGGCAAACGCCCGGCGGATCCGGAAAACCGTCGTCGCCTGCTGCCCCCCTGCATCCACGATCACCTGCTTTTTTCCGTCCCGCCCGCGGACCTGCCGGAGCGGCCGGTTCACGGTCGCCGCGCCCCCTCCGGAGGGCACGCCCTTCACCAGCGCCAGGTAATGCTTCCGGATTCCCCTGCGTTCCGCCAGTTGCCGCTGCAGCGCGACCAGCGCCGGCCGGCCGAGGGCCAGCATGAGACAGCCGGAGGTCTCACGGTCCAGGCGGTGCACCAGTTCCAGGAAATCCAGGTCCGGGCGCAACTGCCTGAGCGCCTCCACCAGGCCGAATTCCATCCCGCTGCCGCCATGCACCGCCAGTCCCGCGGGCTTGTCCACCACCAGGATATGGCCGTCCTCGAACAGCACCGGTACCTGATCCAGCAGTTTCACCGGCACCACCGGCGGCTCTCCGGCGACGCGGTAGCGGATTGGCGGAATCCTGACCCGGTCGCCGTCCACCAGGTGGTAGTGCGGCCGGGTCCGGTGGCCGTTCACCCGGACCTCGCCCTTCCTGAGGGCACGGTAGATACGGGTTTTCGGCACCCCCTTCAGGTGCCTTGCGAGGAAATTGTCGATGCGCTGGCCCGCGTCCCCCGGCCCCGCCGTGACGGTCCGCGCCGCCGGCGGGTCAGTCGCGCTCATCATCCCCGCTTGCGGATACCAGGTGAACCGTCCGCTGGGGATAGGGGAAGCTGATGCCCTCCTCGTCGAAGCGGATCTTGATCCGGCGGGTCAGATCCCAGAACACGCCCATGTAATCGGTGCTGTTCACCCAGACCCGGACGGTGAACTCCACCGCCGACTCGCCCAGGTTGTGCAGCCGGATGGTGGGCTCCGGCTCGGATTTCACCCGGTCCTCGGCGGTCACGATCTCCGCCAGGAGCGCCTCCACCCGCTCGATGTCATCCTCGTAGCTGACCCCAACCGAGAGATCCACGCGGCGCATGTCCTGGGAAGTGATGTTGCGGATGATGTTGCCCCAGATCCTGTTGTTGGGGATGACCAGGCGGTGATTCTGCGGCGTGTGGACCGTGGTGCTGACGAGGTTCATGTGCTTGACCTCCCCCTGTACGCCGGCTGCCTCCACGTAGTCCCCGACGTCGAAAGGCCGGTAGATCAGGATCATGATGCCGGACGCGAAGTTGGACAGCGTGTCCTGCAGGGCGAACCCGACGATGAAGCCGACGATGCCGAGGCCGGCAAGCAACGGGCCGATCTGCAGGCCGAACTGGGACAGGGCCACCAGGATGCCGGTGATCAGCACCGCCTTGGCGGAAAGCCCCACCAGGAAGTCACGCGCGAGGGTCGACATTTCGCCGGTCAGGTTGTCCAGTCCACGCCGCACCATCGCGCGCACCACCCGGGCTAGCAGCCAGAACACCGCCAGGATGACGGCCACCACCACCAGGCGGGTCAGGATATCCGGGCCGTGACGCAGGAACCCGGTCCTCAGCTCGGTGAGCCAGCGCGCAAGCACCGAGCCCACTACCTGCCGGTCGAGAATTTCCGCGGACAGGTCGCCGGTGGCCATGAACGCGGTCTGACGGTATTCCGCGACATCGACCCCGAGACGCTCCAGCAGGTTCGCCACCCCGGAAAGCCGCTCCCCCGTCCGCACCACGGCCGCGTCGATGGCGATCCGCTGCCGCCTTGCGTCGGCATGATCCGGAGAGTCCGGGTCGAGGCCCTCCATCGTGGCGGCGATGTCGTCCCGGCGAATGCTCTGAAGCTCGATCTGGCCGCTCAGCAGCTGCGCCCGGCTGCGTAACAGCGCCCTGGCCCTGGCGGCATCCTCCCCGGAAGGGAGTCCGAAACGGTCCATCCGGGCGATGTTGGCCACCATGGCCGCCAGCAGGTCCATGCGGCGGGACTCGGCGAGGCGAAGATCCTCCCCCGCCTGCGCCGCAACCGCCCCGTCCGAGGAGTCCGTGAGCCCCTTCAGCTCGCCGATGCGCTCCTCGCCGGCATCCAGTTCCCGCGCCAGCGCCGCCGAGATTTCCGCCAGTATCCCGGCACCGGCCTCCCGGTCTCCGGAGGCCTCCGGATCCAGTGCGTCCACGTACTGCCAGGATTCTTCCCGGTAGAGCCGCTGCTGGGTCCAGAGCCGCTGGCGGATCGACTCCCTTTCCTCGCCCCGGGCGCTTTCAAGGCTTGATTCCAGGGTCCGGATCTGTCCGGCAACGTCGGAAAGACCGGAAGGTATGGCCGGTTCCTGGGCTACGGCACCGGCCGCAAGCAGCAACATGGCCAGGACTGCGAGCCATCGGCCCGCCACCCCGGCCGGACGTCCCGGCGCGCCCGATTCGCCTCTTTGGTTCAACATGTCGATGACGTTCTCTTCACTACAGTTTGTCCAGCAACCGATGATAGGCCATGGCGGCCACCAGCGCAGGCTTGCGCATGACCGGGCCGCCGGGAAAGGCCTTGTGCGGGATGCGTTCGAAACAGGCGAGTTTATCCCGTTCTCCCATCACCGCATCCGCCAGCAGGGACCCGGCGTAGCCCGACAGCGCCATGCCCTGACCGGAATACCCCTGGGCATGAAAGGCGTTGCCCGGCAGGCAGCCGATGTGCGGCGCACGGTTGCGGGTGATGGCGACGAATCCCCCCCAGGAATACTCGACCCGGGTGCCGGCAAGCTGGGGGAACACCCTGAGCATGCGTCTTTTGAGGGATTCCTTGAGACGGATGGGTTCCAGGGTGGAATAGCTCACCCGGCCGCCGAACAGCAGGCGGGTGTCCGCGGACAGCCGATAGTAGTCGAGCACGAAATTGGTGTCCGCCACCGCGGCGCCCCCGGGGATCAGGTCACCCGCCACCTGTTCCCCCAGGGGCTCGGTGGCGATGATATAGGTGCCCACCGGCATGATGAGCCGCCGCAGGCCAGGATGCAGCCGGTCCAGGTACGCATTGCAGGCATAGACCACGCCTTCACAGCGGATACTGCCGCCGTCCGTCTCCACCACCTGCTCACCGCCGGTGCCGGGCACCACCCGGTTCACGGTGGCATCCTCATACAGCGCCACGCCGGCCTCCCCTGCCGCCTTCACCATCCCGAGGGTGTAGTTGAGCGGGTGCAGGTGACCGCTCAGGGAATCGGAAACGCCGGCCAGGTACAGGTTGGATCGAAGCTGTGCACGAAGCTCTTCCCCGTCATGGTAGCCAAGGGCCGGATAACCGTAGACCTTTTCCAGGTGCCCGGCCCATTCGGCCAGTTCCCTGGCGTGCCTCCGCTTGACGCCCACATGGAGATAACCGCTCCTCAGATCGCAGTCGATCCCGTGGCGCCGAACCCGTTCGCGGGTGTATTCCAGGGCCGCCAGGCTGTGGTCCCAGAGTTCCCGGGCGGTATCCAGGCCGGTGAGCTTTTCCAGCGCCCTCTGGTCACAGGAATAGCCGGAGATGATCTGCCCCCCGCTGCGGCCCGACGCCCCCCAGCCGAAATGCCTGGATTCCAGGAGCGCCACGCTGACCCCGCGTTCCGCCAGGCAAAGCGCCGCCGACGCCCCGGTCAGTCCACCGCCGATCACCGCCACGTCCGCCTTCAGTTCCCCCACAACCCTGCCGGCGTCGATCCGGTACCGGCGGGTGGCCTCATACCAGGATCGGGCGGTTTCACGATCCTGCCGGTTCAACGCAGGGCTCCCTGGGACATGGACATGGTTTTCACAGATTGGTGGCAAAAGCGAATATCATAGCCCTTTGACCGATCCCTTCACAGCGGACATGGCAAGAAAAAAACGCCCCAGTAGACCCGTCCCGGCTGAACTGCCGAGCCAGTTGCGCAACTGGCTGGACGAAAACAACATCGAGGAGATCGAGGCGGTGGTGCCGGACATGGCCGGCGTCGCCAAGGGCAAGATCCTGCCGGCAAAGAAATACCAGGACGATGTCGGACTGCGGCTGCCGGAAACCATCTTCGCGCAGACGGTGGACGGCAACTACCCGACACAGTGGGATGTCCTCGGCGACACCGACGGCGACATCTTCCTCAAGCCCGACCCCGGCACGGTGCGCCAGGTGCCGTTCGCCGAGGACCCGAGCGCGGTGATCATTCACGATTGCTTCTATCTGGACGACTCCCCGGTCGACATCGCCCCGCGCCAGGTGCTGCGCAGGGTGCTGGACCTGTACGCGGCCCGGGGTTGGAACCCGGTGGTGGCGCCGGAGGTGGAGTTCTACCTGGTCAAGCCAAACACCGATCCGGACTACCCCCTGGAACCCCCGGTGGGACGGTCGGGGCGGGCGGAAAGCGGGCGCCAGGCCTTCAGCGTGGATGCCGTCAACGAGTTTGATCCCCTGTTCGAGGATCTCTACGACTATTGCGAGATCCAGGAGATCGGAATCGAGACCCTGATCCATGAATCCGGCGCCGCGCAAATGGAAATCAACCTCCTGCACGGAAACCCCATGGACCTTGCGGACCAGGTGTTCCTGTTCAAGCGCGGACTCAGGGAAGTGGCCATGCGGCACAAGATCTACGCCACCTTCATGGCGGCGCCCATGGAGGGCGAACCGGGAAGCGCCATGCACGTGCACCAGAGCGTGGTGGATACAGGTTCCGGGCGGAACATCTTTTCGAACACGCGGGGCAACGAGAGCAGGCTGTTCCGCTGGCATATCGGCGGAGTCCAGAAATACCTGCCGGCCGCAATGGCGCTGATCGCGCCCAACGTCAACTCGTACCGGCGCCTTGCGCCGGATAAATGGGGGACGCCCATCAACACCGCCTGGGGTTACGACAATCGCACCGCGGGGCTCAGGGTCCCGGTATCCACGCCCGAGGCACGGAGGGTGGAAAACCGGATCGCCGGGGCGGATGTGAACCCCTATCTCGCGCTGGCGGCATCGCTGGCCTGCGGTTATCTCGGCATGGTGGAGCAGATCAAGCCATCGCCGCCGGTCAATACAAACGCCTACGGCGCGGAAAGCCAGCTGCCCCATACCCTGAGGGAGGCGGTGGACGAGTTGCTGGACTGCGGGCCCCTCAAAGAGATCCTGGGCGAGCGTTTCGTCCGGCTGTACGCCAGCATCAAGCACCACGAGTACGACACCTTTCTCAACGTGATCAGTGCCTGGGAGCGGGAACACCTGCTGCTGAACGTGTGATTTCGGGAATCTTCCGGCATCAATGGCCGGCATGGTCACTGAAGTGCAAAGCAAGCCTGAGCCAAAGCCTGAACGCGCCAATCCATGGTTAGTGACTTCTCCTCTTCCTGAAGACGGGGGTTCCCGCTTCTCAGGCTAAGGAGGACAACATGTCCGTCCTGCGCATGCCTTCATTGGCAGAGATGGACAACCCTTACGCCTCCAATTTCCGAATGCACTGCCACCGGATGTTCCGGGCGGTGTGATATCCCGGTCATGCACCAGGCTGCGTGAAACACTACCCTTCTGATCTCCGGAACATCGATGCTCCACAATCCAGCCATTTCTCCCTTCAGGGGATGGCCGCAATCATGTCGAAATCCGAGTCTGCAGCTTCTATCGAAGCACCATGCTGCCGAGCGCAGGCTGCAATCAATAGATCGGTGGCCGGAACAGTTACACCACGTGCCTGCGCATTCCTTGCAAGTTCAACGGAACATTGCCAGACCTCCTCGGAATCTGGAAGATCGGGAATGACCCGTTCAAACTCCTCAAGCACCTGTTTTTCCTTCTGCCCACGGGCCCCATTCCAGAGTTCCAGTCTGACTAGCTGACACCAGCAGGCCTCACCATTGAACAGGGTGATTTCCACACGACTTCGAACCTCTTTGTCGCCCTGCGGTCGCAGAAAGTGAATCCACGAAGAAGTATCTACCAGGACCAATGCCTAATTCCTGCGGCGCTCTGCCTGGAGTTCCTCGACCGTGATCAGACCGGGGCAGGTACCGGCATGCCGAGTGAGTTCCGCCATCCGCTTACGGCGATTGTAATCCGCGACGGCCGTGACTACAGCTTCCCGTTTGGTTTTCGCCCTGGTGAAGCGGATGACATCCTCCAACTCGGAATCTGGAATATCAATCGTCGTTTTCATGCTTCCAATATACACATTATTCGATTCTCGTAGTCTCCTTTTTTGAATCTCCTGGCAGGTCACCCGGAGTCGTAACCGGAAACTAAGACTTCTGTCTGGCCCCCCTTCAGACACTCATCAAATAAGCACTATGTTCGTAATATATTGATCTTTAATTATATTTTTACTGGATTCCAGCCCAAACCCCCATTCCATCAAGTTCCCATCAAGTAAAGGGGGTTCGGCCATGAAAGGTCGTCATTTCCCACAACCTGTTCGGGGCAGGACAACATTGCAAAATCCTCAAAGCAACAGGATTGCGTCCAGGTATCCATGATTCGCAACGACTTCCATAAGGACAGGGTTTTCCTGTTCGCAGAAAACAATGAGATTGTTCGAAGATTTCTCACGGGCACTCGGAACCAGTAGCCCGTCGGCTCCCAGGAACGCACAGGCCTCGGCGATCTCCTGCGAACGAGGATACTCCCTCTCGCGTTCGAGATAGCTCAGTTGGCCAAACGAACCAACGTCAAATCCGATGGATGCCAGCGAATCGAGGTCGGGAAATCGTACGACTGCCCGCAGGGAAACGCTCAATTCGAACAACTCGTAACGAACCTTTGAAGGTGGTAATGGTTGACCCCGAAGGAGATGGAACTGCCTCTCCGCAACGGCGGCGGTCCTCGTTTCCGACGTGTACAGGACATCCAGCGTCCCGTCGTCCCAACGCCCCCCGGCCCGCCAGCATGTCAAGGGGTCGCGCCCTTCGCGTACCGAACGCCACACGTGTCCCGAGTAGGGGATCCGGACACACTGTTCCAAAGCATCGAGCAGTCGTTGATCACGGATGCGGCGGGCACGGCGGCCTGCGTTGGTACTGACCATGCTCAGAGGTATACGTCGGCATCGAGGCGGTCAAGGACGGCAATTACCTCTTCGGTTCGATCGTCATGGATCAGGTCGATGGCTCTTTGGCCATCCAGTTGCGGATGCCGGGAATAGAGCCAGGCGCGTACTTCTTCGTTGCCGTAGTACTCGCTCAATCGCATGACCACATAGGACAGATCCGACATGATCAATTGGGTCTTTGGATGTGGTGACTTCTGACCACTCCCCCAGCGGGAAACAGTGGCCTTGGAAACGCCGGTGAAATTTGCGATATCGGTTCCTTTCAAACCGCCTTCCTGCTGTAACCGTGCAATGAATTGCACGACGGGTTTAACTGCTGCCTGTGTCATGCTGAACTCCAACGGGTCTGTGCTCCGGGTCCCTGCCGCATCTTCAAGGGCGGCGGAGACGGGCGAGTCCGTGCCGAGAGCGTTTCGAACATCATGGAACCATGTCTGCTTGCGGATCGAGTATCACGTCGGCGCCACAGGCACGAAGCGAGCGTATGAATTCCTCCTGGAACCGCGCTTTGGAGACGTCGATTACTACCGCCCGTGCCGGCAGGCGGCCCCCGGCGTGGAGGAGCCCACGTTGCCGGAAGAAAGCCACGCCGGTGCGGATCACATGGCCGATCGGTATTCGAAATCGGTCGGTTTGCAGTAGTTGAAGAACATCCGCCATATCATGATTTCCTGTTTACCTATTTGTTTCACATTATATCCCATCTGAAACTAAAAGGTCATCAATGACCGAAATCAACCTGTACATTCCCGTTGTATTGGGTCACGTCGGACGGACTGAACGGCGGGCAATCGGATCGAGAGGAGGCCTTGACGGATTCTTTGGCCAGGGTTCCTGAACCCTGCACCGAAAATCCCTGTGAGTGACGCAAGTGGTCCTACTCCCACTCCAGTTCTTCGAACACGCGCTGTGCGTTGCGCCCCTTCAACGAATCGAAATTTTCCAGGTAGCTGAAGCGGGACTGGTCAATCGTGCCGATCTCCTCCATGCCGTGCCCGTCGTCCATGAACGTCTGGACGGCTTGCCGCAGGAAGACCAGGTAGTCATAGCTGTCGGCTGTTGCCCTGGCAAGGTCCGTGGGCCTCCCATGCCCGCCGACCACGACCTCCGGTTTCCTGGCCGCCATCGCCTCGAACGCGGCGATCCAGCTGAGGTGGGCGGACTGCGGACCGATGCCCAGCATGCGATCCGTGTAGACAATGTCCCCGGTGAACATGATCCGGTGAACGGGCAGCCATACATAGCTGTCGCCGGGGGTGTGCGCATGGCCTGCGTGATGAATCTCGATACTTGTGCCTCCGACCGTCATGTCCTTCCGCTCAGCAAAAGTCTCGTCGGCATACACGGGCTCGGTACCGGCCAGTCCGTCGCTGCCGACAAGGTCGGTCAGACTGATCAATTGGTCCTGCACGCGGGCCTTCTGGTCATCGACCGCATATTCATTCGCCACGATGTGTGCGCCCAATTCCTTGAAGTAACCGTTGCCGAGCCAACGATGGTCCTGGCCACCGGTATTGATGACCACCCTGATGGGTTCGTCGGTAATCGCACGGACTGCTTCGTGGATCATCTGTGCGCCTTTACGGGTGGCGCCCGGGTCAATGAGCACGACACCCTCACTGGTCACGACAACCCCGAAGTTGGCATTGTTTCCCAGGTTCTGCGGGTCACGGTTGGTTGTCGGACCAATCAGTGCGAAGACATCTTCGGCAATCTGTTCCGTCTTGAGTACCGGCGCAGCCTGGGCAATACTGGACATGCCAACAATGCAATAAACAAAATAACGGATCAATCTGGCCATGGGGTATGTTCCTTGTTTTGCTCCCTTGAATCGGCAAGGGACCGGCAGCCTATCAGTCTGTGGACCGATCGGATCAGGTGATCTTCTCAAGGGCAGCCAACCATTGGACATGAAATCCATCAGCAGCCTGTTTGTCCGGTGCCCTGCCCCGGCAATCAGATTTTTTCGGCGCTACATGGTGCAACAGGTTCTGCCGCCGGATCATAACCAGATACGCCGGCCGGGCTGAATCCCCCGACTTGGATATCCTGCCGCGTCCGGAACCCTTGAGCCCCCATGATATGCCCCGTGTCGCGAAAGATCCGACCGTTCCCCGGAATTCGCGCAGCTTCTGATCCATGAGCTTGCAGACGTCGTCCTCCATCCGGCCCTGGCTGAGTGAAGCCCGGGCAGTCGCCATGCTCGCGGCTCCCCTGGCCCTGACCCACCTGTCGTACATGGCCATCATGCTGACCGATGTCGTCATGATGGGATGGATCGGCACCGAGGCCCTTGCCGCGGGCTCGCTGGCGCGCGACTTCTACTGGGTACTCGGCGCCTTCGCGATGGGCGTGCTGACCGGCGCAACGCCGATCATGGCCCAACACCTGGGCGCCCGCAGGTCCCGGCATATCCGGCCCGTGGTGCGCAATACCGCATGGCTTGCACTGTTGCTGACGATCCCGATCTCCATCGCCGCCTGGTGGTCCGGCCCGATCCTCGTGCTCCTCGGCCAGGAACCGTACATTGCCTACTACGGCCAGTCCTATCTCCGTTATCTGCTCTGGGGACTTTTCCCGTCGCTGCTGTTCGCTGTCCTCACGGAGTTCCTGGCCGCCCATGTCCGCCCAAGGGCGGTATATGTCGTGTCGATTGTCGGCATCGCGCTGAACGCACTGCTTGACTACACGTTGATGTTCGGCAATTTCGGCGCCCCCAACATGGGACTTGAGGGCGCCGGCGTGGCGAGCCTCGTGGTCAACTGGTTCATGTTCCTCGTGCTCCTTTGCTTCGTCCTGAACGACCGGCAGTTCCGCCGCTACCGCCTTCTCGACCGCCTCTGGAAGATCCAGTGGTCCAGGATGGCCGAAGTGGTCAGGATCGGCAGTCCGATCGCGGTCACCGAGCTTGCCGAGATGGGCCTTTTTTTCGTGACAACCCTGATGATGGGCCTGCTCGGGGTCGAAGCACTGGCAGCTCATGCGGTGACCGCGCAGTGCTACGCCCTCGTCTTCATGATCCCGGTCGGACTGGCCCAGGCGGGCGCAGTGCGGGTCGGACGCTCCGCCGGGGCGCGCGACCCGGCCGGCGTCACGCGTGCAGGATGGACCGCAACGGCACTGGCCGGAGTCACCATGCTCCTGCCGGCCGCTGTCTTCTGGTATGGCGGCAGGTGGGTGGCGGGCCTGATCCTGGATCCGGGCATACCAACCAACACCGAAGCGCTCGACCTGGCGGTGCTCCTGCTGGGCGTGGCGGCGTTCTTCATGATTGCCGACGCCGTGCAGATCTCGGTGCGCGGCGCGTTGCAGGGCCTCAAGGACACGGCCATGCCCATGGTGATTGCCGTATCCATGAGTTGGGGCCTCGGGATTCCCGCGGCGTTGGTTCTCGGATTCTTCCTGAATCTTGGGGGCCCGGGCATCTGGGCCGGCATGGCGGTCGCCATGGCGGGCTCGGCGTGGCTCTTGATCAGGCGTTTTCGACAGCAGGAGATCCGATTTGCGGCCCAGCTGTGACTTCGCCGAGTGATGCCGGACCCGGCTTCACTGCGATACCCGAATGCGTTCGATCCGGGCCGGAAGTGATTCGGTCACATCGTTGACAATCCGGTGGCTATCCCTAGGAATCAGGAGCGGATTGCCCGGATGGCTGGTCATTGGTATGGCAATGGATGCCACCTCCCGCATTCCAGGACGACATGATACTGACCAGATGGATATCCCTTCCAGGGAAGTAGCCCTGTAATCTCAGACGCGCGGCTTCGTCGGTTTTCTCATTGTCGAAGCCCCCGGCGATGACAAAACCGTTTCCCACCACCCAGTTCATATAGTTCGTATCGAACTGCCGTCCACCGTAGCGCGCAACCCCCTCGATCGGATCGCGGATGACCTTGAAGCCGGCCTTCTCCACGGTACTTGCAGCATTGTCATAAACCTGCGCATCGGCACTCGATTCCGGTTCGCACCGTGAATGTTCCGTGCACTTTGGAATGACCATGGTGTACGGATCGATGAACCTGGCGATGCCGTCGATATGGCCCCGTGTCAGGTCGCCTTCAGGTATCCCTTCAATAAAAACCACCCTTTCCACGCCGAAATGGCGTTTCAGATCGTGTTCCGCCTGCTCCTTCGTGTATCCCGGATTGCGGTCCGGGTCTCCAAGCGTGCTCCAGTTCAGGACCACCGTTTCGATGCCGTTGAACTCAAGATTTCCCCGCTCGTGGACAATGTCAACCCGGTCGACCGGAATATTCAGGAAGTCGCCCACATGATCCGGTATGCGATTGTCCCTGGAATAGGGGATGTCGTCCCCGAAAGCGCCGCCCCAGGCATTGAATTCCCAGTTCTGGATGCGCAGTCTGCCATCCCTTTCGACATAGACCGGCCCGTTGTCACGCATCCAGGCACTGTCATTGGGTACCTGATGCCACACGATTCGGGAATGTTCCGGATCACCCCCGGCAAGCCGTATGGCTGCCACGGCAGCGTTTCTCGTTGCCTCTGCGTTGTAGATGATATGGAGCTTCTGGTAACGGGGAATGATTTCGGCCAACCTGCCGAAAACAGGCTCGAGTTCCTTTTCAAATCCGTCCGGCCATTGCAGCCACATGGCATCCTGGTGCTCCCATTCGGCCGGCACCCGAACAGCGCCGGCGGACTCGGCCGCATTCAGTGCATTGGTGCCAGACACGGCCAACAGGAATATCGCAAGGGTCAGGGCCGCCGGATACTTCAAGGCCGGCTCACTTGCGCCGCACGACCATGAACGACTCGTCGACGAACCAAAGCCCGCCATGACGTTCGATGACGTCCGCAGTCGCTTCCAGGTAGGCGCCATCGGACATGGCGGCCGTAATGCGTTCATCGTCGATCTGGGCGACGTACACGGCGGCGTTCCACGCCGCCAGCCGGGTGGAGGTGCCGATGTTCTCGGTTACCTCGTTCGGCATCACGTGCAGGGAGAAACGGAAGAAGTTGCTCAGTTCGTTGTCGATGCTGTATTCGCGCTCCGGGTATTCCACCTCGAGGCGCGAACGCAGTTCCTGCATGAGCATCGGTCCCGGGGTCTGGAACGGCTCCTCGCCGGGCCAGATCTTGCGGATGATCTCCATGCCCGGGTCCTGCCCCGTCGACTGGATCGTGACCATGCGCCCCCCCTTGGCCAGCGCTGCCGCAAGCGGTTGGAGCACATGCCGGACCTTGAGCTCGGCGGGATGGCGCGCCCGGTACGGTTGTGCCGCGATCACCAGGTCATAGCCTCCCGGCGGCTCGCCATACCGGGGAATCACCGAATCGAGCGCAAATCTCTGGTCCGAGCGATAGAGCACCAGGACGGTTGGCTCAACGTAGACCGGGTTGCCCGTTTTCGGGCTCGTGCGAACCTTCCATCCATCGGCCAGGGTCTGGTGAAGACCGGCAATCTGCCGATCGAACTCATGCGCGGTATGTCCCTCGAGGACGACCTCACTCCACTTGACGCGCTGGCGCGCTTCCGTATCGGTCGGGCACAGCCACGGCGCCTCGCGATAGTGCATGTTGGTAAGCGCCACGACGGTCTGGGGATGCTCCGAGAACCGGTCGGGAAGCTTGTCCAGGGTGAGTCTCACGTCCTCAAGGCTGATTTCCTTGCCGACGACGAGAAACGGCACGGTGGGGAAGCGACCGTGAAGCTGGCGAAGTACACTGGCCATCACGGTGCCGTCACCGGTACCCGCATCGAACATCCGCAATGCGGGCGGTTCGGGTTCAATCTTGCAGATGTCCGCACCAATGCGCTCTCCGATCGCCCACTTCTCGCCGCATGTGGTAACGAACAGAAGGTACTTCTCCCGGTTGTCAAAGAAACGGAAGGGGCGGGTGTCGTCGGTCTTGTCGTTCATCGGGCTTTCAGGTCAGTGGACGCCGAAAGGTAGTGCGGATTCCATTCGGTCGTCAAGCCCAAACCGCGTGTCGGCCCCCTTTGTGGCGAAACACGGGGGAGAAGTCTTCATCGGCCAGTTCCCCGGGCGAGCGGTGTCCCCGAGAAACGCTTCCCGATCCGTGAATTGAGCACCCGGGATTGTCGCTGCCTTTCCTGGCCTCTCCCTGCCTGGCTGCGGGATCAGGAATACGGTGGTGGGTGAAGCAGAGGCAGACTCCCGGCTTTTCACCCGCTCCTACGGCCAGGCGAACCCCGGCATGAAGTCGGTCCCGCATCGAGATGGTGTCGAGTACAATGTGGCATCACCTGGCCCGGCAACCCGTGCCAGTTCCTCCGTTCCAGCACGCCCTGAACCGGATTATTCGTGAAACCACTGGACAGAGTCCCGCCGTTGATTTCCTTTCTGGGCCCACTCGCCCTGGGGCTCGCCTGCATGGCGTTGCCTCTCAGCGCCCCGGCCAGGATGGTCGAGGACTCCGCCGGCCGCCAGGTGGAGATTACCGGGCACATCGGGCGGGTGTACGCGGCCGGTCCCCCGGCATCGATTCTTGTCTATGTCCTGGCACCCGAAAAACTGACCGGGTGGTCCCGGGCGCTTCGCGACTTTGAGCGGCCCTACATCGCGGAGCCCTTCCGCGATCTCCCGGAAACCGGCCGTCTCACCGGGCGCGGGGATTCCGCAAACCTTGAGGTTGTCCTCAACACGAAGCCGGACCTGATCGTCGACTTCGGCTCGGTGCGGGACACTTACGTGTCGCTTGCCGACCGGGTACAGGAACAGATCGGGATCCCCTACCTCCTCATCGACGGACGGTTCGAGAACACTCCGCAGGCCCTGCGGCTTCTCGGCGGCATACTCGGCGTGCCGGAGCGTGCCGAGGAACTCGCCGGCTACGTCGAGCGGCTGCTTTCCGGGATCGACAGGGCGCTCGCCGACATACCACCTGAACAGCGCCCGCGCGTCTACATGGCACGCGGACCCGCCGGGCTCGAAACCGGACTCAAGGGTTCCATCAATACCGAGATCATCGAGCGCGCCGGTGGGCGCAACGTTGCCGACCCGGGTGACGCCTCGATCCGGCGCGGCATCGTCCAGGCATCCATCGAGCAGGTGATCGTCGCCGATCCCGACACCATCATTACCTGGGATCCGCACTTCTTCGCTGGCGTCTGGCACCAGCCTCTTTGGTCCGGGATCGAGGCGGTGCGCAGGGGGCGCGTCTACCTGAGTCCCACCGCGCCGTTCGGCTGGATCGACCGGCCGCCGTCGGTCAACCGGATCATCGGCCTTCGCTGGCTCTCCGGCCTGTTCTTCCCCGAACGGCTCGGATTCGACCTCCGGGAGGAGACCCGGCGCTTCTACCGCCTGTTCTACCACGTGGAATTGACGGAACCGGAACTTGACCGGCTGATCGAATGGGCAGGCGGGCGCACACTGCCCTGAACCCGGGTTTCACCTTCGGGCTGCTGGTGCTGGCTGTGGCGGCGCTCGCGTTCGGCGCTGTTCTCGTCGGCCCCTACCCCGTCGATTCCGCGGATCTCGTCTCCGCCGCAAACCGGATCATCTCCGGCGACACGGCGCCGTTGAGCCAGGCCGAGACCGTGTTGTTCTCGATCCGGATTCCCCGGGTCGCCACCGCCCTGCTGGTCGGCGCCGCACTCTCCGCCGCGGGCGCGGTATACCAAGGTCTGTTCCGCAACCCCCTGGTGTCTCCGGACATCCTCGGCGTTTCCACCGGTGCCGGCCTCGGCGCCGTGCTCGGTATCTTCCTTTCCCTGCCGGTCGTGGCGATACAGGGCTTCGCCTTCATCGGGGGTGCAGTCACCGTCACCCTGGTGTACCTGGTTGCCTCGGCCGTGCGCAACCACGAACCCACACTGGTACTGGTGCTCTCCGGGGTGGTGCTCGGCGCGCTTGCCAGCGCCTGCATCTCGCTTCTGAAGATCCTGGCGGATCCCTACGACCAGCTTCCGGCCATCACGTTCTGGCTGCTCGGCAGCCTTGCCGGGATCCAGGCCGGCGACCTGGCGGGCGCCCTGCCCGCGGTGGTCATCGGGCTGGTGCCCCTGGTGCTCCTGCGATGGCGCATGAACCTGATGGCGCTGGGCGACGAAGAGGCGGCCACCCTTGGTGTCGACCCGCGCCGCCTGCGCCTGCTGTTCGTCGCCGCCGCCACGCTCATGACCGCGAGCGTGGTGGCGATCTCCGGTGTCGTCGGCTGGGTCGGCCTGGTGATGCCGCACATTGCCCGGCTCGTGGTGGGCCCGAACTTTCACCGCCTGCTGCCCGCCGCGATGCTGATGGGAGCCGGATACCTCCTGATCGTGGACACTCTCGCCCGCACCCTGGCGGAAACCGAAACGCCCCTCGGGGTGCTCACGGCCTTCGTCGGTGCACCGGTGTTCATCTGGCTGCTCGCCACCGGCAGGAGGAGCTGGTGACCACCCTCGCGGCAAGGCAGCTCGGTTTCGGGTATCCACGCCAGCCCGTCGGACGCGACGTGGACCTGGACGTGGCGCCCGGCGAGGTGCTCTGCCTGCTCGGCCCGAACGGATCGGGCAAGACCACCCTGTTCAAGACGCTGCTCGGACTGCTGGTGCGCCAGGGCGGCAACATCGTGCTGGACGGCAGGGACATCGGCACGCTTTCGCGCCCCCAGATCGCCCGGCGGGTCGCCTATGTGCCCCAGGCCCACGAATCGGTCTTTCCCTACACGGTGCACGACATGGTGCTGATGGGCAGGACGGTTCACCGGGGACTGTTCTCGTCACCCCGAGAGAATGACGCAGTACGGGCGCAACAAGCCCTCGAGCAGCTCGGCATCGGCGACCTGGCGGCGAGGGAATTCACCCGGATCAGCGGGGGACAGCGCCAACTCGCCCTGATTGCCCGCGCGCTCGCCCAGGATACCCCGATCATCGTCATGGACGAACCCACCGCAAGCCTTGACTTCGGCAACCAGGTGCGGGTGCTGCAGCAGGTGCGACAGCTCTCCGAGGCCGGCCTCGGCATCGTGCTGTCCACCCACAACCCCGATCATGCCCTTGCCTGCGCGAGCCGGGTGCTGGTGCTCGCCGATGGCACCCTGCGGGCTGCGGGCTCCCCCGAGACGGTACTTACCGGGGAACTGCTTTCCAGCGTCTACCAGGTGGAGGTGCGTCTTGAGCGGCTGTCCCACGGGCAGCATGTGTGTGTCCCGCATCTTGACGGAACTCCCGGGAAGCGGTTCCGGCCCGGAAACTGAGGAGAAACCTGCTCCGGGATCGGGACGCCGGCCCGGGTTGACTTCCATCGGCACAATTGATGTATTCAGCCCTGTCGGTAAAGGGGGTAAACACATGAGTCTGACCGGGGATCTGATCACGCTGATCCGGAGCAAGCAGGACCGGCGGGACGACCTGGAGCTCGCTTCGCTCTGCCTGCTGGACACGGTGGCCTCGGCGTGTGCCGGCAGCGCGACCCCGGTGGGCAGGCTGCTGCGAGATTGGGCCGCGAATTTCCCGCGCGACCGCAAGCGCGACGCATTGCTGATGGGCGCCCTTTCGCATATCACCGAAACCGACGACCTCCACCGCGCATCGGTGACGCATCCGGGATGCGTTGTGGTCCCGGCCATCCTGGCGCTTGCCCGGCCGCTCTCCGCCAGTGGCAACGACCTGCTCCGCGCGATGCTCTGCGGCTACGAAGCCATGTGCCGCATCGGGTCAGCCGTCGGGCCCGCGCACTACCGGGTGTGGCACAACACCGCGACCTGCGGCCCGTTCGGCTCGGCAATGGCCTCCGCCACCCTGCTGGGCCTTGACGACGCGCAGACCCGGGATGCGCTCGGCAATGCCGGCACCCAGGCTGGCGGCCTCTGGCAGTTCCTTGAAGAGGGTGCGATGAGCAAGCACCTGCATGCCGGGCGCGCCGCCGAATCCGGGATGCTCGCGGCGGAACTCGCCGCCCACGGCTTCACCGGGCCCGCCGCCATACTCGAGGGGGAAAAGGGATTCTTCGCCGGGGCCTGCCCCGACCCCGCACCCGAAAGAATCCTCGAAGAAGCCGGCGCGGAATGGCAGCTCACGCAGATCTCGATCAAGCCCTGGCCTTCCTGCAGACATACCCATCCCGTGATCGACTGCGCCCTGGAACTCCATGGCCTGCTTCACGGTGCGGCCATCAGCGCCGTCGAGATACAGAGCTACCAGGCGGCGCTCGACATCTGCGACTGTCCCGCACCCAGAACCGAATACCAGGCCAAGTTCTCGCTGCAGCATACGGCCGCCACGGCGCTTCTCGACGGGCGTGTCGGACTCGACTCGTTCGACCCAGGCGCCCGTGCCCGCAGCCTGGAATTGTGCGCCATGACCACGGTGCAGGCCAAAGACCCCTTTCACGCCCGCTACCCGGATGCCTGGGGTGCCTCGGTATCGGTGACCACAGCCGAGGGCGAACTCCTGCAAACGGAGCGACGCGACTGCAAGGGCGATCCGGAGCTTTCCCTCGACATGGACGAGATGCGCGCCAAGGCGCTCGACCTGATGCGGTCTGGCGGCCTTGACCATGCCGAGGCAGTGCGCCTCAGTGATGACATCCTGACGCTCCCGCACCAGGCCATGCCGCCGAATCTCTTTGATCGGTACTACCAACTCATCGCCTAGCCCGGAAATTGCACAAGCGATGCCGGAGTAAGGCGCAAGCCGGTATTGGGGCAACAACTAGGTTTCCAGCATCCGTATTCCATCCGTGATCCGCCTTCAGGAGGCAGCATGTCCACGAAGATCATCCCAACCCTGCGCTACGCCGACGCGCCCGCCGCCATCGACTGGCTGTGCCGGGCGTTCGGGTTCGAGAAGCACCTCGTCGTGCCCGGCGAGGACGGTTGCATCGCCCACTCCCAGCTCACCTTCGCCGGCGCCATGGTCATGCTGGGATCGGCCGGACGCGGCGGCTATGACGACCTGATCGTCCAGCCGACGCAGGCCGGCGGCGAGACCCAGGCCCCCTACGTCATCGTCGAGGATGTCGACGCCCACTGCGCCCGTGCCCGCGCGGCCGGCGCGGAGATCGTCATCGAGCCCGCGGACCAGGACCATGGCGGCCGCTTCTATGCGTGCCGCGATCCCGAGAAGCATCTGTGGAACTTCGGCTCCTACGACCCTTGGGAGACATAGCGAGCGGACCGTTTCGGAACTTTCCTAAATACGCGTGCACCCTGAGCGACCGAGAGTTTCATGACCGGATTTTCTTGAGCTTTACAAGCAAATGTACAGGGAGCGAACTGGACGGCCCTTGACATAGGATGAAGATCGGGCGCCGGAACAGGCATTGGCAGAAAGCCATTTCATGAAGCCTGCCGAAAAGGCTGAAACCGCCTTCAATGTTAATGGTATTCTTATTACCCAGGAATTATTCTTGCGGAATTTTTCAGTTTGGTAAAACTTACTATATTTGATATAATATTATCAATAATATTCTAATTACAATTTAAATTGATAATATGCTGTATTTTCCGAACTCGCCGCGGGAAGTTCAGAACCACTTGGCGGCTACCTTGCGCAAACGGCGCAAAGCCCGCAAGCACAGCCGGCAAAAGGCCGCCGAGCTCAGCGGTGTACCAAGCCCGACGCTACGGCATTTCGAGACAACTGGAGAGATATCGCTGCGGCAATTCCTGATGTTGTG
>JAJDTE010000100.1:0-37768 GCA_022827325.1 Gammaproteobacteria bacterium | reverse complement strand
GGCGGCATCATCTCCCAGGCCTCCGCGAGCCGGAACATGCCCGAAAGCGCCTTCACGGTCCGGTTCGCCTGGAAGGGCCTGTCCCGCAGCCCGTGGTGCAGGGCGGAGACATCGGACCGCGCCAGTTCCGACAGGGGGATGTGTCCGAGTTCGGGCACGATATGCAGGCGAACCAGTCCCGCCACCTTCCTGATCGTGCCGGGCTTGCAGTTGACCCTGACATGGGACGCCATGTAGCGTTCGGCGAGGTCGGCCACCGTGGGTTCCGGCGCCGCCGGGGGCGGGACGGGCGAAAGCCCCCGCTTGATCCGGTCGATGACGGTGACCGCGTCCCGGCGCGCCTTCTCGGGCGTCATTTCTCCATAGCGCCCGAGCGCCTTGCGCTTCGGCTTCCCCGAAGGCCCCCGGACCTGGACGCACCAGACCTTGCGGCCGGTCGCATAGACCCGGACGCCGAAGCCCGGGAGATCCCGGTCCCAGACCACAGTGTCGCCGGAAGAAACGGATAGTGCGTCGACCGTGCGTTTGGTAAGCTTGACGGGTTGCGGTGCGGTCATGGCTTGGTTCCCCATCGAAAATTCGGGCTGAAAAAATCTTCGAGGGAAATGGTACTTCAGCCGTAATCGAATCGCAACCGAATGGGGACAATACGGATGGTTTCCAATGGTGCGTTTGGCCGGTTCGGATTGGGAAACGCGAAAGAAATTTCAAAAACAAATTATTGATACACAACAATTAATCATACGTGAAGGCAGGCAATGTTGCGCTTGGGGATGAGTCTATGGGAATTCTGTTGTATAATTCCCGGTGTCCACAAACGGTAACATTGCAACCGGACCGTCAACCGAGATTTCCTCCATGGCAGAAGACCCGAAGGGCCCGAACGCATTTGTGACCGAAGCCTACTCCCTCAAGGACAAGGAGGGCATCCTCTCGTTCTATCGGAAATGGGCAGACGACTACGACCGGAAAATGGAGTCCCTCGGATATCTCTCGCCGCGGGATATCGCCGCCCTGCTCGCTGACCACCTGGAGGACCGGGAGGCCACCGTACTCGACCTTGGCTGCGGCACCGGGCTTACCGGCCATGAGGTCGCCGAGAGGGGATTCACGCAAATCGACGGAATCGACATTTCGGGCGAGATGGTCGCGGTGGCGCGATCCCGGGGATTCTACCGGCGCCTGCTGGTGGGAGACCTGAACCAGCCCCTGCCGATACCGGACAACGCTTATGACGCCGCCATCTCCTCCGGCACCTTCACCCATGGCCATGTCGGCCCCGAGCCGCTGCCGGAAATCCTGCGGGTACTGAAACCCGGCGGCCTGCTGGCCTGCACGATCCATTTCGACCTGTGGCACAACCGCGGTTTCGATGCCATGCTCGCACGGCTGATGTCGGACGGCCATTTCCGGTGCGAGGCCCTGTCCGAGGGGCCCTACTACGAGGGCAGCGACAATGAAGGCTGGTTCTGTGTCTACCGGAAGCTGCCGGACGGGAACCCGGCGCCCGGATAACCGCCGCCCCATGCATCGAAGACCAAGGGGCCCGGCCTCCGCGCGCCGGCAGGAGCCCTGCGGGCGGTGACCGGCACCCGCCCCTTCGGCTAGACTAGGACCATTCCCCGCCACCGCCCCGACCCATCCGGTTACCGCCCATGAACGTCAACTGGAACTACCCCACGAACATCCGCGCCGGCGAAGGCCGGGTATCCGAGATTGCACGGATTTGCACCGAATACGGCGTGTCCGCCCCCCTTCTGGTCACCGACCCCGGTATCGCAGCCCTGCCCATGGCAGGGGCCATCCTGGATACCACGCGGGAGGCCGGCCTGCGAGCGGCGATGTACTGCGACATCAAGCCCAATCCCACGGGAAGCAACGTGGATGACGGCATCAGGGCGTACCGGGAGGGCAACCACGACGGCGTGATCGCACTCGGCGGCGGCAGTGGCCTGGATGCGGGCAAGGCCATCGCAGTGGCCGTGAACCAGGACTGCGACCTTTGGGACCTGGAGGACGTGGGCGACAACTGGCTGAACGCCAACCCCGCCGGAATCCCGCCCGTCATCGCCGTCCCGACCACCGCGGGCACCGGGTCGGAGGTGGGCCGGGCCTCGGTCATCGTGAAGGAGGACGAGGAGCGCAAGCTGATCATCTTTCATCCCAGGATGCTCCCGGTCTGCGTCATCCTGGATGCGGAACTGACCACGGGGCTGCCGCCAGGCCTCACGGCCGCCACCGGCATGGACGCGCTTTCCCACAACCTCGAGGCATTCTGCTCGCCGGTCTACCACCCCCTGGCGGAAGGGATCGCCATCGAGGGCATCCGCCTGATCAAGGAAAACCTTCCGCGGGCGGTGGCGGACGGGTCCGACATCGGGGCCCGGCGACAGATGCTGGTCGCCTCGTCCATGGGCGCCACGGCTTTCCAGCGGGGTCTCGGTGCCATGCATGCCCTGTCCCACCCGCTGGGCGCGGTCTACGATGCCCATCACGGAACGCTGAACGCGATCCTGATGCCCTATGTCCTGGTGGCCAACCGCAGCGCCATCGAGGCGCCTCTCAGCCGCCTGGCGCGCTATCTCGAACTGTCGCCGGACTTCGACGGGTTCCTGGAATGGGTCCTGGCACTGCGCGGGCAGATCGGCATTCCCGATGACCTGGCAGCCATCGGGATCGACGACAGCCGGGTGGACGAAATCGGCCGCATGGCGGTGGCGGACCCGTCCGCCGGCACCAACCCGATCCCGTATGATGCCGGCGCCTATTCCCGCATCCTGACCGCGGCACTGAACGGCGCCCTGTAGCATGCACCCGATCCGTCCCCAGCCGGAGAACACCAGCGATGGTGGTTCCGTTGCCTTTGCCGCCCGGCCCACGGATGATGCGCGACTCAAGCCGGAGGCGGGGGCCGGATGAAATGATGCGGTCTTCGCTTCGGATCGCCCTCGTGGCCCTGGCGTTCACCCTGTCCGGATGGCAGGCAGCGGCGGCGCAGACCGGGGGCACGGAAAATTTCGATCCCGATGTCTCGCGCCGTATCCTGGATTCCATCGAATTCCAGTTTTCCATCACCAGCTTCCGCGACCAGGGCTGGCTGGACGAGGTCATCCGGCAGGTATCCCGGCAGCGCACCGACATCCTGCAGTGCGTCAACGCCAGGGAAAAGGAGCTGGCATCCCTGCGCGAGACCATCGGCGCGGACCTGATCGAACGGATTTCGGCCAAGGAGGACAGGACCCCGGAAGAGGCAACGATCGCCGCACAGGTGGAGACGCTGCGCGGCGACGTCACCGAATGCAAACTCCTCCTGGAGCAGTCGGGCCAACTGCATGCCCGGCTGACGGATCTCGAGGCGGACCTGAAGCGCGCGCGGATGAACCGGAAGGAGACGTCGATCCTCTACAACCTGGCCCACGGCTTCGACGGCATCGGCCCCTATCACGGCAGACGATGGCAAACCATCGCGGACACGCTGAAAGATCCCCTGCTCCTTGAACGTGCCGGGGCGGTCCTGGCGCTGCTGGCCGGCGGCGTCCTGTTCGGGCTGGCGGTCAAGCGGCGCATCCGGATGCCGGGTCCCGACCGGTCCGCCGCCTATACGTCGCAGGCCGCCGCGGGCTTCAGGTTCCTGGTGCTGAACAGTGCCCCGCTGCTCATCCCGGTGGTCCTGCTGCTGGGTTACATGTGGGCCGCCCGGGGCGTGGAATGGCTGGGGTCCGCCTACGGACAGCTTCTCTGGCTGCTGCTCGGCTACGTGCTCACGCTGGTGCTGATTCCCGTCCTCATCCACCGGGTCAGCCTGTATGCCAGGGCCGTGCTGGAGCGGGAACTTCCCTCACGCGCGCTCGACATCCGCCTTGCCTGCATCGCGACGCTGCTGGCCCTGTGGGTGCTGGAAGTGCGGATCCTGGGTCCCGATGAGACGTATCAGACCACCCAGCTGCTGGCCAGGAACGTGCTGGCCTCGCTGATCATCGTCAGCCTGCTGGAATTCGCATTTTTCCTGAAGCGGGTTCCGGGCATTCCCAGGGCCGGCAACCTCATACGCGCCCTTTCCATCGGCCTGTTGCTGCTCAGCCTCATCCTGGAGTGGGTCGGCTATCGCGGCATGTCCCGGTTTCTCTGGGGGGGACTGGCGTTCACCGCGCTGATCCTGGCCGGCTACTACCTGCTTGAGCATCTGCTGCGGGATTTCTACAACGGGATCGATCACGGCAAACATCCCTGGCAGGTGCGGTTCAGGGACTTTCTCTCGGTGGGCGAGAACGAACCGGTGCCCGGACTGATCTGGCTGCGCCTGCTGTCCGTGGTCCTGCTCTGGGCGGTCCTGATCATCCTGTTCCTGAAGATCTGGGGCGCATCGGACTCCACCATGGATTCCCTGTTTTCCGTGGCAAGGGACGGATTCTGGTTCGGCGAGACCCAGATCGTTCCGGCCAATGTGCTGGTCGGCATCCTGGTCTTCACCGCGCTGCTGATGCTTTTCCGGTGGATCAGGGACAGCCTCAACCGCAAGTACCTCAGCGATTCGCGGATGGACAGCGGCGCCAGGGAGGCCCTGGTGACGATCATCGGTTACGTGGGGTTCATCGTCGCCGCGCTGGCCGGCCTGTCCGTCGTCGGGGTCAGCTTCACCAACATCGCCATCGTGGCCGGCGCGCTGTCCCTCGGCATCGGATTCGGCCTGCAGAACATCGTCAACAATTTCGTCTCCGGCATCATCCTGCTGCTCGAGCGTCCCATCAGGACGGGGGACTGGATCTCCACTGGCAGCACCGAAGGATTCGTCAAGAAAATCAGCGTCCGCTCCACCGAGGTGCAGACCTTCAACCGGGCCGACGTCATTGTCCCCAACTCCGAACTGATCTCCACGCCGGTCACCAACTGGACGCTGCGCAACCGCCACGGCAGGGTCATCGTTCCCGTGGGCGTTGCCTACGGCAGCGACACAGAGCTGGTCGGGCGCCTGCTGGAGGAGGCTGCCGCGGAAGTGCCGGAAGTGGTCAGGGATCAGCCCGACCTGCCGGTCCGGGTGTTCTTCCGGAGTTTCGGCGACAGCGCCCTCGACTTCGAACTGCGCTGCTACATACTCGATATCTGGTACATCCTGGACGTGACCAGTAGGCTCCATTTCGCCATCGACCGGAAGTTCCGCGAGAATGGCATCGAGATCGCCTTTCCCCAGCGCGACATCCATATCCGCAGCGGAAGTCCGCCGCCCGGCGGCACGGACGACGACTGAACACCCGCTTCGGGTATCAGCCGCCGCGGCGTTCAGGCATACAGCCCGATCTCGTACCCGGCGAACTTCCGCATGTTGATCACGCCGCCGTCCATGATCAGGTATTGCCCCTTGATGCCCTGCAGTACGCCGCTGACCGTGTCCGCCTTGTCCAGGCTGAAGCTCTGGACCTTGACGGGATACTCGATCACCGGAAAGGTGATTTCCGTCACCGGCTCCGCCAGCGCTTCCCAGTCCAGGCCCGGGTGCGACTCCCCCAGTTCCTCGAGATCATGCCGCGCGGTATCGACGATCTCCGCCGCCTTCCCGGCCAGGTCCGCAACCCGGTCGCTGCCCTTCAGCATCCTGCGCCAGTCGGTGCGGTCGCTGACATACCGCTTGAGGGTCGCCTCGATCAGCCCGGAGTGAAACCGGCTTCGGACCCGGAAGACCGGCACGGCCTGGCTGGCGCCCTGGTCGATCCAGCGCGTGGGAATCTGCGTCTCCCGTGTGATCCCCACCTTGAGCCCGGAGGAATTGGCGATATACACCACATGCGGCTGCATGCAGTGTGCCTGCGCCCATTCCGGCTCCCTGCAGGTGCCGAGATGGAAGTGGCAGGTCTCGGGGCGCACAATGCACATGTCGCATTCCGCCAGGTCCCGGAAGCAGGGATAGCAGTAGCCCTGGTTGAAGCTCTTGCGGGTCTCGCGGCCGCAGGCGATGCATGCGATCCGGCCGGAATACCTGAGGGACAAACGCTGCCCCAGGAGATCGTTCATCGCCACCGGATCCTCCCCCAGCGGCAGGTGATACTGCACCGGCGCACCGAGGCGGGTCCGCATCTTGCGGATGCCGCCCTCGCCCAGCAACCGGCTCATGCGGGCTCGGCCACGGACAGCGCCCGCTCAAGGTCGGCCGCCAGGTCGTCGGCGCCCTCGATGCCCACCGCCAGGCGCACCAGTCCGTCACCGATGCCGATCTCCCGCCTTTCGACCGGCGACAGCCCCGCATGGGACGATGCCGCGGGCATGGTGACCAGCGATTCCACGCCGCCGAGGCTCACCGCCCGGGTGACCAGTTCGAGTCGCCGGATCATTTCCCGGGCACCCCGGCCGCCGCCGGCATGATCGAAGCTGAGCATTCCGCCGAAGCCCCTGAGCAGGTTGCGGGCCCGGTCATGGTCCGGGTGGGATGCAAGCCCGGGGTAGTACACCCCGGACACCGCGTCATGGGACTCCAGGAATCCGGCGAGGGCCAGCGTGGTTGCATTCTGCTGCGCCACCCGGAGCGGCAGGGTCTTCATGCCCCGCTGGAGCAGGAAGCAGGCGTGGGGATCCAGCGTCCCGCCGAAATGGTCCAGCTTGTGCTTGCACCGCGAGACGAGCTCCCCCGGCCCGGCGATCACGCCGGCGACGAGACCGCTGTGACCGTTGAGATACTTGGTGGCGCTGTGCAGCACGAGGTCGAATCCGAGCGCCAGCGGATTGCAGTTCACCGGTGACGCCAGGGTGTTGTCGATGAGACTGGCCAGGCCATGTTCCCGGGCAAAGGCCGCGACCCCGGGCAGGTCGCCCACGTTCAGGAGCGGATTGGTGATGGTCTCGATGTAGAAGGCCTTCGTGTTGGGCCTGAGGGCGGCCCGCCATTCGTCCGCATCGTGGAGGTCGACAAAGTCGCAGCCGATGCCCAGCGCCGGCAGGTCTTGGGTAAGCAGGGTATGGGTTCCGCCGTAGAGGCCCCGCTGCGCGAGCAGGTGGTCACCGGAGTCCAGCACGGACAACAGCGCGGTATAGATCGCCGCCATGCCGCTGGAGGTCACCAGCGCATCCTCGGAACCCTCCAGGTCGGCCAGCTTGCGGTGCAGGGCGACATGGTTCGGGGAATTGTTGAGCCGCAGGTAGGGAATATCGTGATAACCCGTGTCCTCCGCGGTTTCATAGGTGGAGGTCTGGAACACGGGCTGCACCAGCGCACCGCCCACCCTGGGGTCCGGTTCCCCGGCATGCACCGCCCGCGTCAGGATCGACAGGTCCCGGCGGCGCGCGTTCACGGCAGTCCCCCGGCCATCACCGGTCGGCGGGAATGGCGGCCGGACACCGCGTGGAACTGTACACCTGAAAGCATGATTGTCTGGGGATTTCCTGGCACCGGCGGTTGCCCGCCCGTCAGCGTTCAGGCCTGATGATAACCCGCCGCGGACCGGCGAAAAAGCCGGCTGACCGATGCATGCTGACCGATGCATGCGCAATGGTACAATGAAACGGCAACATACTATTTCGCGCACCCCAATGAATCGACCGGACACACTAGAAAACCACTTCAGATCCCTCATCGTCGATATCGGCGAGGATGATCAGAGGGCCGGACTGGCGGACACGCCGCGCCGGGCGGCCAATGCATTCCGGTATCTGACCAGGGGCTACAACCAGAGCCTGGACGAGGTGGTCAACGGGGCCATTTTCGAGTCCGACAATGACCAGATGGTCATCGTCAAGGACATCGAGCTGTACTCCATGTGTGAACACCACATGCTGCCCTTCGTCGGGAAATGCCATATCGCCTATCTGCCGGAAGGCAAGGTGATCGGCCTTTCCAAGCTGGCGCGCATCACGGACATGTACGCGCGCCGGCTGCAGATACAGGAGACCCTGACGGAACAGATCGCCCATGCGGTGGAAAGCGTCACCGGGGCACGCGGGGTGGGGGTGATCGTGGAGGCCAAGCATTTCTGCATGATGATGCGGGGCGTGGAAAAACAGAACTCGGTGATGAAAACGTCCATGATGCTCGGAACCTTCCGGACCGATCACCGTACCCGTACCGAGTTCCTGAACCTGGTCAATGACTGACCCCGCCGGCACGGGCATCGACTCCCGCGCACCCGCGGGGGACACGCCGGCCCGCTGGCCGGCATCCGGCCATGAAGGCGCTGCTGATCGACGGGCTTAACCTGGTCAGACGCATCTATGCCGCTGTTCCGCAGGCGGAATCCGGCGACAGTGAGGCCCATTTGCAGCGGGCGGTATCCGCCAGCGTATCGTCCCTGGAGCGCGCCCTGCGCTTTCACCAGCCCACCCATGCGGTGGTGGTTTTCGAATCCCCCGCGCCCACCTGGCGGCATCAGCTCTACCCGGACTACAAGAAGAACCGTGCGCCCATGCCCGAGCCGTTGCGGGACGGGATACCCGCCCTGAAGGACGCGTTCCTCGAAGCCGGCGTGGAAAGCCTCGAGCGGCCGGGCTACGAGGCCGACGACATCATCGCCACCATTGCCGGCAAGATCGCCCTCGGCGGCGGTTTCAGCACCATACTGTCCACCGACCGCCATTTCTGCCAGCTGCTCGGCGAGCACATCGAGGTCTATGACCACTTCGGCCAGCGGCCGCTTGACCGCGACCTGATCCGGGACCGGCTCGGGGTCGAACCCCGGGACCTGCCGTTCTTCCTGGCGCTGACCGGTGACAGCGGCAAGTCCATAACCGGAATCGTCGGCGTGGGTCCGCGCACCGCGGCCCGGCTGGTGACGGAGTTCGGCGACCTGGAATCCCTCCTGGATGCCGCCGAAGGCATGACCGGCAGGATCGGCGCCAAGATCCTCCACGGCGCTGAATCCGCCCGGACGGCGCTGGCCCTGTTCCGGTTCAAGACCGACATCCCCCTCGGGATCAACCTGAACCAGTTGCGCCATACGCCCCGCCGGTGAGGGACCCGTCCTTGGCGGAATTCACGGCGGACAAATGTGATATCTTTGCGCCGGTAAAACCGGCCCAGGGGGAACCGCCGAGGAAATGCCCAGCAAACATGCATCACGGGAAGCGCCCGAAGCGGCACATGTCTTCGCCCGCGGCAGGCACCGGCGAAATCACCACCCGCATGAGGGGCCGCGTCAGCGACAATGGAACTCTGGGAACAGGTAGCGCTCGGCGCCATCATCCTCCTGGTCCTGCTGTGGCAGGGTCCGGCACTCCTGCGTGCTTCCCGTGAGAAGTCCGATGCGCCCAAGGACTGGATGGGCGCACTGGTTCCGATCGGCCTCGTGGTGCTGTTCGTCCTGTTTCTGATCAGCATGATCTGAGTGGCCCGGCAGGAGCGTATTCCACCCACCTGGACCACATCGTTTTCATCCCGACCACACACAAACCATGACCAGCAAACAGGCGGACAACGTGACCATGTCAGGCGGGGGGGTCTATTCCCTGGCCACCCGCGGCGCCAAGGATGTCATCGATGCCGCCACGCCCAGGGTGTTCGAGGCGGTCAACCAGCTTGGCCTGTCCCCGGCGAGCGAACGGTTCACCATGGCGGACATGGGCTGTGCGGACGGCGGCACCTCGCTGGACATGGTGCGCGGTGTTCTCGGGCGGGTCAGGGAGTTGTCTCCCGCGGTCCAGTCCACCGTGATCTACGCCGACCAGCCCGGAAACGACTACAACGCGCTGGTCGGCATCCTGCATGGCAGGACCCGGTTCCACAGCTGGCTCGGGGAGATCGAGCAGGCCTGGCCGGTGTTCTCCGGTTCATCCTTCTATCTCCAGTGCGTGCCCGACGGCATGCTGGACCTGGCGTTTTCCGCCACGGCGATGCACTGGCTGTCCACGCTTCCGTGCAACATCACCGGCCATGTACACATGGTCGGCGCCACCGGCGGGGAGGCGGAGACCTTCGCCGACCAGGGCCGCAGGGACTGGGAATCCATCCTGATGCTGCGCGCCCGGGAACTCCGGCCCGGGGGGCGGATGGTGCTGGTGAACTTCTGCCGCGACGAAAGCGGCCGGTATCTCGGCAACACGGGCGGCGTCAACATGTTCGATACGTTCAACCGCATCTGGCAGTCGTTCCTCGCCGATGGCCGCATCCGGGAGGACGAGTACCACCGCATGACCCTGCCGCAGTACTACCGCACCATGGAGGAATTCTCCGAGCCCCTGGTCGATCCGGACAGTGCCTGTCACCGGGCCGGCCTCCGGCTCGACAGCATCGAGACCAGGGTCGTCCCGTGCCCGTACGCGGAGCAGTTCAGGCGGGACGGCGACACCGTCACCTTCGCCGATGGACTGATCCCCACCGTGCGAAGCTGGAACCAGAGCATCTTCGCCGCCGGGCTGGACCCCGCGAGGCCGGCGGAGGAACGGACGGAACTGATCGAGGATTTCTACGGCGCCTATCACCGCCTCGTGCTGGATGACCCCCGCGGGCACGGCATGGACTATGTCCATGCCCACATGACCATTTCCCGGGTCTGACCGCCCGGCATCCGGCGCGCTCCGTGCTCCCCGGCCGGCCCCCGCCGATTCGCGCCCTGCGCCTTTACTGCCACCGGTAAATGGGTAATACTACATCCCGTCAAAATGGGTCTGCGGCGTCCGTTCGGGATGCGCTTGATCCAAATCAAAATGACCAATCCGGCTTTGCCGTTATCATTTCATAAAATCTTCTCACTCACCCTTCACTGACACTACTATAGGAGTACCAGCAACATGAAACGTCGTGATCTATTGAAAGGCGGTGCAGTCGTTGCCGCCGGCGCTACCACTCTGGCGGCACCCGCCATTGCCCAGGAACGCATCGAGATTGCCATGGTGTCCACCTGGCCCAGGGACTTCCCCGGGCTCGGAACCGGCGCCCAGCGCTTTGCCCAGCGATTGAACGATATCAGCGACGGCCGCTTCCAGGTGGAGTATTTCGCCGCCGGCGAACGTGTCGGCGCCTTCGATTCCTTCGATGAGGTCGCATCCGGCAATGCCCAGATCTACCATGCGGCGGACTACTACTGGAAAGGCAAGCATCCCGCATGGGCCTATTTCACCGCGGTCCCCTTCGGCCTGACCTACACCGAGCTGAATGCCTGGATACGCTTTGGCGGCGGCCAGGAACTGTGGGACGAGCTCGCCGGAGGATACGGCCTGAAGAACCTGATGTGCGGCAATACCGGCGTACAGATGGGGGGCTGGTTCCGCAAGGAGATGGAATCCGCCGATGATTTCAAGGGCCTCAAGATGCGTATTCCCGGTCTCGGGGGCGACGTGCTGGCCCAGCTGGGCGCGTCCCCCGTGTCACTGCCGGGCGGCCAGATCTACGAGAACCTGATTTCCGGCGCCATTGACGCCACCGAATGGGTCGGCCCCTGGAACGACGCCGCCATGAAGTTCTACGAAGCAGCCAAGTACTACTACTATCCCGGCATGCACGAGCCCGGTCCCATGCTGGCCGCTGGCATCAACAAGGACTTCTGGGAAGGCCTGTCACATTCCGACCAGGTCATGGTCGATGCCGCCGCCTCCATGGAGAACGATGTCATGATGGCGGAGTTCAACGCCAACAACGGCGCATCGCTGACCAAGCTCATCAACGAGCAGGGCGTCCAGCTTCGCAAGTTCAGCGATGAGATCTATGACTCCTTCGGCGAAGCCGCCGAAGAGGTGTTCGCGGAAACCGTGGAACACAGCGACCTTGCCCGGCGGGTGCACGAAAGCTTCCTCAGGGCCCGCGCCGACATCGGCGCCTGGCAGAAGATCGCCGACCAAGAGTACCTGCGCCAGCGCAACCGGGTCACCGGAATCTGATCGGGCTTTCTGCCGATTACACGCCGGGTGACCGAAACCGGTCTCCGGCTACCTGGAAAACGGAGCCGGCGGGCTCCGTTTTCCGGTTCTCCGCATCGATAAATCGACGCCAGGCAGCGCCACGATACAAGACTTCCGCCATGTATCCATGTTGATCCGCCTGCTGGAAATCGCCGCCGGCTACCCGCGGCTCCTGCGGGTACTGGCCGCCCTGATGGTGGCGGCGATGCTGCTGTTTCTCGTGGACAACTTCTTCGTCTACTGGACCGAGTGGCCCGGCATCGGCGCGTTTCTCACCCACCAGGGACTCCTGGCCCCGGCGCGGAACTTCAAGGCGCTCGAGGGGTTTGCTCTCATCGCGGGATGGATCCAGTTCCTCCTGTTCGCGGCCACCCTGCTGCTGGTGGTCTGGTGGGTGATCCGCACCCCCGGGAGGGACATGGACGACGATGGCCGCCTGTTCGACGCCCTGGCCTCCTATTTCACCCGCATGGCCTTCTGGGCCGTACTGCTGGTCGGCCTCGCCGATTCCGTGATCTCCTTCCTCCGGGTGGAGGGATTCCTTTCCTACATCGTCGGCGATCACCTCACCACGCAGCTCGGCCGCTCCATATTCCGGGGCACCTGGGTCCACTACCCGCTCGTGGGCATCGCCGCCGTCATCGCCCTGTTTTCCCGTTCCATCGGCTTCATCTGGCTGTCGCTGATGATCGTCGCCGCGGAATTCACGATCGTCATCTCCCGCTTCGTCTTCTCCTACGAACAGGCCTTCCAGGGAGATGTCGTGCGCTTCTGGTACGCCGGCCTGTTCCTGTTCGCCAGCGCCTACACCCTGATGCACGACGGCCACGTGCGCGTGGATGTGCTGTACACCAATTTTTCCGAGCGCGGCCAGGCCGTGACCAATGCTCTCGGTTCGCTGCTGCTGGGCCTGCCGCTCTGCTGGACCATCATGATCCTCGGCACCGGCAGCCGGGGCAGCATCATCATCAGCCCGCTGCTGAGCTACGAGATCTCCCAGAGCGGTTTCGGCATGTACACCAAGTACCTGATGGCCGCCTACCTGATGGTGTTCGCCCTCACCATGGGAATCCAGTTCGTCAGTTTCTTTCTCTCGAACATGGCACGGTTCACCGTCCCCCGGGACGAGCCGGACGGGCGCCTGGCTGAGCCGGGGGACGCGCCCCACAGGGTGGAGGCCTGACCATGGAACTGGTTTTCCTGTGTCTCCTGATCCTGGTGATGGTGGTGGCCCTCAGCTCGGGGTTTCCGGTCGCCTTCGCGCTGCCGGGATCCGCGATCATCACCATCGCCCTGGCCGCCGGCACGGGCTACCTCTTTGCCGACGACGCTTCCGCCTATTTCGCCCAGGACGGGCCCTCCCAGTGGCTCACGGCGGGGATCACGAACTTCCGAAGTCTCTACTGGGAAGTGGAGCGCGATACGCTGATCGCCATTCCGCTGTTCGTCTTCATGGGCATCATGCTGGAGCGTTCGCGCATCGCGGAAGACCTGCTGGTGTCCATGGCGCAGCTGTTCGGCCCCATTCCCGGCGGACTCGGCATCTCCGTGGTATTCGTCGGCGCACTGCTTGCCGCCACCACCGGCATCCTCGGCGCCACGGTCATCGCCATGGGACTGATCTCGCTGCCGGCGATGCTGCGCAACAACTACTCGAGGCCCCTGGCGACGGGCACCATCTGCGCGTCGGGGACCCTGGGCCAGATCATCCCCCCGTCCATCGTCCTCATCATCCTCGCGGACCAGCTGTCCAACGCGGCGGACCAGGCCAGCACGCTGCGCAAGGCGGAATACAAGGAACTGACCGGGGAATTCGCGCTGCCCTCGGAACTGGACATCGCCTCCGCCAGCGCCGGCGACATGTTCATGGGGGCCATGATTCCGGGCCTGATCCTGGTGGGCCTGTACATGCTGTACATCCTGGTAGTCGCCATCCTGAAACCGAACACCGCGCCGCCGGTGCCCTATTCAGGCTCGTACGACCGGAAGTACGCGATCTCGGTGGCCCTGTCCCTGGTTCCCCCGCTGACACTCATCTTCGTGGTGCTCGGATCCATCATCCTCGGCATCGCCACGGTGAACCAGGCAGGCGCCATCGGTGCCGTGGGCGCCATCGTCATGGGCGGCTACCGGCTGACCCAGGGCCGGCGCCACCAGTACACCCCGACCATCATGGCGGTGGTGGCCATCGCCGTGATCGTGGTGCTCCTGCAGATGTACGACCTCAACATCAAGAAGATCGCGAATCAGCAGGAGTTCGTCAGCGTCGTGCTCGCCGGGGCGGCGGTACTGGTGTTCGTGGCGGCGCTCGTCTGGAGCATCTGGCGCGCCTACAGGATCAACAACACCCTGGTCAGCGTCATGGTGGACACGGCCAAGACCACGTCCATGGTGTTCATCATCCTGATCGGCGCCGCCATGCTGACGTCGGCCTTCCGGGCCTTTGGCGGCGAAGAGCTGGTCCGGCACTTCCTGACCGGCCTGCCGGGAGGGTTCTGGACCCAGTTCCTGGTCGTCATGCTGGTCATCTTCCTGCTGGGCTTCTTCCTGGACTTCATCGAGATCGCGGTGGTGGTGGTCCCCATCGTGGCGCCGATCCTGCTGTCCGACACGTCCGCCAACATCACGGCGGTGTGGCTCGGGGTCATGATCGGCCTCAACATCCAGACCTCGTTCCTGACGCCCCCCTTCGGGTTCGCCCTGTTCTACCTGCGCGGCGTCGCGCCCCGCGAGGTCAAGACCACGCATATCTACAAGGGGGCGGTGGCGTTCATCGCCCTCCAGCTGGTCGGTCTGGCCATCGCCGGCTACTTCCCGAGCCTGGTCAACTACATGCCCAACCGGACCCATCTCACCGCGGATACCGCACCGCCGCCGGTCAATCCGAGGTTGCAGCAGTGCATCGAGGAGGAACTGTTTCCCTATTACGCGGAAAACCGGCAGCCGCTGATGGATGCCATCGAAAAGGCGCGCGGTCTGGACTACTCCATGCTGCCGGAAGACCATCGCGACGACATGATGACCGGATTCGATACCGCCGCGTCCACCTTCGACCGGGTCGCGGCGGTGGAAGGCACGGCCGCCGCGCTGGCGGGGTTTTCCGGCGGATTCCGCACCTTGCACCAGCAGGCCCGGCGGATGCAGCGGGGCCTGGATAAGCTGGAAGGCGAACTGGAGCAGGCCCGAAGGCAGCTCGTCAGGCTTGAGCGGCGGGATCCCCCGCCGCAGGATCTGATTGCCGAGACCACCGGCACCATCCAGCGGCTGGAGATGGAACTCGCCGAACTGGAGCAGGGCATGTCGGAGACCTGGGGCGTCCAGCACGGCCAGTACAAGGAACTGGCCAAGGCCGACAAGATCGCCCGCGGCCAGTATCGCCGGGGCGTCGACGAGGCCTATGAGCCGCTCGCGAAACTGCGCACGCTGCTGCTGGATGTGGACGCCCTGGAGGACGCCGGCACCATCCTGGACGGCGTGGACCGCATCATCCTCGACGAGACGGCCGAAACCGCCATGGACCTGATCAAGGAACGGGAGAGCGCAATGTCCGAACTGGAGGGCGCAAGCGCCATCAGGTCCGCCCTGTCCAAGGCCCGGCGAGCCCTCCGGGGCGACAGCCCCGACCGGGAAAAGTCCCTCGCCCAGCTCGCGAGTGCCCGGGAACTGTACCAGGGCGAACTGGACTGGCGCCGGGAAGCCGCATCCACGCTGCTGCAGCCGCTCAATGCCTACAACAACGCCATCCGGGAAAGCATCGGCCTTCGCATGCAGGACCGGCTGCCCCTGGACACGGCCAAGTCAGTGGCTACCTGCCTGTCCCATCATCGGGACATTTCCCTGCATTTTTAGGGAATTTAACCGACTTTAGACTGATTTTCGGCGATTTTCCGGGAAAAGCGGGAGGCGCCGCGGCAGCCGGACCGCCGCGGTTTTCACCGATGCCGGGGGTTCCCGGGCTTTTCCCGGGCCGCCGTCAACCGGACACGGGGCCGGTCCCCGGTCCGTTCACCACCGCGCCGCCATTGGGTCCGACAATGGATCGCCTTGTTTTTGCATAAGAAATTTGCATGGCAAACGGTTGACATTGGGTGGCGTGTGACCATAATCAAATGACGATCCGTCGCACCCCCTTCACCTCCGATTTATGCGGCGGATCATTGAAAAACCCATGGACCGGGTTTTTTTTTGCCCGCATTCCACGGCCTGCACGGCGACCGTTAAGGGGGATTTCCGCCGGCACGGGTCCGGCGGCAGGCCATGATTCCGGCGGTTTCCGGCCGCGGGCCGGGCTCAGTTGAGGAGAAGCCGCGGGGCCGTCATCCTGCCCCGGCCGGCCGAGGGCCTATCTGTCCAGGAGTTTCCAGCCCACGGTGAGCAGTCCCGCGCCGAGCACGATCTTCAGCAGGTCGCCGTAGAGAAACGGGATCATGCCCCAAGCCAGCACGGGCTTGTCCCAGCCAACCACGCTGCCCAGCCAGGCGACACCCAGCAAGTAGATCACCCCGTTGGCGAGGATCATGGCAGCCACAAGCCGCAACGGGCTGCGATCCCAGCCCCGTTCCGCGAGCCATCCGCACAGCACGGCGGCCAGGACGAATCCCAGCAGGTAACCGCCGGTGGGTCCCATCATGTAGGCCAGGCCGATGCCCTTCTCGGGAGTGCCCGCGAACACCGGCAGACCAAACGCCCCCTGGGCCAGATAGAACAGCACCGTGGCCCCGGCCATGCGCCAGCCGAAGGTGAATCCGATGAGCATCACCGCCAGCGTCTGCATGGTCATGGGCACCGGATAGAACGGTACCTTGATCTTTGCGGACAGCGTCAGCAGCAGGGAACCGGCAATGATGAGAGCAACGTTGCGCAGCAAGGTGCGGTCCCGCCAGAGAACATCCAGCAGCGTGCGGTAGGTATCGGTAGTGTTGGGGGTCATTCGCAGGATCGTTGGATTATGGTGAGCGGGGATTGTAGCCCAGCGAAAAGAGCCTGGACAATAATCCCGCCAAAAGCATGAGAGCCGCGAGAATCATTGCCGGCAGATCGCCGTAGCGGACGAACGGCGTCGTGCCGGTTCGCGGCTGGACGGACCCGGTGACCACAGCCTTCTCGAACTGCGGGGCCACTTCGGTGATCCGGCCGCGCCAGTTGATCAGCGACGACAGGCCGTTGTTGGAGGACCGGATCATGGGCCGCTCGGCCTCCCTGGCCCGGAAGCGCGCCATCTGCAGCCGCTGATGCGGCGCCAGGGTGTCCCCGAACCACATGTCCTCGCTGACATTGATCAGGAACCCCGCCTCCGGAACCTGGTGCCGCCATTCGTGGGGAAAGGCATCCTCGTAGCAGATGGACGCCGCCGCCAGGTGCCCTGCCATGGGCAAAGGCTCCTGGGGCGATTGCCAGGGGGAAAAGTCCGCCATCGGGATGGTGAGATGCTTCAGGATCGGATCAAGCAGGTCCTGCATCGGGAAGAATTCACCGTACGGCACCAGGTGCTGCTTGTTGTAGAGCCGGATGCCGTCGCTGACCGCCACCAGCGTATTGTAGTAGGCCGTGCCCGGCGGCGGCTGGTGCAGGGTGCCGAAGGCGAAGTCCGCAGGATGCCCGAGCAGGACATTCCAGAACTCCGGGGGGAGATTCTCCAGGTAGTCGGGGACCGCGCCCTCGGGCCACACCACGAGATCCTTGTCGAGATGCTCAAAGCTTCGGGCAAGGTATTCGCTGATGATGGCATCCCGGTTGCCCTCCTCCCACTTCTCGAGCAGGGGCACGTTGTTCTGGATGACGGCGACCTCGATGCGGTCGCCCTGGGGGGCCGACCACGCGTGCCCGTCCAGCACCCATCCGGCGACCCAGCCGCCGATCGGAACCAGTGCCGCCAGGAACGCGGCGGGGCTCAATTGCCGGATCATCCCCAGTACCGCGCCGACGGTCGCAAGGGCGATCAGGCCGACGAGGTAGACGCCTCCCACCGGGGCGAGACCGGCCAGGGGCGTGTCAAGAAACGCGTAGCCGGCGCTCAGCCAGGGCAGTCCGGAAAAGATCCAGCCCCGGGTCCATTCCGTCAGGAGCCAGAGAACCGGGATGAGGAGCCCCAGCCTGACCGCCGAGCCGATACCGCCGAACCACGCCTGGAGCCAGCCGCTGATCGCGGGGAACAGCGCGAGCACGAACACCAGGCCGAACACGCAGATCCCGGCCAGCACCGGTGGCATGCCGCCGAACGACTGGATGCTGACATAGACCCAGTAGACCCCGGCGCCGAACTGGCCGAGCCCGAAAACAAGGCCGAGACGAAACGCCCTGCCGCGGTCCGCCTTCTCCCACAGCAGGAACAGGATGCCCATGGCGACCAGGAACAGCCACCACCACCGGAAAGGCGCGAAGGCCCCGACGGACAGGACTCCTGCGCCCAGGGCCAGCAGGTAGTTCATGGGGATCCGGCCGTTCCGGTCGCGGTCCCGGCCGGGCCGCGGTACGGATCCGGGTAGCCGAGATCCCGGAGAAGACGCACCTCGAGAGCTTCCATTTCAGCGGCCTGCCGGTCGTCGGCGTGGTCGTATCCGCACAGGTGGAGGACCCCGTGAATCACCATGTGGGCCCAGTGGGCCGGCAGTGATTTCCCCTGCCGGCGCGCCTCGTCGGCAACCACCGGGGCGCAGATCACCACGTCGCCAAGCAGGTCCGTCTCCACCCCCTGAATGGGATCGAAGGC
Source organism: Gammaproteobacteria bacterium (assembly GCA_022827325.1). Taxonomy (GTDB): domain Bacteria; phylum Pseudomonadota; class Gammaproteobacteria; order Arenicellales; family Poriferihabitantaceae; genus VYFG01. The sequence continues at coordinate 19,248 of JAJDTE010000100.1, read as the reverse complement.
AAAGGCCAGGACGTTGGTGGCCCGGTCCTGGCCCCGGTATTCACCGTTCAGCCGCCGCATCTCCCCGGCACCCACGATCCGGACGGTCAGTGTCCGCCCGGCAATCCCGGCGGCATTCGCCGCGGCCCCGGCCCAGAGTGAAAACGACGCGGACTCCGGCAGTCCGGGCGGACGCGTCGCCAGCTGCAGGTCCAGCTCCAGTGGATGGTTTTCAGGTGACGGCGTCACCGTTCGCGGTCTTCCCCGGTGTTCTCGGCGTTCTCGGTGTTCTCGTAGGCCTGGACGATGCGCTGCACCAGGGGATGGCGCACCACGTCGCGGGGCAGGAACCAGGTGAAGCTGATTCCCTCGATCTCCGCCAGCACCCGGCCGGCGTGCTTGAGTCCGGAATGCTGTCCGCGCGGCAGGTCCACCTGGGTGATGTCCCCGGTGATGATGGCCTTGGAGCCGAAGCCGATCCGGGTGAGAAACATCTTCATCTGCTCCACCGTGGTGTTCTGCGCCTCGTCAAGGATCACGAACGATTCGTTCAGGGTGCGCCCGCGCATGTAGGCGAGCGGCGCCAGTTCGATGGTCCCCCTGGTGATCAGCTTGCCTACCCGTTCGAATCCCAGCATCTCGTACAGCGCGTCGAACAGGGGGCGCAGGTAGGGATCGATTTTCTGGCCGATGTCCCCCGGCAGAAAGCCCAGCTTCTCCCCCGCCTCCACCGCCGGACGCACCAGCAGTATCCGTTCGATCTCGTTGTCCGCCAGCGCGGCCACGGCGCAGGCCACCGCGAGATAGGTCTTGCCCGTCCCGGCCGGGCCGATGCCGAAACTGATGTCGTGGTTGGCAATCCGGCGCAGGTAGTCCCGCTGGCGCGGGTTCTGCCCGCGGATGACATGCCTGCGCAGGCGGATCACCACCTCGTCCTCTTCCATTTCCCTGTCGTCCCCGTTGCCCTCGCCCCGTTCCACCCGGGACAGCTCCAGGTTGACCTGGCGCCGATGGATGGGCTGGCTGGTATCCGCGGTCAACTCGAACAGCCGGCGGATGACCGATTCCGCCCGGGCGCTGCGATGACTGCCGCCGACGATGCTGAAGGCATTGTTCCGCTGGACGATCCTGACATCCAGGTAGGATTCGATCTGCTCCAGATTGGCGTTCTGCTGGCCGCAAAGCAGGGACAGGCGCTCAGCTTCCGCCGGATGCAGCTCAAAGGTGAGGGGCCTAGACAAACTTGAGCCCGGGCACGAAATTGCCGATGCTGCGCATGCCGGCCGGGGGCTCTTCCGCCAGCCGTCCCCGGAGGGAATTGGGCAGCGCCTCGGTGATGAGGACGTCCACGAACCGGCCCACCAGGCTTTCGTCCCCGGGAAAGTTCACCACCCGGTTGTTCTCCGTGCGCCCGGAGAACTCGGCCGGGTCCTTGCGGGAGGGGCCTTCCACCAGCACGGCCTGCATGCTGCCGACCATGCCCGCGCTGATCCGGCCGGCGGAGGCGAGGATAGTCCGCTGCAGCCTGGCCAGCCTGGCCTTCTTGACGTCCATGGGGGTATCGTCCGCGAGCAGTTCGGCCGGCGTACCGGGCCTCGGGCTGTAGAGGAAGCTGAAGCTGTGGTCGTAGCCCACCCGGTCGATCAGCGCCATGGTGGCCTCGAAGTCCGCTTCCGTCTCCCCGGGAAATCCGACGATGAAGTCCGAAGACAGGGAAATGCCGGGCCGCATGGCCCGCACGCGGTCGATCCAGTCAATGTACTCGGCGGCGGTATAGCCGCGTTTCATCCGCGCCAGTATCCGGTCCGATCCGCTCTGTACCGGCAGGTGCAGATGACTCACCAGTTCGGGTATGGCGGCATAGGCGTCGACGAGGGCATCGGTGAAATCGACGGGATGGGATGTGGTGTACCGCAACCGGTCGATCCCGTCCACGGCCGCGACGTAATGCAGCAGCTCGGCGAACCCTACGATGCGGCTGTCGTGGGCCTGGCCGCGATAGGCATTGACGTTCTGCCCCAGCAGGTTGACCTCGCGCACGCCCTGCTCCGCCAGGCACGCCACCTCCTCGATCACGTCGTCGAAGGGCCGGCTGAATTCCGTGCCCCGGGTGTAGGGCACCACGCAGAACGAGCAGTACTTGCTGCAGCCTTCCATGATGGAGACAAAGGCCTTGACGCCGTCCACCCGCGGCGGCGGCAGGTTGTCGAACTTCTCGATCTCGGGGAAACTGATGTCCACCGCCTGGCGTTGCTCCTCCAGGACCTCGTCCAGCATCTGCGGCAGCCGGTGCAGGGTCTGGGGCCCGAACACCATGTCCACGTAGGGCGCCCGCTGCATGATCATGCGGCCTTCCTGGCTGGCCACGCAGCCGCCGACCCCGATGACCAGGCCGCGCTTGCGGTCCTTGATCCGGCGCCAGCGCCCCAGGGTCGAGAACACCTTCTCCTGGGCCTTCTCCCGCACCGAGCAGGTGTTCAGGAGCAGCATGTCGGCGTCATCCGGGTCATCGGTGCGCAGGTAGCCGTGGGATCCGGACAGGAGGTCGGACATGCGCGATGAATCGTACTCGTTCATCTGGCAGCCGAATGTATGGATGTAGAGCTTGCGCGTCACGGAAGGGACGGATTTAGCGGACCGGGCACGATTTTAACCGAGTTCGGACATGGCCGGGGCAATCCATGCCGCCGGGCCCGGGCCGGGCCAGCCCGTGGTTGCGGCGCCGCCGGGTTCAGGCGGCCGGGCCCCAGCCGCGCCAGCGGTAGTAGAACAGCCCGGCGATTTCATGCAGGGCCGCCGTGGTCAGCTCAAGCGCCGCGGCCGAAGGCACCCAGTCGAACACCGCCGGCGAGTGGCCGGCGGCGGCCCGCACGTCGGTCGCGGCCGGCACCACGCGGATTCCCGCCCCGCGAAACGCCGCCACTGCGCGGGGCATGTGCAAAGCGGAGGTGATCAGCATGACGGGCCTGTCGATGAGGCCCCTTGCCGCCAGATAGTCCCGGGCCGCCAGCGCATCCTCACGGGTGGTCCGGGAAGTGCCGGCGGTGTCCACCCGGCCTGCGGGCAGCCCCCATTCGGTGAGCAGCCGGCGGGCATGCCCGGCATCCCCTTCCGCCGGGCCGCCGCCGAACACGGCCCCTCCCACCAGGAACAGGCGCCCGGCCTTGCCCTGGCGTGCGATGCGGAAGGCATGCAGGAGGCGGTCGGAACTCCCGACCAGTTCGGCCCGGATCCGCGGCGGCTGCGGCATGGCCAGCACGCCCCCCAGCATCACCGCCACCTCGACCTCCGGCAGGGCCGCCACGGGAATCGGGGGATACTGGCGCTCCAGGTTCCCCGCCAGCGTCTGGGCCACCCAGGGAACGGATGCCGTCAGCAGCATGACGGCGCCCGCGAGCAGCAGTCGCCCGGCCGGCCGGCTCCTGCCGCCCAGGCATAGCAGCACAGAGACCAGGACCAGCAGGCCGAACAGGCCCATCGGATAGACAAGGCTCGCCGCCAGCTTTGTCAGCAGAATCTCAATTTGGGATCATATAACTTGAGCCACAAAAGGACTCCGCACAACGGTGTCATGTGTGCGGTCCCTGCACGAAAAGAGTGCGGATCATCGGTCGATTGCTCAAGGAGGGAATAAAACTTGAGGCCGGAAGCGAGCGGCAACCGCTCGGTGAATTGACTATCGGGGGTATCGGAAAATCCTATATTTGGTGGAACAAATTGTTGCAGAATTGCCGCCAATGAACGCCCGCCTCCCGCCATAGGCGGGCATCTGATTTCTTGTCTTCGGCAGTTTATGCCGCTTCCTGACCGTCATCCATTTTCCAATGTCCGCCATCATCCGTTTTCAGGGTAAGTTGCTGATGCCGGATTACATCAAGAGCGCGCAACCTTCTGAAAAAGTGCATGAACGTACTTTTTGGGTCAACGCTCTCAAGATACAGATGACGGATAAAGGTGTTGTATGGTTCCTGGACCTCGTCAGAATTCTCGTGCTTGCGTATTGTCCTATCGTCTACACCGAAAATGTCTCCGGTCAGACGCTGCGTAAATTCCAATTCCCGACGCAGGAACTTGAATTCCTTTCCGGTCAACTTGGCGGATTTCTCGCACAGGGTTTCTGCTATGCATCTATGCAATCCCTTCAAATCGTGAATGGAGATTCCTTCACCGTATGGAGTTGAGTGACGCTTAAAGCCGTTAGCCAGCCAGACATTAGATAATCCGCACTCAACGTATTGATAAGTATCTGGATTTTCAATCGAATTGCTCATTACTCGACTCTGTTCATGATTTTGCGAATATATACTTTGGGTTCGTTGGTTGATTCAGGATTTTCAATTGCGGCAGTGACGTAAACGTCAACACCACTACAAAATCGGTACATGGTCACTTCCCAATGATCATGTTCATTTCTGGACGGCCCGCGAATAATCTCTCCGCTTTCAAGACATTGTATGATCTGTCGGTATGAGATCTGTCGGTAAAATTCTTCCCTGTCGCCATAGTGCAGCAGATTGATCAGCCTGTCCGTGTTTTGGGCAACATCCCGCAGAATCGTTTCTGCAGTGCGCTTTGGCATCGGGAATTCTGACACCTGTCCCATATTAGCACCATATTTTTAACAAGCGGAAATATTTACCGCTTTTCTTTGCGGGTGTCAATATGTTCGTTCTTCTTGTCATCACATCTATTCCCCTGATTTCAAAAGGAAAAGCTTCCAATAATTCCCCTGAAATTCCCCAGTCCAGAGGAATCGCCGGGGAATCATAACTGATGGTCCTCCAACCGGACGGCCGCCTGCTCCTCGACGACCTCTTCCCAGGCGATTTCCAGCCGCCGGTCGGAAATGCGGACCGAGGTCCCGAGCCCCTGGGCGAAGACCGACACCCTGAACTCCTCCAGCATCCAGCGGAACTTCTCCAGCGCCGGGCCGTAGGGTCCGTCGCATTCCATGTACCGCCGCCACCAGACGGCCACCCGTCTTGCCCTGAGAGCGTCCGCGGCGGGATCCAGCCGCGCCTGTTCCAACCGCACCTGGATTCCCTGGAGAAATCGTCCGAGCTCCGGCAGCCAGCCGACCGGCGTGTCGTCGACGTATCCGTCGTAAATCAGCCACTCCAGTTGCTCGCGGACATCCTCCAGGGCCGCGTCCGGCAGTTCCCCCTCGTGGTCCCGCATGAACTCCCTGAGCGTGCGCCAGTCCGACAGCGACGCGGCGACATGGCGCGCGATGGACTCCATGGCCGCGGGCAGCGCCGGCCCCCGGCGCACCACCAGGTCCTCGAAATCCCGCCTGCTGCGGACCTCCGGCTGCCCCTCGAAGAACACCTGGTCCTGGGCCTTGTGCAGGACCGCCGTCCGCAGGGCCCCGGTATCGCCCACCGTGGCGTAGATCAGGCTGATCCGCTGCCAGTCCGGCAACGGCTGTTTCAGCAGCTTCCGATGTACCGGCATGGTCAGCCACAGCAGGCGGCGGACACCGTCACGATGGGCGATCCGCGCGATTTCCTCGCTGTCGAACACCTCGATGGAGACACTGTCCTCGGCATCCACCAGGGCGGGCCATGCACTGGTTTCATAGTCGCCCACCCGAACCCGGATGGACCGCGGCAGTTCATCGAAGTCCCAGCGCCGGATCCCGCTGCGCTCGATGTCCGCGTCGCCGGAACGCACGAAGTCCGCATGGGCGCGTTGTCCGAACTCGGACCTGAGGTCACCGAGTTCGCGGCTGAATCCCAGGGTGCGGTCGTGCTCGTCCACCACGCAAAGGCCGATCCGCAGGTGGGCCGGCAGCATGCCGGGATCGAAGTCGCCGGGCAAGACCCCGACCCCGCGGCAATCCCTGATCGCGTCCGCCAGCGCCACCCCGAGCGGGCGCGGGTCCTGCACCACCCGGTCCTTGAGCGCCGCGACGGTGTCTGGAACCGGCACCAGGTTCCGCCGCAGCTGCTTGGGCAGGGTTTTGATCAGCGCCGCCAGCTTTTCCGGCAGAAGGCCGGGCACCAGCCGCTCCAGCGCCGCGCCGCTGACCTGGTTCAGCAGGGGCAGCCGGATCCTCGCGGTGACGCCGTCCTGCTCCGAGGACGGGTCGTACAGGTAATCGAGGGGCAGGGAAATGCCGTTGGTCTCGATCCGGTCGGGGAATTTTTCCAGGGCCTCTCCCGGGTCTCCCAGGAGCAGGCGCTCCCGGGGAATCAGCAATGCATTCCTGCCGTCGGCGTCCAGGGAGCGGTGCCATTTCCGCAGGGTGCTGGCGCTGTTGACGTCGCCGGGTATTACAGCATCGTAGAAGGCGTAGATTTCCGCTTCATCCACCAGGATGTCGCGCCGCCTGGTGCGATGCTCCAGGGATTCCAGCTCCTTCACCAGGGCGCGGTTGTGGATATGGAACGGCAGGCGGGAATCCAGCTCCCCGTCCACCAGCGCGGAACGGATGAAGATGGCGCGGCAATCCCCGGCGTTGACCCGGCTGTAGTCGCATTTCCGGCCGCTGTAGACCGTCAGCCCGTACAGCGTGGCGCGCTTCCGGGCCACCACGCGTTCCTGGCGGGGGTCCCAGCGGGGATCGCTGTAGTGGAAATGGAGGAGGTGGCCCGCGGCGGCCTCGACCCAGGATGCCTCCACCGCCGCCGCCGTGCGCGCAAACACCTGCCGGGTCTCCAGGAGTTCCGCGCACATGATCCAGCGGGGAGCGTGGCCGACGAGGGCCGAACCGGGGAAGATCTGCAGCGTCTTGCCGAACGTGCCGGCATACTCCGCCCCGCGTCTTTTCCTGCCGCCCCTTGTGCCACCCTGCCCGGACTGCCCCCCCGGGGATGACGACCGCTGCGCGACGTTGGACAGGAGACCGGACAGCAGGGCCCGGTGAATGCACGCGGGGTCCGCCGCAGCGCCCCGGGGCCGTATCCCCAGGTGCTTCAGGGACTGCTTGATGCCGGCCTGCAATGCCCCCCATTCCCGCATGCGGAATACCGACAGGAAGTTCTCGGTGCACCAGCGGTAGGACTGCCGCTTGGACTCCTTCTTCTGGATCCGCCGGAACTGCCTCCAGATATCGAGCAGGACCAGGAAATCCGACTCCTCCCCGCTGAGCGCCTGGTGTCTTTCCCGGGCCTTCTTCTCCTGGTCGGCGGGGCTTTGCCGGGGATCGGGCAGCGACAGCGCCGCGGTGATGATCACCGCCTCCTCGAGACAGCCCTCACGCTCCGCGGCCAGCAGCATGCGGGCGATCCTCGGGTCCACCGGGATGCGGGCGATCCGGCGGCCAAGGGGGGTAATCCGCTTGTCGTCATCCAGCGCCCCGAGTTCCACCAGGTGACGCAATCCGTCGTTGACCTGCTGCCGGCCCGGCCGGTCGATGAACGGGAAGGTCTCGATGTCGCCGATCGCCATCGTCTTCATTCTGAGAATGACGTCGGCCAGGGAGGTCCGGCGGATTTCCGGGTCCGTGTAGGGGGGCCTCGCGGCGTGGTCCTCCTCGCTGTACAGGCGGATGCAGATTCCGCTGGCGACCCGTCCGCAGCGGCCCGCGCGCTGATCCGCAGATGCGAGGGAGATCTTCTCCACCGGCAGGCGCTGCAGCTTGCGGGCCGGGCTGTACCGGCTGATCCGGGCGAGGCCGCTGTCGATGACATACCGGACGCCGGGCACGGTCAGGGAGGTTTCCGCGACGTTGGTGGACAGAATGATGCGGGTCGCCTGTCCGGGCCGGAAGATGCGGTGCTGCTCGGCGGGTGTCAGGCGGGAGTACAGCGGCAGGATCTCGATGCCCGGCTTGAGCCGCTTGCCGAGCCAGTCAGCCGCATCCCGGATCTCCCTTTCGCCCGGCAGGAACACCAGGGTGTCGCCGGGGGATTCGCCGTGCAGCTCGGCGATCGCCTCGCCGATGCCCGCGGGTATCGCCTCGAGGCCGGACTGGTCGCCGGACAGGGGGCGGTAGCGCACCTCCACCGGGTACAGGCGACCGGAAACCGAGACCGCCGGGGCGTCATCGAAATGCGCGCTGAACTTTTCGCTGTCCAGGGTGGCGGAGGTGATGATCAGCCTGAATTCCGGGCGCTTCCGGAGTATCCGCTTGCTGAGCCCGAGGAGGAAATCGATGTTCAGCGAACGCTCGTGGGCCTCGTCGATGATCAGCATGTCGTAGCGCTCGAGAAGCTGGTCACGCTCGAACTCGGCCAGCAGCATGCCGTCGGTCAGCACCCGGATGTAGTTGCGTTCGCTCACCCGCTCGCTGAATCGCACCCGGTAGCCGACAGCATCACCGAGCGCGGACGACAGTTCCTCGGAGATCCGTTCCGCCACCGAGCGGGCGGCGATGCGCCTTGGCTGTGTCTGGCCGATCATGCCGTGCACGCCGTATCCCGCCATGAGGCAGATCTTGGGGATCTGCGTGCTCTTGCCGGAGCCGGTCTCCCCGCAGACCACCAGTACCGGATGTTCCCGCATCAGGTCCCGCAGCTTCCCCGCATGGACGCTGATGGGAAGCTCCGGGGGAAATTCCACCGCAGGCAGGTTCCGTGCGCGCAGGTCCGCGAGGCGGCGTGATTCCGCCACCCTGGCGGCCAGGCGGTCCAGGCTTCCCCCTCTGCGCTCCGCCTGCCGGATAGCGCGGCGCAGGGAGGCACGGTGTTCCCGCATGCACTGCTCGAGGCCGGCCAACAGGTCACGGGCCCGAATCGGGGAATCTGTATCTGGAGCGGCGGCGCCCACCTTGGGATCTGTCAGGGGAATCCATGCCGATGATACACAATCCCAACCCGTTGCTCCGTCGGGGCACCGGCCCCCGGGGCCGGCCCGCGCCGGCTTGACTGGGCTGACTTTTTCCAACACATTCCGGGCATCACTCTTCCTTCCGGAGCGCGGAACCCGCCATGTCCACCGTCAAACTGTCCCTGTCCGATGCCTACGATCTCGCCCTCGAATGCCTCCTGCACAACGGCTGCAACCGGGAAAACGCCGAGGCGGTGGCAGGCAGGATGATCCAGGCGGAGGCGGACAGGTGTTATTCCCACGGGCTGTTCCGCATGCCCTGGTACGTGTCGGGTGTAAAGAGCGGGCGCGTCAACGGCCATGCATCGCCCACGGTCGAGCGCCTCGCTCCCGGCGTGCTCCGGATGGACGGGGACGGCGGTTACGCGCCCCTGGGCCACCGCATCGGCCGAGCCCCCCTGATGGACTGCGCCAGGGAACAGGGGATCGCCGCGCTCGCATTCGTCAACATGTTCCATATCGCCGCCCTGTGGCCCGAGACGGAAGCGCTGGCGGAGGAAGGCTTTTGCGCCTTTGCATTTACCGGCTCCTACCCCTACGTGGCGCCGGCGGGGGGCAAGAGCCCGCTCTTCGGAACCAACCCCATGGGGTTCGCCTGGCCCCGCAAGGACCGACCCCCGCTGGTGTTCGACCAGGCATCCGCCGCGATGGCGCGGGGCGAGATCCAGATTGCGGCGCGCGACGGCCACAGCGTGCCCGAGACCGCGGGAATCGGCCCGGACGGCGAGACCACCACCGATCCCAATGTCGTGCTCAAGGGCGCCCAGCTCGGATTCGGCGGGTACAAGGGCGCCTCCCTGGCTATGATGATCGAACTGCTCGCCGGCCCCCTGATCGGCGAATTTCTCAGCATCGAATCGCAGCAGGATGACGGGGGCCTGAAGGGACCGCCCAAGGGCGGCGAACTCATTCTGGCGCTGGACCCGGCTCGGTTCGGCGCACCGGACGAGTATCTGGAACGCGGGGAAAGCCTCTTCCATGCCGTTCTGGATCAGGAAGGCACCCGCCTGCCCGGCGACCGCCGGCATGCAAGCCGGGCCGAGACCCTACATTCCGGGATCGAACTGCCCGCCCGGCTGCACCGGGAAATCCAGGACCTGATGGCCTGATCCGGGCGCCCCGCCCGGGACCCGCTCAGCCCGTGATGGCGTCGCGCACCCGCTCGAGGCGCGCCTTGACCTCTTCGGCCAGCGGCTGGACCTCCGGTCTGCCCACCAGCTGGAGCACCGACTCGGGATCCATGAACGTCACCGTGATGCTGTCATCCTCTTCCTCGCGGACGATCACGTTGCAGGGCAGAAGCACCCCGATGTCCGGCTCCGCGTTCAGCGCCTGGTTGGCAAGGGCCGGATTGCAAGCGCCCAGGATGATGTAGGGCCTTCGGTCCACGTCGATCTTCTTCTTGAGGGTCGCCTTCACGTCGATTTCCGTGAGTACGCCGAATCCCTCCCTGGCGAGTTCCTCGGTGACGCGGCTGATGGCCTCTCCGTAGCTGCCTTCGAACCTGGTGCTGAAGCTGTACATGATGTCTCCCCGTTTCCTCTCGAAAGGTTACCCGGACGATACCCTGGCTTGCCGGATGACCACTTGCTCGGTGGGGACGTCGCCGTGGGGTCCCACCTGGCCGGTGTCCACGTTCCCGATGGCCTTGACCACGTCAAGACCGTCGGTCACCTTGCCGAACACTGCATAGCCCCAGCCCTGGGGGTTCTTGCCGGTGTGGTTGAGAAATTCGTTGTCCGAGAGGTTGATGAAGAACTGTGCCGTCGCGGAATGGGGGTCCGATGTCCGGGCCATGGCGATGGTTCCGGTATCGTTGCGCAGCCCGTTATCCGCCTCGTTGACGATGGAATCCCCCGTGGATTTCTGGCTCATGTCGGGCATATGGCCGCCGCCCTGGATCATGAAACCCTTGATGACCCGGTGGAAGATCATCCCGTCGAAGAACCCCGATTCGACGTAGTCCATAAAGTTTTTCACGGTGACGGGGGCGTCTTCGGGGTACATCTCGAGGGTGATGTCACCCATACTGGTTTCCAGGATTATCATGGGATTGGCCTGATCTGCGTTGGAAATACCGGGCAGGCAGGCAAGGCCCGCCAGCGCGATGGCGAGTGCCGGGATGAATGCCCGCACCCGGACGTGCAAGGGTTTTTGCATAGGAAAATTCCTGTCAAATTCTGCCTTGAAACGGTGCCGATGGCGATTTCGGGGGCTACGCCCTATCCCGCGCCATGCGGCTCTGTCTTATTGATCCAGAGAATATTCTTCTCGCAATATTGACCGCGCGACCGAATCACCGGATTCGTTTCCGCGGTGCTGAAAAGCAGCGAGGATACCATGTCCGTATCCGGCTGACACAAAGCTCCTGCTCTCCGCACGCTCATAATGCCACCTCTCCCTTCCACGGCTCGCCCGGAAGGAGTGAGATCAGTTGCTCGGACACCGTCCGGGTCGCTACTTCGGGTCGCCACTCGAACCCAGGTCTTAGAAGCGCGCTCATGTCAGCGTTGAACTGCACATTGCCCACCTTCCCCGCAAGGTTCTGTTCGAACATCGCACGGGTCACCGACGTACCCTCATGGTCCATATACTGACAGAACGCCGCAGCATTCCGTCCCGCGTCGCCCTGTCCGTCCGCCAACCCCAACGCCAAGTCGAACAGATCCCGGCCTTTACGGCGCTGATAGAGCGCGCGCATCTTGGTTGCCAGAAGTTCGTCGAACTTAAAGGTCAGGATATCGGCCTCTCCGGAATGCCATCGAGACTCGACCGAGAACGGGCGTTTGGTGAATCCCAGTACCGCAAAATGCTCGCGGGTGTTGATCTCGACCTTGAGACGCAGACGTATCGTCGGCACGTCCTCGGACAGGAACCGGTAGACGAGCGTCACCCGGCCCGACGACTGCTTCCACTGTGCTTCGCCTAGCCAGGGATCGAGTACACCTCGTAGATTGTCCATCAGCGGGCCAATCGGTTCGGGTTTGACCTGGATCAAGTCGATATCCTCGGAATAGCGTGCAGGTGGTGTCAGGTAAAGCTTGTAGAGTGCCGTGCCGCCCCGGAAAGCCAGCGCCCCGGAGAGTACAGGATCGGAGAACAACTCGACCAAGGCGCGGCTAATGATCAGATCCTGCTCGACCTGGAATTCTTCGCTCCACGGTGCCCATTCCCGCCACTCGGTAATGTAATCCCGGGGGATCATGGGTCCACCTCGATACTTGCATTCACCAACAGCCGCCAGTCCCTCGACCGCGACGCACCTTCGGCATTCACGCCGGGCAGGAGTTTCGTATAGTTGCGCGCTTGCTTTCGCACATGTACCTTGAGCGCGGCGGCCCTGTCTCCGGCCCCGACATACTCCAGGAGATAGCCCAGGCGTTGTGCCCAGAGGATCGACGCGGACCGTGAAGCCTCAATGAGACGCTCCGGATCCATGTCCTCCCCGAGCTCGACAAGCACACCCGCTACCCGATCCAATCCACCGGAACGATGCATGTATCCGACGAGATCGAGCGCCGTCGCCTCCAGGGTCGAGACCAGAACAGTGCCGCGTGGATTGTTGAAACTTTCAACCAGTACGGTGGACAGATTTCGACGCGCGACGAAGACGACCCTGACGCCACCGCAGTCTATTGACGGCCTGTTCCTCTTTACCACTACCTGGAGTTCCTGCGGGCGATGATGGGCCGCCCCGTGATATTGGGCCGCCGAAAGAAGCCCCACGTAGTAGCAGGCGCCCCAATACTCCATCAGCGCTGGAATGAAGTGGTCTGCAGGTGGGCAACCGGATCGCCTGTACTCGGGCGACACGATGACGTAGAAGCCGCGCGCCGGGCTGACGATCTCCCCCTTGGCTGCGAGACGGCTCAGCGCCTGGCGCGCCGCCGCATCGGAGACCCCGAGGGCCGAGCGAAGCTCGGACGAAGTAAAATGATACCGACCGCGGGCAACCAGTCCGGTAATGACATCGCGGGCGCGTGGTGCAGGAGAAAACAACATAACTCTTCTATAGTATCATAATTGGTCACTTTATATTATTAATATAGGACAAATTATCATACGCGCCATAAAAACCCGTTCTTCAGGGTGGGGGTAAGGCACAGACGCACTGTGGTTTAACGGGCCCTTGCAACGCCTCCCTGCTCCCCCTCTGGACCGGGCCCCTGATCCGGACCCGCTGGAAATCAGTCGTCGGCGGCGGCGGATTGCATCCGCTCGATCTCGGCAATAGCCTCCTCGCGACTGGTGAACAGGTTGGGGTCGAAATTTTCCCTCCTGGCGCTGGACTCGATGGTCTGGCCCACCTCCTCGCGCACCGCATAGCGCACCGAGCCCAGTGAGGAAGCCAGGTTGACCCGCTTGCCCCTCTGGGCGAAGCGGATCCAGGCAAGCTCGAAAATGCGCGTGTTGCGGTAGTTCACGAGGAAATACCACTTCCTGTTGTCGCGGACCTCGATTTCATGCTCGACCATGTCGTAGAACTCGTCCACCATGGCACTGGTATCGAACGTCAGGTCGCTGAAGTCGACTTCCATCACCTGTTCGGATTCCAGAAAGTTCAACCTGTCGGCAAATCGGGATTGGTTCATGGCGCTTCTCCTGGGAAACAAGATATTGATTCTGGAATGGTGCGACCGGGATGGAGTTTTGCGGTGATTGCCCTCATGCGGAGAATGAACCGGACTTCGCCGTCGGGAAACGGTCAGATGGCCAGGTACTGCTGGCGCAACTCGGCATTTTCCAGCACCTCCTCGGCCTCTCCATCGAACACGACCTGCCCCATGTCGAGGATGACCGCCCTGTCCGCGAGGGTCAGCGCGGCGACGGCATTCTGCTCCACGATGATGGTGGTGATGCCAAGCTCCTTGATTCCTTCCACGATCTTCTCGATTTCCCTGACGATGACCGGCGCCAGGCCCTCGTAGGGCTCATCCAGGAGAAGCAGCTTGATATCCCGCGCCAATGCACGGGCGACCGACAGCATCTGCTGCTCCCCGCCGGACAGGGTCACTCCTTCCTGGCTGCGGCGTTCCGCCAGGCGCGGAAAATGCCGGTAGATGCGCTCCAGGCTCCACCCGACGGGTTCCGCGATCTGGGCCAGCTTGAGGTTCTCCTCCACGGACAGGCCCGGAATGATGCGGCGGTCCTCGGGCACCATCCCGACACCGGCCTGGCTGGCCTCGAACGACTTCATCTTGTGCAGCGCCTGGTGATCCAGCCAGATCTCGCCGTGTCTCAGTTCCGGCGACCCGACCTGGGCAATCGTGCGCAGGGTGGATGTCTTGCCGGCGCCGTTGCGGCCAAGCAGGGCGACGATCTCCCCTTCGCGGATATCGAAGCTGACCCCCTGCACGATGTAGCTCTCGCCGTAGTAGGCATGGATGTCCCAGCAGGAAAAGAACGCCGGGTCGGAACCCGCCGACTTCCTGGTATGCGCTTCCGCTTCGGTCGCCATCAGTTCGCACCCCCTAGATAGGCTTCCTGGACCTTCGGGTTGCCCCGGATATCGTCCGGTTCCCCCTGGGCGATGATGGCGCCCTGGGCCAGCACGGAAATCGTGTCGGCGAGGCTGAAGACCACGTGCATGTCGTGCTCGATGATGACCTTGGTCATGCCGCGCTCCTTGATCCGCTTGAGGGTGTCGATGGTGGCGTTGGTGTCCGCCCTGGACATCCCCGCGGTGGGCTCGTCCAGCAACAGCAGCCTGGGGTGCTGGACCAGCCCCATGGCCAGTTCCAGGCGGCGCTTGTCGCCGCGGGACATGCTGCCCGCATGGTGGTCCCGCTGTTCCAGCAGCCCCATGTCCTCGAGCACATGCTCCGCTTCCCCGCGGATTCCCGACTCGTTCCCGAGACTGCTGAACGGGTTGAAGCGGAAGGCGCCGTCACGCCTGGAGAATGCGGGAATCATCACGTTTTCCAGGACACTGAGTTCGGGAAAGATTTCCGGGGTCTGGAATACCCGGACCACGCCGGCCTGGTTGATTTCATGGGGGGCCTTGCCGGTAATGACCTCGCCGTCGAAGGTCACCGTGCCGCTGGTGGGTTCCAGCCTGCCGATGCAGACATTGAGCAGCGTGGACTTGCCGGCGCCGTTGGGGCCGATGATGGCGTGAATCTTGCCTTCCTCGATCTCCAGGTTGACATTGCTGAGCGCCTGCAGGCCGCCGAAGGTCTTGTCGACGTTCCGGATGTTGAGCACGATGTTGTCCGCCATGCCGATATCCCCTATTCCGCCGGTTTCCTGTCCCGGAGCCTGGACAGCCGGCGGAACCCTTCCATCAGTCCGCCCGGGAGAAAGATCACGATGACCATGAACAGCGCCCCCAGCGTCAGGTGCCAGCCCTCGCCCACGAACGGATGCACGACGGCCACCACAAGGTTCTCCAGCCAGTCGGGCATGAAGGCGAAGACCTCGTGCAGCGCCCCCTTGTTGAATGCGGAGAAGATGTTCTCGAAGTACTTGATCAGGACCGATCCCAGCATCGGGCCGATCAGCGTGCCCACGCCTCCGAGGATGGTCATCAGCACCACTTCCCCGGATGCGGTCCACTGCATCCGCTCGGCGCCGGCCAGGGGATCCGTCACCGCCATGAGGGACCCGGCCATGCCGGCATACATGCCGGATATGACAAAGGCCCACAACAGGTAGGGCCGGGTGTTGAAGCCGGTGTATTTCATCCGGTTCTGGTTGGACTTGATGGCGGCGAGCTTGAGGCCGTAGGGCGACCGGAAGATGCGCAATGAAATGAAGAACCCGAGGATGAGCATCACCGCGCAGAAATAGAACGCCGGGTAGCCCTGCATGTTGATGCCGAAGAAGTTGCCGATGGGGGAGCCTTCCTGCACCACGCCGAACAGGCCGTCGATCACCATGGGATCGTCCTGCAGCACACGCAGTCCGGTTTCCCCGTTGGTGATCGGCGTCAGCACGGAATACGCCAGGTTGTAGCACATCTGCGCGAACGCCAGGGTCAGGATGGAGAAGTAGATCCCCGTCCGGCGCAGGCTGACATAACCGATCAGCACGGCGAACAGGCCCGCCACCAGCGTCCCGAAGATCACCGCTGGGATGACGTTCATGGACAACAGCTTGAACGACCAGACCGCGGTGTAGGAGCCGAAGCCGAGGAACGCCGCATGGCCGAAGGACAGGTAGCCGGTCAACCCGAACAGGATGTTGAAGCCGATCGCGAAGAGTCCGAAGATGGCGAACTTCTGCAGCAGGTCGGGATAGGCGGCGCCGAAGGGCCGGAGCCAGACGGGCGCCAGCAGCACCAGGGCGATGAAGATCAGCATCGTCACGGCATCCCGCCGGGTCAGCTTGAGGAATCCCATGGCCCTAGTCCTCCATCACGCCCTTGCGGCCCATGAGCCCGCGGGGCCGTACCAGGAGGATCACGACGGCCACCAGGTAGATGATGATCTGGTCGATGCCCGGCAGCACGGATTTCACCTCGTTCATGGAAGCGAACGACTGCAGGATGCCAAGGAGGAAGCCCGCGGCCACCGCGCCGGGCAGCGAGCCCATGCCGCCGACCACGACCACCACGAACGACAACACCAGAAAATCCATGCCGATGTGGTAGTCCGGCGGCAGAATCGGCGTGTACATCACGCCCGCCAGTCCGGCGACGACGGCGGCGATGCCGAACACCACCGTGAAGCGCCGTTCGACATTGATGCCGAGCAGGGTCACCGTCTCCCGGTCCGCCATGCCGGCGCGCACCACCATGCCGAAGGTGGTGAACTGCAAAAAGGCGAACACCGCGCTGATCACCACGAGGGAGAACAGCAGGTAGATCAGGCGCCAGTACGGGTAGACCACCGAGTCGCCGAGGCCGAACAATGCGCCTACGTTGGCGCTGCCGGCGACGATCTCCGGGGCGGGCGTCGGGATGGGGTTGGCGCCGAAAAAGGACTTGATCACCTCCTGCAGCACGATGGCGAGGCCGAAGGTGACGAGAATCTGTTCCGCGTGAGAGCGCTTGTAGAAATACTGGATCAGACCGCGCTCCATGACCAGCCCGATCACCAGCATCACGGGGATCGCCATGAGGAGGGACAGCGGCACGGCCCAGTCGATGATCGCCATCCCGGTTTCCCCGAACCAGATCTCAAGATAGGGGATTTCCTTGTAGGCATCGAAGAAGGTGATGCTCTCGTCCTTGACCTTCCTGGAAAGGGTCAGGATGTTCTGGAAGGTGACCGCGCAGAAAGCGCCGAGCATGAACAACGCGCCGTGCGCGAAGTTCACCACGCCCAGGGTGCCGAACACCAGGGTCAGCCCAAGGGCGATCAGCGCGTATGCGCCGCCCTTGTCCAGGCCATTCAGTATCTGCAGGAAGATCGCGTCCACGTCCGGATCCTAATGAAGGAACTCAAGCCGACCCCCCGCGCCCCGGGAGACGAGGGGGGTCCTGTTGCGGGTGTGTGCCGGCCGGGCCACCGCGTGTTCCCGGCCGGAATTCCGCATCAGGCGGCGCAGCTGCCCAGATCGCCGCCCAGCATGGCGGGATCGTATTCCACCTGGGACCTGGGAACCTCCTGCACCACTTCCAGCAGGTCGAACTGGCTGGAGGGGTTCTGGTTGCCGCGAACCACGAGCACCTTCTTGAAGCACTGGTGGTCGGCGGCGCGGTATTCGGTGGGGCCGTTGCCCATGCCGTCGAACTTGAAGCCCTCAAGGGCCTCGATCACGGCGCACGGATTGAAGGAGCCTGCCGTTTCCACCGCGTTGGCATACTGAATGGCCTGGACGTAGCAGGTCTGCGCAGCCTGGGACGGCGGGAAGCCGTACTCGCCGCCGAAGGACTTGACGAACGCCTTCGAGCCCTCGTCCTGCAGGGACCAGTTCCAGTTGGTCGAGCCGAAGATTCCCTTGATGTTCTCGCCGGCGCCCTGGGCCATGAGACGGGAGAACAGCGGTACCACGATCTGGAAGTCCTTGCCGTTGGCCTGCCGGTCACGCAGCCCGAACTGGACCGACTGGGTCAGCGAGTTCACCATGTCCTTGCCGTAGTGGTTGAGGACCAGCACGTCGGCGCCCGAATTCAGCACCGGGGTGATGTACTGGGAGAAGTCGCCGGCGCCCAGCGGGGTGCGGACAGCGGCCTCGGTCTTCCAGCCGAGGGCCTCGGTGTACTTCTTGATGGAGCCCTCCTGGGACCATCCCCAGGTATAGTCGGCGGTCAGGTGGTAGGCCACGCGCTGGTTGCCGAATTCCGACTCCAGCACCGGGCCCAGGGCGGCGCCCGACATCTCCGTGTTGAAGAAGTGACGGAAGCCGTACCTGCGCCGGTCCTTCCCGGTGGTGTCGTTGGAATGGGTCAGTCCCGCCATGAAGACAATGCCGGCCTCCTGGCACAGGGACTGGACCGCGATGGCCACGCCCGAGGAAGAACCGCCGGTCACCATGATGGCGCCGTCCTTCTCGATCATCCGCTTGGCGGAGGCGCGCGCGGCGTCAGACTTGGTCTGGGTGTCGCCGGTCACGAATTCGACCTTCTTGCCCAAAACGCCATTGCCTTTCAGCGCCAGGGGCTGCATGGTGTTCAGCATTCCACCGTCCCCTTCGCCGTTCAGGTGCTTGACGGCCAACTGGTAGGCACGGAGTTCATCCGCCCCCTCGTCGGCATAGGGCCCGGT
Organism: Gammaproteobacteria bacterium; assembly: GCA_022827325.1. GTDB lineage: Bacteria > Pseudomonadota > Gammaproteobacteria > Arenicellales > Poriferihabitantaceae > VYFG01. The sequence continues at coordinate 847 of JAJDTE010000100.1, read as the reverse complement.
CTGGGGCACGTTGAATCCGAGCACGACGGAAGATCCACTGCCTGGATCGTTGGTGAATGCATGGGATCTGCGCACAAAGACCATGGGCGCGGCGCCAGCCAGGCTGAGCGCTGCGGATGACTTCAGCAGATCCCTACGGGTGAACCGATTCTTGTTCACGATACTTCCTCCAAAGAACTTGTGATGGTTGATGTCCAAAAAATCAAAGGGCCATTGCAACCGGCGGGGTCTGTTGATGATTGTCGCCGGGCCGGAAGGAGAGACCTCCAAATCAGTCTATCCGATGCCCGATTTCCCTCACACCCAACATAGGTCTAACCGACAATGGTCTGACCAACAAAGGTCTAATTCCATAAAGCGGATGCGCTGTTGTAGCCCACTCCCGCATGCAGGTAGTTCCCCTGCCATCGCCCTCGGACGCCGACTCCCGTTCCACACGGTTGCGGGTCCGGTTCGGACGCTGCAGGTCCTGTTGCCACGCAGGGAGGTGTGGCGGTACCGGCGATGGAACCGCCCCGGGTCCCCGGGTGCGAAGGAATCTGGAAGGGGCTTGACAGGGCTTCCCGGGTGGGATTATCGTGCAGCGCGCAATGCTGCATTGCACAAGCATTTTGACCCAAGAACCGGAACAACAACATGTCAAATCGCATCGCACTCGTCACCGGCGGCATCGGCGGCATCGGCACCGCGGTCTGCCGGGAACTGGCGGACCGGGACTGCACCGTGATCGCCTGCTACTACCCCCTGGAGCAGGAAGGCGCCGAGGCCTGGCAGCAGCGGCACCGGGAAGAGGGATACGACTTCGCCATCCTGCCCGTGGACGTGACGGACTACCGGAGCGCGCGGG
>JAJDTE010000039.1:0-2816 GCA_022827325.1 Gammaproteobacteria bacterium | reverse complement strand
CGTCCTGGGTGACAACCGGGATCACAGCAACGACAGCCGGTACTGGCGTTTCGTCCCGGAGGAGAATGTCGTCGGCAGGGCGTTTTTCATCTGGTTCAGCTGGAAGAGCGACTCTGGCGGTGGCGTGAACTGGGGTAGAATTGGGAACAGCATACTATAGGAAGCGAAAATACCGTGACATCAATGGTTTGTGTCACCTCCCCGGTGTCTGCGGGATATCGGTCCCCGGGGACAATCCCCAGGCTGTGGCCTCATCCCGATGACGGGGTCCCGGTCCTTCGCCGTCAGGCCTGATGAGCAGTTTCGACGCGCTTGAAGCTCTTCTTGATTACCGATTCAGCGATCGTGAACTCCTGGGACGGGCGCTGACCCACCGAAGCTTTCACAGCAGGCACAACGAACGCCTCGAGTTTCTTGGCGACAGCGTGCTGGGTTTCGTGGCGGCCGAAATCCTCTATCGCCGGTTTCCCGGGCTGCCCGAAGGCGAACTGACCCGGATGCGCTCGCGGCTGGTCCGGCAGGATACGCTGGCTGCCATTGCAAGGTCCCTGGATCTGGGGAAGTTCCTGCGGTTGGGAGAAGGGGAGTTGAAAAGCGGCGTTTCCGACCGGAATTCGGTTCTCTCCGACGCTCTGGAGGCCCTTCTGGGGGCGGTATACCTCGACGGCGGCATCGGCAGTGCGGAATCCATGATCCTGAAGCTGTTCGCACCACACCTCAGCATCATCGACTCGGGAGATCTGAAGGACAACAAGACCAAACTCCAGGAATTACTGCAAAAGCTCGAGAAGCCCCTGCCCGTATACGAAGTGGTTGAGCGGCAGGGGAAGGATCATGAACTCGTCTTTCATGTCCGGTGTGAGATCGACCACGCGGGCAGTCCGTTCTTCGCATCCGGAAACAGCAGGAGAATCGGCGAGCAGAATGCGGCGGCGCTGGCGATCGAGGCGCTGGAATCCGGGAGTACCTGACCGGTCCGCAATGAAAGACGGGATCGGTCCCCATCGGTTCGGGTACATCACTGTGTCCGGTCCGCCCAATTCCGGGAAATCCACCCTGGTGAACCGGCTGACCGGCTCCAAGGTGTCCATTGTCTCGCGAAGGCCCCAGACCACCCGCCACAGGATCATGGGAATACGCACGCTGCCCGGGGCACAGATTGTTTTCGTCGATACCCCGGGATTGCACTTCGGGCAGCAGAAAAACCTCAACCGGCAGATCAACCGGACCGCCAGGGCCAGTCTGGAGGGCGTTGACCTGGTTCTGTTCATGATCGATCACCGCGGCTGGACACCTGACCTGAAGAGGACTTTGCGCGTGGTGACCGTTCAGCGGGTGCCCGTCATTCTCCTCATCAACAAGATAGATACCCTGCGGGACAAACCCAGGCTCCTGCCCCTGATACAGGAGAGCGACAGGCTGCACGATTTCCGGGCGATCATTCCCTTGTCCGCACTGAAAGACGATCTCGACAGAACCCTACTGCCGGACCTGATCCGGCAACTGCCGGAAGGAGCCTGCGGATTTCCTGCGGAACAGGTGAGCGACCGGGGCCCCCGGTTCCGCGCCGCGGAACTGGTACGGGAGCAGACCTTTGCCCTGCTGGGGGACGAACTGCCCTACGAGTCTGCCGTGGAAGTTACCCGGTTCGACAGCAAGGCCCCTGATCACTGGGAATTCGAGATGACGATCTGGGTTGAACGGGAAGGACAGAAGGGGATCGTTATCGGCAAGAACGGGCAGGTTCTGAAAGCCATCGGTCAGCGCGCACGGAAAGCCATGGAGGATCAGTTTGGCGTGCGTGTCCGGCTTGACCTCTGGGTCAAGCGGCGGCAGGGATGGGGCGACAGCCTGTCCATGCTGCAGTCACTGGGCTATACCGAAGACTGATTTTTGCGGAGCCTGCGATGAAAGTGAACCGGCAGCCCGCATACGTGCTACATGCCAGGCCTTATGCGGAAAGCAGTCTGCTGGTTGACGTGTTCAGCAGGGATCATGGACGTTGCATGCTGCTGGCGAAGGGCGCCAGGCGCCGGAAGGGCGGGCAGCGGGGCATCCTGATGCCGTTCAAGCCGCTCCTGATCGGTTGGTCGGGGAAGGGGGCCTTGCCCGTCCTGACCGCGGCGGAAGCCACCGCCCATCTTCCGGAAATCGCCGGATTCGGCCTGCATGCGGGACTCTATGCCAATGAACTGCTGCTGAAGCTGCTCCACCGTTTTGACGGACATGAAAAGCTGTATTTCGCTTACGACATCGCCGTACAACGTCTTGCCTCCGGCGCGGACCCGGGGGAGACCCTGCGCATATTCGAAAAACAGCTTCTTGGGGAGATCGGATTCGGCCTGATACTGGATCATGACGTGGAGACCGGAAAGGCCATCGACCCATCAGTCCAGTACGTCTATCTGCCGCAGTCGGGTCCCGTGGCCTCGCCGGCGGGTTCGCCGGGCATCGCCGTCCGGGGCGCGACCCTGCGGGAACTGGACGGCGAGGAATTCCGGTCCCAAAAATCCCGATCGGAAGCCAGGCAGCTGATCCGGGAACTGATCCGGCACCAGCTCGGGGGCAGGGAACTCAGGAGCCGCAGGGTGTTTCGCCAGTTGCTGCTGTATCAGGGGAAAGGGAAGGGGAAGCAGACGCAGGTCGCGGCCACGGATTGAGCCTCCCGGAATACCTGGTCAGCCTTTCTTCTTCGGCAGGTACAGGTCAGTGATCGTGCCTTCAAAGGCCTCTGCGGCAAACCCGATGGTTTCGGCCAGGGTGGGGTGGGGGTGGATGGTCAGGCCGATATCGCTGGCATCGGCGTTCATCTCGAT
>JAJDTE010000015.1:0-10942 GCA_022827325.1 Gammaproteobacteria bacterium | reverse complement strand
GGGTACGGCGTCCATCATCGACTACCTGGATGCCCGGGATGCCTTCCTGGACGCTGACCGTGGGGCTGCGGACGCCGTGCACGATTTCCTGATCGACTTGATGACTCTCCAGCGGGCATCGGGTGCCTTCGACTTCTTTCTCGACGCCGCTTCCATGGATGCCATGGCGGAGCGTATCCGGCGGAAAGTGGCCGATGGACCATGAAATATGTAACTCCTTTTCTCCATTTCCGGAAGGGAGCCGATCCGTTCCCCCGCGCAGGAAAAAACAGGGAAACATCCGTGGAAACGGGATCCGGAACATCCATGGCGCGATCGGGACATTCGTTTTCCGTGCCCGCCGCTTGGTTTCGCGGTACCGGCCCCATGGCCACAACGCTGGCGCTGGCAGTACTCCTGGCTGGATGCGAATCCGAACGGGGGGAGCGGCCGGAAACGGGTGAAAACCTCCTTCGCACCGTGCGCCATGTCACGGTCGCGGCTGATCCCGGGGTCCGCATTCGGTCCTTCAGCGGCGTCTCCCGGGCCGCGGACCGGGCCAACTTGAGTTTCCGGGTCGCCGGGACCGTCCAGCGGCTGGATGTGGCGGTGGGGAACAGGATACGGAAAGGGGAGGTCATCGCTGTGCTGGACCCATCGGGCTTCCGGCTCCAGTTGCAGCGGGCGGAGGCGGACCGGCTGCGGGCACAGGCGGAGTGGAGGCATGCCGATGCCAGCTACGGACGTGTCAGGAAGCTGTACGCAAACCGGAACGCCTCCCGGACGGAACTGGACGCCGCGCGCTCCGCGGCGGAATCGGCCGCCGCCCTGGCGGACGCCGCCGACCGGGCCGTAGGCCTGGCGGAACTCGACCTGTCCCATGCCACCCTGCGATCGGTTCGGGACTGTACGGTAGCGGAAGTCCGGGCGGAAGCGGGTGAAAACGTCAGCCCGGGGCAGCCGGTGGTGGAGGTCAACTGCGGGGATCTTCTGGAGGTTGTTATCACAGTTCCGGAAACCGTGGTTGCAGACATGGTCCCGGGGCTTGCCGGCGAAGTCGTCTTCGATGCCTTGCCGGGGCGGGTCTACCCGGGGACGGTTTCCGAAGTGGGGGTTGTGGCGACCGGAGCCGCTTTTCCGGTAGTCCTGCGCCTGGACGGGTCGGACGAAGCGCGTCCCGGTCTTGCCGCCCGCGTGAATTTTTCGTTCGACCTGGAAGGAGAAACGACCGTCCTGCCGGCCACGTCCGTGGCCGAGGACGAGAGAGGCCGCTTTGTTTTCATCGTGATTGACAGCGACAGTGCCGGCGAAGGACTGATCCGTCGCAGACCGGTGGAAGTGGGCGCGCTGACGTCCCGGGGGCTGGAGGTGGTGTCAGGTCTGTCGCCCGGGGACCGTGTGGTTACGGCCGGCGTTTCGGTTGTCCGGGACGGCATGAAGGTCCGAATTCCCTGACCGGGCCGGCCATGCCAGGAATCACCGAAGCGGCCATCCGCAACCGCGCCGTCGTCGTTACGCTCGCGGCACTGTCGGTGCTGTACGGCGCAATGGCCTATTTCAGCCTGCCGAAGCAGCAGGATCCGGGATACACCATCCGGGCGGCGGTAATCACCGCGCGGTTTCCCGGCGCCAGCCCTCTTCGGGTGGAACAACTGGTCACGAACCGGATTGAGCAGGCGGTCCAGGAAATGCCGGAACTGGACCATGTCCTCAGCGATTCCCTGCCGGGTTATTCCTTCGTCACGGCCAATTTCAGGGAATCCTATACCGATATGCGCCCCATCTTCGACAGGCTGCGCCGCAAGGTGGAAGCAATCGGAGGCTTGCCCGATAGCGTGCGCCCGGTCGTGAACGACGAGTACGGCGATGTCTTCGGCAGCGTGTACGCCTTGACGGGAGAGGGGTTCAGTCACAGCGAACTCGCCGACATCGCCGAGGAGATTCGCGACCGCCTGCTGCATCTCGACGATGTAGCGAAGGTGTCGCTCCAGGGTGTTCGGGCGGAACAGATCTTCGTTGAATACGACCTGTCACGCCTCCGGGAGATCGGACTGTCTCCCGGTAAACTGTCGGGAATCCTTGCCGGAATCAACATCATCCGGGGCGGCGGTCAGGTTGTGTCCGGACGGGAGAGGATCTCGCTGGAGCCTTCAGGAAACCTTGAATCCCTGGAAGACCTGCGGCGAACCGTCATCCAGATCCCCGGCAGCGACCGGATCGTCTACCTGGAGGACATCGTGGACATCCATCGCGGCCATATCGATCCTCCTTCGGGGATGGCGCGCTTCAACGGCCGGGATGCCATCGTCCTGTCTGTGTCGCTGCGGGCGGGCGGCAACATCCTGTCGCTTGGCCGAACCCTGGACAGTGCGATTCCCCGGATCGAGGCATCCTACCCTCTCGGCATCCGGCTGACGCCGGTCTACCGGGAGGCTGCGGTTGTGGATGCCGGTGTCGGGAACTTCCGCGACAACCTGCTCCAGGCCATCATGATCGTGGTGGTGGTGATGCTGCTGTTTCTCGGCCTGCGCACGGGGCTGATCGTCGGCATGCTGGTGCCCGCGGCGATCTTCGCCACGTTTTCCGTGATGGGTTTTTTGGGCATCACGGTCAACCAGATCTCCCTGGCGGCCTTGATCATCTCTCTGGGGCTGCTGGTGGACAACGCCATCGTGATCGCAGAGGCCGTCCTCGTTAGGCGGGAGCGTGGCGAAGGGGCCGTCGAGGCCGCCGTGGCTGCAGGCGGGGAAATGGCGGTTCCCCTCCTGACTTCCTCCCTGACCACCGCAGCGGCCTTCCTGCCGATCTTCCTCGCGGAATCGGCAGTGGGGGAATACACCGCGGACATCTTCAAGGTGGTCTCGATCTCATTGCTCTGCTCCTGGCTGCTTGCGCTGTCCCTGATTCCGCTGCTCACCGTTGCGTACCTGCGTCCCCACAGGCCTTCCGGGTCCCCGGGGTATGACTCCGTACTGTACCGTACATACGGTCGCCTGCTTGACCTTTCCCTGAATAACCGCACTGTTTTCCTGGTCCTGACCGCTGTCATCTTCTCCATCGCAATCTGGGCGCTTCAGCTGGTTCCCCGTGTGTTCATCCCCCCGAAGACCGACCCGATCGTCAACGGCACCCTGCAGTTACCCCGGGGCACGGCGATCGGGCACACCGCCCGGGTGATGTCCGACATCGACCGCTTCTTTGCCAAGGAACTGCTGGCAGACGCCGACGGCGGGCCGGCGGCAGATACAAGGGAAAGAACGGTTCTCGACTGGACCGCGTGGATCGGGGAAAGCGCCCCCCGGTATACCCTGGGCCTGCACCCCGGTTCAGGCGATCCGGGGGTCGTGAACCTGCTGATCAACACCACCGACCATCAGGCCATACCTCGAACCATTGCCCGCCTTCAGGCCTACGCACGGGAGCGGCACCCGGATCTGGATGTCCGGCTCCGCAGGATCGAGAACGGCGTTCCGATTCCGTACCCGGTGGAGGTCCGGATCGGCGGGGGAGACATCGATCAACTCTACACACTGGCTTCGCCGGTTCGCCGTTGGCTCCAGGATCATCCCGGGGTGCATTCCGTCAGGGATGACTGGGGCCTGCGCACCAGGAAGATCAGGGTCAATGTAGATCGGGAGAGGGCCCGGCGCGCAGGAGTCACCAACGACGACATTGCCCTGTCCCTGCGTGCCGGACTGTCAGGCATCGAACTGAGTCGATTTCGGGAGGAAGACGACCTTGTGCCGATCATCATGCGCTCGGGTTCCACCGACCGTGCGGACATCGACCGGCTGCGGACCCTGCCTGTGTATGCGGCGGGGGGCGGCACCGTTCCCCTGGAACAGGTGGCGAACCTGGAGATCGTCTGGCAGCCCCCTATCGTCAAGCGCCGGGACCGGAGCCGTACCCTGACCGTCCAGGCCCAGTTGCTCCCGGGCGTCACTGCGGGGGAGGTCAACGGGCAGTTGCTTCCGTGGCTCCGCGGGCACGCCGCGTCCTGGCCCTCGGGATACGCCTACGAAATCGGCGGGGAGGCGGAAACCTCCGGGCAGGCCAATGCCGCCATCGCCGTAAAGCTGCCCATTGCCGGGATGATCATCCTGCTCCTCCTGGTGGCCCAGTTCAACAGCCTGCGCAAGCCCGTCATGATCCTGCTGACCATCCCTCTCGGCCTGGTGGGCGTCGCCTTCGGACTGCTGGCATCGGGTACCGTCTTCGGCTTCTTCACCATCCTGGGGATCATCGCGCTGTCCGGCATCGTGATCAACAACGCGATCGTCCTGCTGGATCGGATCGATATCGAGATCCGGCAGAACGGGCTTTCGCCAGCCGAGGCCGTGCCGGCCGCCTGCCGCCAGCGGCTGCGGCCCATTCTCCTGACCACCGCCACCACCATCGGCGGCATGATGCCGCTGTGGCTGAGCCACGACCCGATGTTCGGACCCATGGCCGTCAGCATCATGTCCGGTCTATTGTTCGCCACCCTGCTGACCCTGCTGTTTGTTCCGGTGCTCTACACCGTCTTCTACCGTGTGCGCCTGAAAGGCTGACGTCCTTGCGGATGAAATTCGAACAGGGCGGCATAGACCAGCTCGACCAGGAAGACGGTCCGGTCGTCGTCGCGGGCGGTGACGTTGACCGTCAGGGCGACCTCGTGGAACGCGTCGAGGTGCCGTGTGTCCACCCGGACCGACACGTCGAGGCGCAGGTCGTCCTTGTCCGGGGCCGTCGGGGCCGTCGGGGCCGCCGGGGCCCCGGGATTCCCGAACGACATCCGGAGGCAAGGCCCTTCCGGGGTGGCCGGGGCCTGGCTGAAAAAATGAACCCGACTGGCTGAAGGCCGGGGCTTCGATGCTCGAAATCAGAAAGTCCGGGAATGATGCCACGCCTGCGCGAGGGTCGGACGATTCGACCCCGCTCCCCGGCGGTTCCATTCCTCCCGCTCCATTCCCCGGGCGGTTTCCCCCGTGGCGCCCATCGCACCTGCGGGAAGACGGCAGTCCGGTCCACCGTTCCACTCCCGCTGACACCGGATGGATCCCCAGTGCCGCCTCGCGGGGCGGCGTTCAGCGGCCGCTCACGGTGAATTCGGCAGCCACCCTGCGGACATGCCGCCTGCACAGGGTTTCGAAGACCTCGACAATGCGGGAACGCCGTTTGCCGACGGGATGAGACAGCACAACGGTTGGAAACGAGTGCCGGTCCGCCAGGGGCCGGCGCACCAGCCGGTAGCCGTGACAGGAGTGGTCGACCGGCGGCCGGAGGTTCAGCAGGGAGTAGCCGAGGTCGGCGCCGACGAGTTCGCACACCGTCTGGTAATTCCGGGTCTGGTAGAGAATTTTCGGCGTGAGCTTCGCTTCCCGGAACAGCGAGAGAAAGTAGTTCCGCGAAACCGCCTGGTCGAACAGGATCATGGGCCGTTCCGACAACTCCGCCAGGTGGAGCAGGTCCTGTTTCGCTTCGGGGGCGTCGGCGGCGAGGACTACATGGGTCGGGGCAGGCGCCAGGGGTTCCCGCGGAACGTTCTGCCGCAGCAGGAAATCGTAGGTCAGGACAATGTCCACCGAGCCGGCCTGGATCATCTGTTCGATCTCCTCGCCGGTTCCCTCGTGGATATGGACCGTGACACCCGGGTGGCGGCGCTTGAACTCACGGAGCACCGGGGGGATGAAAAGGGGCGAGAACGTGGCGAAGCAGCCGACATGGAGGACCCCGGACAGGGAATGGATCCAGTTGAGCGCGTTCTCCCGGAAGGCATCCATGTCCCGGAGAATCGCCTCGGCGCTGGAGACGATGTCGCGTCCCGCCGGGGTCAACGCGACCCCCTTTGCCGGGCGCCTGTGGAAGATCCGGATGCCGATGTCGGCTTCCAGTCCGTCGAGCGCCGCGGCCACGCCGGAAGGCGACAGGGCCAGGTCGGCCGCGGCGCCGGCGATGCTTCCGGTCCGCGCGACCGCGGCGGCGACCTGGAGTTTCCTTAGGGTGATATTCATCAATTAAACCGGGCTTATTCCCGAAAATAAACCATTTTTTCCGGTGATTTGCAACTGCTAGCATACCGCATATCCTATGTCCGCCTGCATTCCGTTGCCGGCCGCCCGAACCGGCCGGTCGCCCACACAGTACGCAACATTCCGGAGGAAGACCCATGGCAGCCACCTTTCCGATGATCATCGCGTTTGCCTTCATGGCCGCCATGTTGCTGATTGGGACCTGGCTGCGCGCCAACGTCCCGGTCTTTCGCGCGGCCCTCATTCCAGCCAGCCTCATCGGCGGCGTCGTGGGCTTCATCCTGATCTCGGCCGGCCTGTCCCTGGGATTCGAGGCCGGGACCTTCGCGCCGTTCACATTCCACTTCTTCACCCTCAGCTTCATGTCCCTGGTGCTGACCGGGTCGAGCGCCGCTGCGGAAAAGTCCTCGCCGATCCACCGGGGCGGCATGTGGCTGACCTTGATCTGGACCATGTCCCTGGGGATCCAGGCGCTGATTGGGTTTGCGGTGATCGCCGGCTACAACGGGATTTCGGGATCGTCCGTCAGCGGTTTTCTGGGCGCCATCTCCACCTACGGCTACACGATGGGGCCGGGGCAGGCCCTCACATTCGGCGGCATCTGGGAGAAGAGTTTCCAAATCTCCGATGCGGCGACCGTGGGCCTCATCTACGCGTCGTTCGGTTTTATCGCGGCGTTCTGCGTCGGCGTGCCGGTCGCCCGCTGGGCCATCAAGAACGGGTACAACCGCAACGCGACGGCGAAGATCGACGACGAGTTCCTGCGCGGCTACTATGACCGCGAAACCCGCGTTTCGGCGGGAACCCAGGTCACCCACTCGGCGAATGTGGACACGCTGGCTTTCCATGTCGCCATACTGGGCGTCGCCTACATCATCACCAACGGGTGGCTGGTCTTCATGCAGTCGGTCATCGGGGACGCCCGTCCGCTCGGCGTGGCGGTGGGGGTGATCTTCTCGCACAACCTCTTCTTCTTCTGGGGCCTGGTGATCTGCGTCCTCATACGACTCCTCATGGAGCGGCTGCGCATCGGCCATTTCATCGACAACGACACGCAAAAGCGCATTACCGGGTCCGCGGTGGATTTCATGGTGGTGGGCACGATCATGAGCATCCAGTTCTCCGTGCTCCTGGAATTCCTCGTGCCGGTCTTGCTGGTGACGGCCGCGGTGACGCTGGTCACGGCGCTCCTGTGCTTCGGGCTGGGCCGCAAGCTCGCCGATCTCGGCATCGAACGGGCGGTTACGATTTTCGGATGCTGCACCGGCTCGACGGGAACCGGCCTTCTGTTGCTGCGCATCCTGGATCCGGATTTCTCGACGACGGTGTCGAAGGAACTCGCGTTCTTCAACATCGCCATCCTGTTCACCTGCTTCCACATCATCCTGGTGATGTCGCCCATCCTGCCGAGCTATGGCATGACGACCATCTGGCTGGTGTTCGGCCTCACCTTCGTGATCGCCTGGGCCGCGATCTACGCCATGGGTTTCCTGCGCGGCGGATCCGGCTTCGCCCGTGCAGAGACGTGAGCACGCCGCCGGACCGCAAGCGCCCGCGCGGGGGCGGCCGGGCATGAGTCCGGGCATCACGATCTTCCCGGCGAAGAAGATCATCACCATGTGCCGCAGTCGGCCCACAGCGGACCATGTGGCGGTTCGCGACGGACGCATTCTCGGCGCGGGTTCGCTCGACGAACTGACGGGCTGGGGCGACTACACGCTCGACCGCCGGTTTGCGGACAGCATCGTCATGCCGGGATTCGTCGAGGGGCATTCCCACCTCCTGGAAGGGGCGCTCTGGCGCTACGTCTATGTCGGTTTTTTCGATCGCACGGCCCCGGACGGGACAATCTGGCCGGGCCTGAGGAGCATCGATGAGGTGGTCGCCCGGCTGCGGGACCGGGCGTGCGGACCCGGCCCGGCGGACGGGCCGGTCGTGGGCTGGGGCTTCGATCCGATCTATTTCTCCTCGCGGCGCATGACCGCCGCCGACCTGGACCGGGTGGCCGGCGACCGGCCAGTGATCGTCATGCACGCCAGCGCGCACATGCTGAACACGAACGGCTTCGTGCTCGAGGCCGCGGGCATCACCCGGGACACGGACGTCCACGGAATCGTCAAGGATGAGCACGGCCTCCCCACCGGGGAACTGCAGGAACTCGCGGCCATGTTCATCGGCTTCGAGATCGCCGGCATCGACCCGTTCGGGGAGATGGGGTCGGCGCAATGCATCCGGGATTTCGCCGCCGTGGCCCAGCGCGCGGGCGTGACCACCGCGACCGATCTCTATGCCGTGCTCCGCCCCGGGAATGTGGAGCGACTGCTTGCGGTCACCGGTGAAGACACCTGCCCCATCCGCCTGGCGACCGCCTATGGCGCCCTGTCGGGGCCCACGGACGAGGGGGTCGCGCTGATGGGGGACCTTGCACCGAGGAGCACCGACAAGTTGCGGTTCGGCATCGTGAAAATGATGACCGACGGCTCGATCCAGGGATTCACGGCGCGCCTGAAATGGCCCGGCTATTTCAACGGCGCCCCCAACGGCATCTGGAACGCGCCGCCGGAAGAGCTGAAGGCGCAGTTCGCCGCCTATCACCGCGCCGGCTTCCAGATCCACATCCACACCAACGGCGACGAGGCCATAGAGGTCATGCTCGATGCGATCCAAGCCGCCCTGGACGCGCATCCGTGGCGGGACCACCGGCACACCCTGCAGCATTGCCAGATGGTGAGCGAGGCGCAGCTCGAACGGGCGGCCGCGCTCGGCGTCTGCGTCAACCTGTTCGCCAACCACCTCTACTACTGGGGCGAGGAGCATCTGGGCACCACCCTTGGCCCGGAACGGGCGCACCGCCTTGAACCCTTTGCAACGGCCGAACGGCTCGGGGTGCGCTACGCCATGCATTCCGATGCCCCGGTAACGCCCATCGGGCCGCTGTTCACCGCCTGGTGCGCCGTGGAGCGGAAGACGGCGACGGGCCGGGTGCTGGGCCCAAAAGAGCGTCTTTCCGTGGACCGGGCGCTGCGGGCCATCACGCTGGGCGCCGCCTACACCCTGAAGATGGATCATCTGGTCGGCAGCATCGAGTCCGGCAAGTTCGCTGACTTCGCCGTGCTGGAAGAAGACCCCCTTTCGGTTCCCCCGGACGCGCTCCGGGACATCCCGGTCCGGGCCACGGTGCTCGGCGGCCGCGAGTTCCCGGCACGATAGGCGCCGGCCCATCCACCGATGGCTCAACCCCGGCCAGCCATACCGCTAACCATCATCTCCGGATACCTCGGTTCGGGCAAGACCAGCCTTCTGAACCATCTCGTTGCGCGATGCGACACGTCGCGTTTCGCCATCCTCGTCAACGACTTCGGCAAACTTAACATCGACGCGGAGCTGGTGGAAATCCAGGGAAGCCGGGCCTGGCGGCTCGAAAGCGGCTGCATCTGCTGCAACATCGGCAACAGCCTCATATCGACCCTGCTGGAGGTGCTCCGCGGGGAACCGCGTCCGGAACGGATCCTGCTCGAGTCCAGCGGGGTCGCCGACCCTGCGCGGATCGCCGACATCGCCCGCCTCTCCCCGTCCCTGCTGCCCGGCCGCGTGGTCGTGCTGGTGGACAGCGCCCGGGTCCGCTCCCGGCTCGCGGATACCCTGGTGGGCGAGACCGTGCGCAGGCAGATCGACGCGGCGGACCTGCTCCTCCTCAACAAGGCGGATCTGCTGGCGGGCGACGACCTGGCAGCCCTGTCGGACTGGCTCCGCCTGGAGTTCGGCGAGCGGCCCCACCTTGCCGCAAGGCACGCACGGGTACCCGTCGCGGATGTGCTGGCGGACGGGGCGGCGATTCCCCGGGACCGCACGGAGGAGGGGCCGTCCGGGCACTCCGGGGTATTCTGGTCATGGAGCTATCGGGGGGATCATCTCTTCCGGCGACGGGAACTGGAAACGGCCCTGGCCGAACTGGCCCCCCTTGTCGAGCGGGCCAAGGGTTTCGTCCGGTTCTGCGACGCGCCCGACCGCCCGATGATCGTTCAGTTGACCGGGGCGGGACTGTCCATCGCCGAGGCGCCCCGGCGAGCCCCCGGCGAAATGAAATGCCGTATCCAATTCGTCGGCGCGGGCAGGAAACCCGACGAAACCGCGTTGCGGCGCCCCATTGAACGCGCAAGGGACGCTGCTTCCCTGTAGGCGCCCCGGACGCCCCGCCGGATCTGTCGGCCCCGGGGGCGGTCGAGGTTCAGGACAGGCCCCTGTCGAGGCGGATGTCCGGGCCGCCGGCGGCGGCCGCTTCGGAAGCCGCCTTGCCGGAAACCGGGGCAGTGCCGGATAACATGTTGCCGAGTGGCCTCAAAAATCCTTTGTCATCAACGCTCACATCGACTTCGCCAACATAGTCCGGAATTGCTCACGGTGCCGGACGCGGTCCCCGAATCGCCATCACCGCCCAGGCGTTTCATGCGCACCACTGTCCACGCGCCGGGTTGATTACTCCCTGAGCATGAACTGACCCGTAACCGGATTCGGGTAAAACCGTGGCGCCTCCTGCGCATTGCCACCCGATGCCTGCCTTGCGGAAGGCCTTAATGTACCCCCAGGCCAGCCTACAAGGGGCAGCCATCCGTCCGGAACGGAACCGGGGATGGTGCAACCCGGGCCATAGCATCGCCGCTGAAACAATCTGCAGTTATGCCCATATCAAGATACGGCGCTTTTGCAGAGCTTCCCCGCTTCCCTGCAACCCGCCACCTGCATGATCCTGGCCGGGAAACACTTGTGAGATGGTTTCCGGAAATTCGGAATTCCCGGAGTCAAACCGTCGTCGGGACCCGATTCCTGTCCGATATCCCGAATCGTTTCCCCCAGGAATCCGCCGGCAATCCCACCGGCATCCGGGCCATCTCCGGCTTCCCGCCGCCTTTCTCCCTCCTGCCCGTGCCGCAGCCGCGCCACCGGGCCCCTGC
>JAJDTE010000159.1:0-19278 GCA_022827325.1 Gammaproteobacteria bacterium | reverse complement strand
CAGTGAACGCTACCTGACCCGGGTCACGTTCCGTCGCAACGGGGAAGTCCACGCAGAGCTCCTGCTGGGTCGGAACGTGTCCAGGAACCCGGCCGCCGGCACGCATTTCAGCGCCCTCAAGATCGGTGACACCATCGGCGTCGACTGGCAGGATCTTGCGGGCCGGACCGGTGAATTCAGCCGGGTATTCGACGGCAAGGTGGACTGACCATGGGATTTACCCGCCACCTTGGAATTTCGGCACGAATCCGGTGCCAGCATGGTCTGAAGATGGCATCCGTGCTTATCGTCGCGGCAAACCTGCTCACGGTTCCGTTCCCTGCCGGAGCGGATTCCATTCCCCCGGTGGCGGAAGTCCGGGATGACATCCGCCAGTTCCAGGACTTCTTCCTCTCCCGGTTCCCGGGCGTGCCCCTGGAGTCCTACCGTGATGGCGTGGCCGCCCTCCCGCAATATTCCAGGCAGCGGGAAAACCGCGACCTCCTGCTTGCGGCGCCCCCCCACCTGGACGAGGTTGAGGCAGGCAGGACGGTCTGGGATGCGCCGATGTCCAGCGGGCTGTCCTTGCGTGACTGTTTTTCCGGCAAGCCCCCGCCCATTGCCTATCCCTACTTTTTCGACGGCGAGGTCCATACCGTCGCCGGCGACATCAACCTGTGCCGGAGCCAGAATGGCGAAGCGCCCCTGGATGCCATGGGCAGTGAAATGGCCCGGCTGGTCGCGGCCTTCAAGGACCCCTGGCAGGGACAGCCCCTGGATGTGGACTACCGCGAGGAGGAGGTTCGCCGGCTCTATGCCATCGGGCGGCATTATTTCTGGGCCAAGAGGGGCCAGATGAACCTGTCCTGCGCCAATTGCCATGTCCACAACGCGGGAAACCGGCTGCGTGGCCATGTGCTGAGCGCGGCCCTTGGTCATGGCATGGGCTATCCGGCCTACAGTATTCGCAGGAGCCTGGGCGGCGACCCCATGGGAACACTGCATCGGCAGTATGCCTATTGCAATGCGCTGGCGGGGGCGGCGCCCCTGGAGGCCCAGAGTGAAACCTATGTCGGCCTCGAACTCTACCAGGCCATCATGAACTCCGGCATTCCGCTCAGCGCCCCGGCACTGAGGCCCTGATCGGCCTATGCCCCCCCGTGAAAGGACGGGGGCGCCACCCGCACGCCGGCTGCCGCGGCTTCCGGGACTTCCGCGTAACCGTAAATCAGTTCGAAAGTCATCCGGACAGGAGAACATCCCCGGAAGCAGGCCCGCAGATCCTCAAGTCGCCTTCGCCCGGTCAGCGCCCTTCGCCGCCCGGGTGAAACATTGTGGAATCCCTCGCGGCGAAGATCATCCATCAGCAGATCCACATCCTCGTATTCCACGCCCATCCAGTCCGCATCGAGGATGGTGCGGTGAAAGCCGGACCGGACCAGGGCATCCCCCAGGTGGTGCATGTCAACGAATGGATGGACATGGGGCATGGTATCCACCTTCCGCCAGGCCTCATCGAGCTCGGCCAGCGTGTCCGGCCCAAGACTGCTGAAACAGATGCGTCCGCCCGGACGCAGCAGGCCCCGGAAGAGTTCGAACCAGTACCCGTGCTCCAGCCAGGCCAGCTGCAGGTTGACCACCACCAGGTCGAAGCCCGGCGCAAGGCCGGACAAGTCGTCCCCTTCCAGCAGGGACAGTCGCCGGCAACCTGTTTCCGGCAAAGACGGAGCACTGCCGTGAAACCCGATGTACAGCGCCCGGCCCCCCCACCCGCCGGTCTGTCCGATTCGGCTTTCCATTTCCGCATGCATCCTTTCGTGCAGGAAGGCCATCGGACAGCCGTTCCGGGCCAGGCGCCGCCTGCGGCAGGCGATTTGGCCGCTCAAGGGGTTCAGCCGGGTTTCCGGGTTGAACGGAATCATCGAAAGAGCATGACGTCTGGATGCCGGGTTCGTTGACGGTCAGGTGTGCGGGCCGGAATTTTGCGGACAGGAGCCTGGCATGGAACAACCGCAGGTACCTGACCTACCGCCGGTACCCGTCCGGTAGCATTCTGCCATTCCTTGGGGAAATTGCCAGCATTCCCGGATCGCCATGCCTTCGCATTCGGCCCGGCATCCCGTGCGCCCGGCGGTGCCGGGGAAACCTCGCCGCGGGCATTCGCACGCAGGGTATTCGGTGTGCGGAGTCCTGGCGTACCGTGCCCATAATGCCCGCAGCCGGACAACTCAGGGCAAATCCGCGACAAACCCACCACCAGACCTTTGCCGCCGCACGGCGGGACGCTATGATGCCGCGCCGAATCTGCGGGCGGGACCGCCCCGGTGTTTCCACCGGCGCGTTGCGCCCGGCCCCATGCGCACGGGGAGACCCGGGGTTCAGACACCCGGCGGCCGCGAAGAAACGGCGCCCGGCCAAGGCCACAAACCCATCAAGGGAAATGTTCAAAGTGAGTACAGATATCTGTCCGCATCCCGGCGCCGTCGCGAGAGGCAGCCTGGCCCGGGTCCCGGGTAACTCCCGGGAGAGCCGGCCCCGGGTGCAACCGGCCTGGGACCGCATCTGACCAATGCGCTCACTCATCGGCAATCCGACCAGCGACCGGCCGCTCACGGCACTGCTGCTGCTGCTCTCGGCGGTTTTTATCCTGGCATTGCAGGACGGACTGGTCAAGCTGATCTCGGTGCAGACATCGTTCTGGCAGTTCCAGGCGCTCAGGGCCATCGGCAACCTGGTCTTTGCAATCGTTCTGGCCGTCATCGGCGGCGGGCTATACCTGCTGAAGCCCAAGCGGGCCGTCGTGGTCTACCTTCGTGCCCTGCTCATGACCCTCTGCATGTTCTGCTTTTTTGCCGCCGCACCGTTCTTGACCATGACGCAGATGGCGACAGGGCTCTATACCTATCCGCTGTTCGTGTCCCTGCTCGCAGGCCCGGTACTCGGAGAGCAGGTGGGCCCCTGGCGTCTGTCCGCCCTTGTGCTGGGCGCGATCGGCGCGGTGCTGGTGCTGTCTCCCTGGGAGGACGGTTTCTCGACAATGCAGTGCCTGCCCATCCTGGCGGGATTTTTCTACGCGGTCAACATTCTCACGATCCGCCGCGCCTGCCGACGGGAAAACACCCTGGCCATGGTGTTCCCGGTGGCGGTGGTCTTCGTGGTATCAGGGGCGCTGGGGAGCTTGGTGCTTACCCTGTTTCCCCTGCCTGCCGAACTGCAACAGGGTGCCCCGTTCGTGGCCATCGGCTGGCCGATGCTGACATGGATCGTGGTGGTCTTCGCCCTCCTGACATCGGTACTCAACATTTCCGGCAATCTCTGCCTGGGCAGGGCCTACCAGACCGCCGACAGCAGCTGGCTGGCGCCGATTGATTTCAGCTACCTGCTGTTCGCCGTCTTCTGGGGCAAGGCCCTGTTCGACACGTGGCCCACGATGAATGCCATCGCCGGAATGGCATTGATCGGCACCGCCGGGGTTCTGACCGCATGGCGGGAGGGCCTGCATCGGAACAGGATTGCGGCAGGCCGGGCGGCAGGCCAGGCCATCTCCTGAGGCGGCGCAATGCATGCGGACACTGCTTCCGGGCCGCTTCGCCTGGAACGCCTGTTGTCGCCGGGCTCCGTCGCCGTGGTGGGCGCATCCGCCCGTCCCGGCAGTATCGCCGCCAAAACCATCTCGCAGATCCGGGAAAGCGGATTCCGGGGTGACCTGCACCTGGTCAACCCCCGTCATGCAACCCTGTTTGATCTGCCGTGCCATCCCGATCTCGCCTCCCTGCCGTCGGTGCCGGACCTCGTGGTTTACGCGATCAGCGGTCTGCCCCTGGAATCCAGTTTCGAACAGGCACTCGAACTGGGCGCAGGCGGCATTCTCGTCTACGCCGCCAACCACCTCCCGGATGACGGCACTCCGACGTTGCCGGAACGTTTGCGCAGGAAAGCCGGGGCTGCGGGGGTTCCGGTGTGCGGTGGCAATTCCATGGGATTCTACAACTATGAAAACCGGGTATTCGTCAGCTTCGACCGGCCGCCCGAACGGCCACCGGGGCATATCGCGCTGATCTCCCACTCCGGGTCCGCCATGACCTACCTGGCGAACAACGACGCCCGTTTCTGTTTCAACTACGTCATCTCGAGCGGCCAGGAAACCAACGGCACCGCGGCGGATTACATGCATTATGTCCTGGAGCGGCCGTCCACGCGGGTCGTCGCATTGTTTCTTGAAACCGTGCGCGATGTGCCGGGCTTCGTCGGGGCGCTGGAAAAGGCCAGGGCCCGGGACATTCCGGTGGTCATTGCCAAGCTTGGCAGAACGGAAAAGAGCGCGGCCCATGCCTTCAGCCATTCCGGCGCCATTGCCGGAAATCACGACGCGTTCACCGCCCTGTGCCGGCGACATGGCGCCCTTCCCGTCCGGGATCTGGACGAACTGATCGTCACGGCGCTGCTGTTCGCCCTTGAATGCCGGCCGACCACCCAGGCCATCGCGTCGATCCTGGATTCCGGCGGCATGAGGGAGCAGATGATCGATCTGGCCAAGGACCACGGGGTGGAGTTTGCGGAGATATCGCCCGAGACCGCCGGGCGGATGTCGCGGCACCTGGATACGGGGCTTGATGCGGACAACCCGCTGGACGCGATGGGCGCGCTCGGGCGGGACTCGGAAACCGTCTTCGCCGAATGCGGCAAGGCCCTGCTGGATGATCCCGCCACGGGACTCCTGACCTGTGAATTCGAGTTTCGCGACGGGTTTTCGCATTACCCGGAACTCTTCCGTTCCCTCGAAACATTGCACGGCTACCGCGACAAGCCGGTCATCGCCGTCAACAGCCTGGGATTCAGCCGCATGCAGGACACCGCCGCGGACCTGTGTCATCGGGGGGTCGCCTGCCTTAACGGCATTGACCTTGCCCTCCGGGGAATCCGGAACCTGCTGCACTACAGCGCCGGCAGGGCACCGGAAACGGAACCGTCCGGGGTTGCCTGGACTCCGGACACGGATCCGCTGCGGCGCTGGCGCGGGGCATTGCGGCCGCACGGACCAAGGACCGAAAGCGACTGCCTTGCGCTGCTGGCCGATTTCGGATTTCCGGTCATTCCCTACCGGGAGGCGAATGATCTCGAGGCCGCCCTGGCCGCGGCGGATGCCCTGGGCTACCCCGTGGTGCTGAAAACCGCCGCACCGGGCGTGATGCACAAATCCGGCGTCGGCGGCGTTGTCACGCACCTGCAAGACCCCGGGGCACTGGCCCTTGCCTATGAATCCCTGTCGGGCCGGCTGGGATCCGCCACGCTGGTGATGAGACAGGCCGCAAGGGGTGCCGAGATTGCCCTCGGCATGAAACGGGACCCCCAGTTCGGCCCTCTTGTCATGGTCGCCGCCGGCGGAACACAGGTGGAAAGACTGGGTGATCGGGCCTTCGGACTTGCACCCCTTGGATATCCGGAGGCGCGGGAGATGTGGCGGAGCCTGGACATCCATCCCCTCCTGCTGGGAGCGCTCGGGGATGCCTGCTCCGGCCAGGCCATGCTGGACGACCTGCTGGTACGGTTTTCCGTACTGGCGGGCAGCCTGGCGGATGTCATCTCGGAGATGGACATCAATCCCCTCATCGTGAACGCCGACGGATTGCAGTTGGTTGACGGGCTGGTGATCGCGGGATAGCGGTCCGCAAGGGCAAGCGGCGCGGTTCTGCCGCGTATCCCGCCGTCTCAGAACAGCCCCGGATTCAACGGCGAGGCCGCCGTGAGGCCGCCGTCCACCACGTAGCACTGCCCGGTGGCGAACGCGGACTCATCGGATGCGAGCCAGACCGCCATGGCCGCGATGTCCGACGGTTGCCCGAACCGTCCCGCCGGATGACGTGCCAGGGCATCGCGCGTTGCGGCTTCGGGGTCGTCCGCCATCGCAAACGCCTCATCCGCCATGCCTGTCATGATCCAGCCCGGGCAGATGGCGTTGCAGCGCACGGCCGGTCCATGGTCCACGGCAATCGAGCGGGTCAGCCCATGGACGAAGCTCTTGGAGGCATTGTAGAGGGCCAGGCCGGGATCGGCGGTCCGGCCGGAAATGGATCCGATATTGATGATGGAACCACCGGCGGACATCCGCGGAATCATGGCCCGGCAAACCAGGAACACTCCCCGGGCATTCACGCCCATCAGGCGGTCCCAGTCTTCGTCTGTGGTCTCCGTCACGGTCCTGGTAATCTGCACTCCCGCGTTGTTCACCAGAATCGACAATGGCCCGAGCTCCCATTCAGCCTGCCCGGCCAGCGCGTCCACCTGGTCCCTGCGGGATACGTCGGTCCTGGACCAGGCCACCTCCTGTGGCAGATCTTCCGGCCGGTCGCCCCTGCCGCAGGTCATCACGCGGGCACCCGAGGCCAGGAAGGCGTCGACGATTCCCCGGCCGATGCCCTGGCGGCCACCGGTCACCAATGCGGTCTTGCCGTCGAGGACGCCCCCGGTCACAGGCGCATCTGCTGGACCTGGGCGGAGAGCCCGCCATCCATGATCCAGAGCTGCCCGGATGCGTACCTGGCCTCGTCGGACGCCAGCCAGTTCACCAGGTTGGCGATATCCTCCGGCCTGCCGTAGGTTTTCATGGGATGCACGTCACGCACCGCCTGCTGCAGCGACTCGATATCACCACTGTCCCCGAAGAAGCTCTGGAGCATCGGCGTATCCACGTACCCGGGACACACCGCATTCACCCGGATGCCCTCCGGCCCGTGGTCACAGGCCATCGCCCTGGTGAGCGCATGCACGGCGCCCTTGGTGGCGCAGTAGGCGGCAAGCCCGGGATCGGCAATGAAGCCGTCGTAGGAACCGAAATTGACGATGCTGGCACCGTCGGACTTGCGCAGCAGCGGCAGGACATGCTTCGACACCAGGAACATGCCGGTCACGTTGATGGCGAAAATCCGGTTCCATTCCTCCAGCGTGGTGTCCTCGATGGATTTCTCGATCTCGATGCCCGCGGCATTCACCAGAATGTCCAGCCTTGACCACCGCCGGGAGAGTCCGGCGGCCATGTCCATGACCTGGTGCTCACTGGTGATGTCGCATTGCACCTGCTCGGCCCCTTGCGGCGATTCGGACAGGGTTGAGATGTCCAGGGCCACCACTTCGGCGCCTTCCCGGGCAAAGCGGGTACAGATGGCGGTGCCGATGCCGCCGGCACCGCCGGTGACCAGTGCGGTCTTGCCCTGCAACATGCCGCTCATGCCGTCACCATGCGGCTGTAGGCGTCCAGCACCAGGCCATGGAAATGATGCACCGCATGCTCGGACTTTCCGGAGCCGGTGGGATCAAACACGATCCGGCCCTGCCGGAAAGCCGATGTCCCCATACCTTTTTGGATGTTTTCCACCAGCCAGATGTCCTCTGCCTGCAGCACGGTGTCGAGATAGGTGATGGCTTCCATTTCATCCGCGTTCGGCTCGGCCGTCTCCAGGAAAAAATCGTAGGTCTCCAGGGTGCGTTCCGGACCGGCGGGGATGATCTGCATGACGATCATGTTTCCGCGGCCCGGATAGCGCATGAAGCAGGTATTCGGCCACAGCCACCAGACCGCATGGTCCCTGACCGTCGCGTTGGTCACGGAATAGGCGCTGTTCGCGGACTTGCCCGCCTCCGCCATGTGGCTGGAGTAGATGCCGTGGGTGGTGACCCGGTAGGTATCCATGTCCACCAGGGAACAGAAGTCCTTGTGGGCAACCGGGCAGTGATAGCACTCGAGAAAATTGTCCACGACGTTCTTCCAGTTCGAATGGATTTCGTAATCCAGCCGATGGGCGAAAGTCAGTCGATCCAGGTCCGGGGCGAAACGGAGCATCTCATCCGCCAGGCTGCCGCTTTGCCGTGCAAGGGGGGGCGCGTGCGGGTCGAGGTTGACAAAGACGAACTCGCAGAATTCCTCTACCTGCACCGAATCCAGGCAGATTTCCCGTGGTTCGAATCCAATCACGTGATCGGTTTCCGGCGCCCTCACCAGGTTTCCTGCGAGGTCATAGGCCCAGCCGTGGTAAGGGCAAGTGATGAGGTTGGCCTTCCCTTCTCCCTCCAGCAGCCGCATCGCCCTGTGCTTGCAGACATTGTAGAAGGCACGCAGTTCACCCTCCCGGTCCCGAACCACCATCAAGGGGTTGCCGGCAATCTCGATCGTCAGCCACGCACCCGGTTCGCGAAGCTTCTCTGCATGGCATACCCATTGCCAGCTGGTGGAGATGATGGCCGCGAGGTCCACATCGTACCAGCGGGACGCGGTGTAGGCATCGGCAAGCAGTGAATGGGAGCGTGCGGGATCCGTATGGTAACCCTGGCTGATATGCCCGAAATCCTCTGGTGTCAGGTTGGTCGACATGGTTGCACCTGAAAAATCCCGAAGATGGAATCCGCGGAGGCTAACACTAAAGGCAACAAAACTCACCGGGCAAGTCGCCACCAGAACCTGTTCACGGTGAGATATCCCAGCCAGGCGGACTTGTGCCTGGCTATTTGAGTTCGTAAACCAGCACGATACTGAAATCCCAGGAGTCCCGTTGGATGATTTCCGGGAAAGCCATGAACTGCTCGACCTTGCCGATCGCCTCCAGCGCTGCACCATCCAGCATTGCGGCCCCGGAGCTTTTCACGACAGTGACACCGAAATAGGTGCCGTCCGGGCGAACGGTGAAGCCCACGCCAACTGTTCCCTCCCGGTGCAGCCTCATGGCCCGACGGGGATAGTACTTGTTGGCCTCGATGCGCGAACGCACGTGATCCTCGTAGTCGGCTTCCGCCGCCGACAACAGCGCGGATATCGCCCCTTCATCCGGCCCGGGCTGTTTCCCGTCCTCCCCGGCAACTGTCGACCCGGGCAAGGGATCCGCCATTGGTTCGGAATCCGGCGAAACCCCGGTCCGGGCCGGTGACGGAGATATAGTGTTCTCTGATTCCAGTGCTTCCGTTATCGGTTCGGGCTCGGGTTCGGGCTCCGGTTCCGATTCGGGTTCAGGTGCCGGCTCCGGTTTGGGCTCGGGTGTCGGTTCCGGCTCGGACTCGGGTTCGGGATCAGGCTCGGGGGCGGGTTTCGGTTCGGGTTCCGATTCAAGTTCCGATTCGGGTTCAGGTGCCGGCTCCGGTTTGGGCTCAGGTGTCGGTTCCGGCTCGGGATCTGGCTCAGGCTCAGGATCAGGTTCAGGACCCGGCTCGGGGTCGGATTTCGGTTCGGGTTCAGGTGCCGGTTCCGGATGCGGTTCCGACCCAGGCTCAGGAACTGACTCCGGGTCGGATGCGGGACCCGTGGCCGAAGACGCATCGCCTTGCGCCTCTGGATCGGCGGAATCCTCTACGGACGACGTGGCGAACATGGCAAGGTCCATTGCCAGGGGCGATCCTCCGGTGGCCGGTTCCCATGCCCGACGGTAATGCAGCACGCCGGCAAGGATGGCCCCGTGCAGCAGCAGCGATACCAGGAATCCGATCAGGACCGGTCGCATGGGAAGCGCCAGCAAGAGCAACCTGGCCGACGGATACCGGGACGGTCAATCCCCGGAATCAACCAGGATCGAGAGTTGGTTGAGCGACCTTAGCTTGAGCTGCCCAACAACGCCAGCGAATGTACCGAACGCGGCATCACGGTCCACTTTCAATACCACGGAATCCGATACCTGCAGCTTGTCCAGATATGCCCCGAGTCCCTCGATGTCAACCGGGCGGTCATCCAGGTGAAGGTCACCGTTTCGGTCCACGACAATTACCGTGGCGTCGGAAACGTCACCGGCTTCGGACGTCTCGGCCTCCGGAAGGTTCACGTCGATGCGACCGTAGTGAATGAATGACGCCGTGGTCAGCACGATGGCCAGCAACACCAGCATGATATCGATCAGCGGAACCACGTTGATGCCGTCCATCCGCTTCATTGACTCCCCCTCCTTCCCCGCCAAAGTGCCGTCAGCACCTCCACCTTCCTGAGCAGGCCGTTATAGGACCAGATGGCGGGGATGGCCACGAGCAGCCCCATTGCGGTGGCCTTGAGGGCCAGTGCAAGACCTACCAGCACCGTGCCCACTTCCACACTGCCGCCGGCGGCACCGATATCGTAAAACGTGATCAGGATTCCCGCCACGGTACCAAGGAGACCGATATAGGGGGCATTGGCGCCGATGGTTGAGATGAGGGTAAGGTGCCGCGTCAGGTCGACGTTCAGTTCCTGTTCGCTGTCAAAACGTCCCGTGTCCACCCGGCGATAGTAGAAATACCGTTCGACCGAGAACCAGACCATGAGAAAGCTCATCACCCCAAGAATCGTGAATACCAGCAGGTCCAGGTTTACCCGGAGAAAGTCAATCACTCGCCCGACTCCATGTCAGGGGCCGCAGTATCACCCGGAGGTGTCCTGCACAGGTTGGCTCAGAATTGGCTGCAGCGTCCCGGTACCGGTTCAAGATAATGCCTGCCGAAAGCATCGATGCGGTTTTTGCCTTTGAATTACTCGTCCAGGGGATGGTTCTCACCGACTATCGGGGCATCTCCCGATCACCGGAAAACCATTATAGCCCAGCGGGGGTTGCGCACCGTATATCGACCCGGCGTCAACCCCGCATAGTATATTCAGATTCTGTTCCGGTTGGGATTTTCCGGACCGTATCCGCCGGTATGCAGAGCGTTTTCCGGGCACGGAACACCGCCCCTCGCGTCTCCCCGGTGGCCGGCGGGCGCGACTCCGTCATCGCCGTGTTCACCCGCTATGAGCGCTCCGGTTGATGTTTCCCGAGGCCGGGCGCCCGGGTTGCTACGGCCGGTCGGAACAACCCTGCCCGCGGGGGAAGCGAGGGCGCCAGCCGGTTACCGCGGAACGGAATATCCTGAGCGCGGGATGCCGGCCGGCATCCGGGGATTCCTACCCGGTAAGGTATACTTCCACGCACATTTTCCGCCCTTCCCCGACTCGCCCACGACGCAGCCCGATGCAGCCCCATATGACCGACATCGCAACGCGGCTCTACAATCACACCTTCAAGCTTGATCCCATTATCCGCAGCATTCTGGACACGGATATCTACAAGCTCCTGATGCTGCAGACCATCTGGAAGGAATTCAAGGATGTCCCGGTGACATTTTCCCTCATCAACCGCAACCCGTCGGTGCGGATCGCCGATGAGGTGGACAAAGGCGAACTCATCGAGCAACTGGACCACGCCCGCACCATCAAACTCACCAACAAGGAATATATCTGGCTGGCCGGCAACACGTTCTACGGCAAGAAACGTCTGTTCACCGAGGAGTTTCTCAACTGGTTCATGGACTACTCGCTGCCGGAATATGACCTGCGGGTGGAGGACGGCCAGTACCGCATCAATTTCAGCGGCTCCTGGGCCGATGTCACGCTGTGGGAAATACCCTCCCTTTCGATCATCAGCGAACTGCGGGCACGCACGGCACTTTCATCCGTCGGGCGGTTTGAACTGGATGTTCTATACGCCCGCGCGAAGGCGAAACTGTGGGAGAAGGTGGTGAGACTGAAAGCCCTGCCCGGACTCCGGATTGCCGATTTCGGAACACGCCGGCGACACGGATTTCTCTGGCAGCGCTGGTGCATCGCTGCCATGCAGGAAGGTTTGGGGGATTCGTTCATCGGCACCAGCAACGTACTGATGGCCATGGAACTGGACCTGGATGCCATCGGCACCAATGCCCATGAACTGCCCATGGTCCAGGCCACCCTGGCGGACAGCGACGAGGCCCTGCTGCAATCGCCGTATTCGGTACTGCAGAGCTGGCAGAGAACCTATGACGGCAACCTGCTGATCGTCCTGCCCGACACGTTCGGTACCACCCATTTCCTGCGGAACGCCCCCGAATGGATCAGTGGCTGGAGCGGCTGCCGGATCGATTCGAAAGACCCCGTCGAAGGTGGTGAGGAGCTCATCCGCTGGTGGCAGGAACGGGGACAGGACCCGAGGGAAAAACTGCTGATCTTCTCGGATGGCCTCGACGTGGACAGCATCGAGCGGACCTACCATCACTTCCAGGGCCGGGTCAGGCTGGGGTTTGGCTGGGGCACGCACCTGACCAACGATTTCCGCGACTGCACGCCCACCGCGAACGAACAGCTCCGCGCGCTCTCCCTGGTCTGCAAGGTTACCCGGGCAAACGGCAGGCCCACGGTGAAACTGTCCGACAACCTGTTCAAGGCATCGGGGCCGCCGGAGGAAGTCGAACGCTACATCCGGCTGTTCGGCACCGAGAACGTGGGCCGCGGGGCACTCGACGTCTGACCCGCCGGCCGCCCCGTACACGCAACGCCCCGGAATGAAACCCGCACATCCGCACCCTCAACATCTGAACTCATGAAACTGCTGATCGGCGGCGCCGCCTCGAAGTCCGACGTCCCCGGGCTGGATGCCTTCCCTCCCCGGGTGGATATCCACTTCGCTCCGGACGGGGACGCCCTGCGCGATGCCCTGGGCGGGACCGAAATCCTTCTGGGCTGGGAACTCCGCGGGCGTGATCTGGAGACCCACTGGGCCTGCGCTGACAGCCTGCGCTGGATTCACCTGTGCCGTGCGGGCGTCGATTCGCTGCTGTTTCCCGCCCTGGTGGACAGCGACGTGGAGATCACCAACGCCCGCGGCATCTTCGACAGGGCCATGGCGGAAACCGTACTCGGCTACCTGCTGGCCGAGGCCAAGGGGTTCCGCGCATCCTGGGATATGCAGAAAGGGCATGTCTGGGAGTCCCGCCGTTCCGATTGCCTGGAAAACCAGTGTGCGCTCGTGGTCGGGGTCGGCAGCATCGGACACGCCGTGGGGGCATTGCTGGGGGCTGCAGGGCTCCGTGTCCAGGGCATCGGCCGCAGTGCCCGGGATCACGATCCCGTTTTCGGCCGCATACACGGATTCGGCGAACTGAAGGCACTGGCCGGGAATGCGGATTGGGTCATTGGCGTATTGCCTTCCACGGCAGAGACCAGGGGGATTTTCGACCGGGGATTCTTCTCGGCCATGAAGCCCGGGGCGCGCTTCGTCAACATCGGCCGCGGCGATGCCCAGGACGAGGAGGCGCTCAGGGAGGCACTTGAAACAGGTGCCCTCGCCGGG
The DNA here is from genome assembly GCA_022827325.1 of Gammaproteobacteria bacterium. Lineage (GTDB taxonomy): Bacteria > Pseudomonadota > Gammaproteobacteria > Arenicellales > Poriferihabitantaceae > VYFG01. Next base: position 6,214 of record JAJDTE010000159.1, on the reverse strand, counting down.
GCCATGCTGGACGTCTTTCGCACGGAGCCCCTGCCCGCCGACAGCCCGTTGTGGGATACCCCCAACCTGTTCGTGTCGCCCCACATCTCCGGGGACTATCACGCCTTCGAGGAAGATCTCGCGCGTCAGTTCATTGATCAACTTGAACGGTACTGCAACGGACAACCGCTGCAGAACCGGGTGGACAAGTCCCTCGGATACGCCGTGCGTCCCTGAGAACCGGCCGCCTGCACCGGAAATTCGACATTCACGGCCGAAACCGGCCGCCCAGGGACAGGCCGTCCCGGCGCTGCGACGAATCCGGGCCAATCTCAGTATACTTCCACTTCCCAACCATCCACAGAAATCACCACGGAGTCGCACATGCCCCTAGAAATGAACCGCGAAGTCTTCATCACCTGCGCCGTCACCGGTTCCGGCGGCACCCAGGACAGGTCCGAGCATGTGCCGCGCAGCCCCAGGGAGATCGCCGATGCCGCCATCGAGGCCGCGCGCGCCGGGGCCGCCATCGTGCATTGCCATGTCCGGGACCCGGAGACCGGCCAGCCCGGCCGTGATGTCGGGCACTTCCGGGAAGTGACCGAGCGCATCCGGGATTCGGAGGTGGACGTGGTGGTGAACCTCACCGCCGGCATGGGCGGAGACCTGGTGCTGGGAAGCACAGGCCGCCCCCTGCCCCCGGCGGACGCCGGCACCGACATGGCCAGTGCCGAGGAGCGCGTGGCCCACGTAGCCGAGTGCCGGCCGGAAATCTGCACCCTGGACTGCGGCACCATGAACTTCGCCGAGGCGGACTACATCATGGTCAATACCCCCGGCATGCTCCGGGCCATGGCCGGACTGATGCAGAAACTCGGCGTGCGGGTAGAGGTCGAAGCCTTCGAGACCGGACACCTGTGGTTCGCCAAGCAACTCGTCCGTGAAGGACTGATCGATGCGCCCGTCATGGTCCAGCTTTGCATGGGCATACCCTGGGGGGCGCCGGATGATCTCAACACCTTCCTGGCCATGGTGAACAACGTGCCCGAAGACTGGGTGTTCTCCGCGTTTTCCATCAGCCGCAACGAGATGCCCTATGTCGCCGCCGCGGTACTGGCCGGCGGCAACGTGCGCGTCGGGCTCGAGGACAACCTCTACCTGGAACGGGGCGTGCTCGCCACCAACGCCCAGCTGGTGGAAAAGGCACGCCGAATCGTGGAGAACATGGGCGCCAGGGTCATCGGCCCCGGGGAAGTCAGGGAAAAGCTGCAACTCACCAAGCATGCGCCTCGATGAGTGAGGCCCAGAAGGCGGCCATCATCGGCGGCGGCGTCATCGGCGGCGGCTGGACCGCCCGGTTCCTGCTGAACGGATGGGACGTGGCGGTCTACGATCCCGACTCCGATGCAGAACGCAAGATCGGCGAGGTGCTCGCCAACGCCCGCAGGAGCCTGCCGTCCCTGTACGACTACGCCCTGCCGGACGAAGGCAGGCTGGACCTCGTCACGAATATCAACGATGCCGTCGGCGGTGCCCGGTGGATCCAGGAAAGCGTGCCGGAACGGCTCGACATCAAGCGCGCCGTGTACCGCGATATCCAGGCCCATGCCCCGGCGGATGCGGTACTGGCCTCCTCCACCTCGGGCTTCAAGCCGTCGGAACTCTGCGAGGGCGCCGTCCGTCCGGAGCAGATTCTGGTGGTGCATCCGTTCAATCCGGTCTATCTGCTTCCGCTGGTGGAGGTCGTGCCGTCACCGTGCACCGACGGGGCGATAAGGGACCGGGCGGTGGAACTGATGCGGGGTGTCGGCATGTATCCGCTGCTCATCCGCAAGGAAATCGACGGACACGTGAACGACAGGCTGCAGGAGGCGCTGTGGCGCGAGGCGCTCTGGCTGGTCAGCGACGGCATTGCCACGACACGGGAAATCGACGATTCCATCCGTTTCGGCTGCGGTCTTCGCTGGGCACAGATGGGCAGTTTCCAGACATTCTGGCTGGCCGGAGGCGAGGGCGGCATGCGGCATTTCATGGCCCAGTTCGGACCGGCGCTGAAATGGCCCTGGACCAAGCTGATGGACGTGCCGGAACTGACCGACACCCTGATCGACACCATCGCGGACCAGTGCGACCGGCAGTCCGGCGGCATGACGCCAAGGGAGATGGAACGGGTCCGGGACGACAATCTCGTGGGCATGATGCGGGCACTCAAGCGCACCGACTGGGGTGCCGGCGCCACGCTCAACGAACATGACCGCAGCCTGGTTCCCGAGGGGCCGGCGGCGCCGGAACCCGTCGAAATGTTCCGTCGCCAGGTCCCCCAGAGCTGGCTTGACTACAACGGGCACATGAACGAGGCGCACTACCTGGAAGTGTTCTCCCAGGCCAACGACCGGATCATGGCGCTGGTTGGCGCGGACCAGGATTACGTCGACCGGGGACTCAGCTTCTTTACCGTGGAAACCCATATTCGGCACCTCGATGAACTCCATGCCGGGGAAGGCATCCGGGTAACGACCCAGGTGCTGCAGGGTTCCGGCAAGAGGCTGCGCGTGTTCCACCGCCTCGAAACCGAGGACGGACGGCTCGCCGCCACCGGCGAGCACCTGCTCATCCATGTCAACCTGTCGTTGCGCAAGTCCTGCGAGCCGGATGAGCCGGTTCGCTCGAAACTGGCCGCATACGAGGAGGCGCACAGAAACCTGGCCCTGCCGGAAGGCGCCGGCCGGTCCATCGGATGACCGCTCCGGGGGTCCCGCAGTACCGGCAGCGTGACACCGGGGCCCGGCCTGCCGCCGGACCGCCCGGCTTCTGCAGCCGCCCCGGAATCCAACATCCCCGAAACCGAACCGGACCACCACCTTGACCGGCAACCGGAACCGCCACGCCTATTTCTTCCTCGTGGTCACGACCCTGTGCTTCGGCCTGAACGCCAATTTGGGGAAACTGGCCGTGGGGGAGATTTCCCCGATGATGATGGTGTTGCTCAGGTGGGTAGGCACGGTGGCCCTGCTGCTGGTGTTCTTCCGCCGTCGCTTTGTCCGGGACTGGCCCGTGCTGCGCCGCCAATGGCCGTTCCTGGTGGGCATGGGCGTCATGGGTCTGACCGCGTTCAACGCGCTGTTTTACGTCGCCGCCCATACCACCAGCGCGCTCAACATGGGCATCATGCAGGGCGCTATCCCGATGTTCGTCCTCACCGGGGCGGTGTTCCTGCTCCAGGCTCCCATACGCCTGATGCAGGTGGTCGGCATCACGGTCACCATGGTTGGTGTGGTCATTGCCACGGCCGGGGGCGAGTTTGCCCGCCTCGCCGCGCTGGCCTTCCAGCCAGGGGACCTGCTGATGATCGTGGCCTGCATCCTCTATTCCGCCTATTCCCTCATGCTGAGGCGTTGCCCGGCGGTGGATCACTTCTCCCTGTTCACCGTGTTCGCCATCGGCGCCCTGGTCGCAGCGCTCCCCCTGCCGTTGTTCGAGGTCTGGCTCGGCAACCTGCAATGGCCCACACCTCGGGGCTGGGTACTGGTGGTGCTGGTCATCCTGTTTCCCTCCTTTCTCGCCCACGTTTTCTTCATCAAGGGGGTGGCCATCATCGGTCCCGGCCGCGCCAGCATCTTCTTCAACCTGGTTCCCATCTTTGCCGCCCTGATCGCGGTGACGTATCTGGGGGAACACTTCCAGGGCTTTCACGCGGTCTCGCTGGGCCTGGTCCTGGGAGGCATCGGACTGTCCGAATGGGTCAAGCGCAACGAGCTGTGACACCGGCGTCGATGGTTGCATGCGGGGTCGTGGTGGGGGAAGACCGCCCGGCACTGGTCCATCCCGGCCGGGGAGCAGGTCCCTGCCATGCCGTCACGGGCGGATTCCATGCGCACCGGCTGGCGGGTGAACCGGCAGTGCGTCTCCCCGGATACCCGCGCCTGGCCCGCAGCGGCCCACCCCTTGATAAGTAGCCGGGCGCTGGTACATTAGCGTTCCGATATTTCCACGGGAACGACCATGCTCGACCAGGCACGCCTCCGAACCGAAGAATTCCAGCGCCGTCTCGGGGAAGGCGGCATCGACGTCGCCATTGTCACCGACGAAAGCTCCATTGCCTACCTGGCGGGATTCTGGGGCTACCTGTCGGTGGAATTCGGCCGGCCCACTTTCCTGTTGGTGCGTCCGCACGAACCGCCCGTGGTGATCACCCCGCTCATGGAAAGTGAAATGGTGTCCGCAATGACTTGGGTCGAGAACGTGCTCACCTGGGAGGATTCCGGCGCCAACCGCTGGGAAAAGGTCCTTTCCAATGCACTCGGCCCGAAGCCCGGCCGCGTCGGAATCGAGGCCGCGGCCATCCCGGCGATGGTGCGCAACCATCTGGATGCACAATTCCCCGGACTGGTACCGCAGGACATCTCGCCCCTGCTCGGCGCCATGCGGATGATCAAGTCCGGGGAGGAGATCGCCGTCATGCGCCAGGCCGGGGAAATCGCCGGGGCCATGATGGCGGCGGCGGAAGGTGCACTGGCGGAAGGCAGACCGGAATACGAGGCCGCCCTGGCGGTCATCGACGCCGGCACCCGCAAGGCGGCCGGTTTCCTCACGGACCGGGGGTGGGAGTCGTTCATCTCCCCCATGATCCATAACCTGCAGATCATGCAGTCCGGCCGCAACACCTCCATGGTGCACCGCCGTGCCGGCGTGAAGAAGCTCCAGCGGGGCGATCCGGTGTATTTCTGCTTCTGCAACATGGCCCAGTTCAAGCAATACAAGCTCGGCTTCGATCGCCTCTTCTTCGTCGGCGAGGTCTCGGACCGGGCGGCGGAAGTACAGACCGCCGCCATCGATGCCCAGCAGGCGGCCATCGCCGCGATCCGTCCGGGAGTGACTGCGGAATCCGTCGCCGCAGCCGCCGACGAGGTCTACCGGGAGCGCGGGTTCGAGACCGGGTACCGCACGGGGCGTTCCATCGGCATGGCATACCTGGAGTCGCCGGAACTGAAGGCCGGCGACAGGACCGTCCTCGAGCCCGGTATGACCTTTGCCGTGGATGGCGGAATTTCCGTGGACGGCAGTCTCGGGGGGCGCATCGGCGATTCCGTGGTGGTCACCGAGGATGGTTGCGACTTCCTGACCGAATACCCCCGCCGGGTCCAGGTGGTGGGGCGATAACCGGGGCCAGTCGTCCCGGTTTCCCGGACGCGGCCCACGATCCGGCCGGTCCTGTTTTCGGAACCGCCGATGGCAGCCGCCGCGGGCGGTACAATTCCATGGCAGAAACCGGCAAAATACCGTTTCCCCGCATTTCCAGTCCCCATGCACCGCACCATACGCTCAGGCCCATACGACATTCACGCCAATGTCGTTGAAGGCCGGCAGCCCACCGTGATCTTCTGCGGCGGGTTCATGTCGGACATGGCGGGCACCAAGGCCCTGGCGCTGGAAACCTGGTGCCGGGAACGGGGGCAGGGTTTCGCCAGGTTCGACTATTCCGGCCACGGCGAGTCCGGCGGGAAATTCGAGGACGGCTCCATCGGCCAATGGCTGGAGGACACCCTGTCGGTGATCGATGGCCTGACCGAGGGGCCGGTGATCCTGGTGGGATCCTCCATGGGCGGTTGGATCATGCTGCTTGCTGCGCTGGCCCGCCCCGTGCGGGTGACGGGGCTGGTGGGTATTGCAAGCGCCCCGGATTTCACGGACGAACTCCTGTGGGGCGAGATGTCCCCGGAGGAACAGGCCGAGCTGATGGACTCGGGAAGGATCGAGCAGCCTTCCGAATACGACGATGAGCCCTATGTCATCACCCGGCGCCTGGTGGAGGAAGGACGCCGGCATCTGCTGCTTGACGACACCATCCAAATACACTGCCCCGTGCGGTTGCTGCACAGCCTGGACGATCCGGATGTCCCCTGGGAAACCAGCCTGCGGATCATGCGGCAACTGTCCCATGACGACGTCCGCCTGGTCCTGTTGAAGGATGCCGGACACAGGGTGTCCAGACCGGAGGACCTGGCCCTGGTCATGGATATGCTGGAAGAACTGCTCGAGAGCGCTGGCACCCGATAGGCACCGGGCATGAAACCCCGGAACCCCCCCGCCCCCACATGCCCTGATGACCAAGCCTGACATTCGCGCGCTGTTGTTTGATGTCTTCGGCACCGTAGTGGACTGGCGCGCCTCCATTGTCGGGGAAGGCCTGGCCATGAACCGGCGTCTCGGCATCGACGTGAACTGGGAAGTGTTT
>JAJDTE010000126.1:0-41079 GCA_022827325.1 Gammaproteobacteria bacterium | reverse complement strand
GAACGCCGCGGGGATCACCCGGGACCGGACCCTGAGGAACATGACCGAGGAGCAGTGGGGGGCGGTGATCGACACCAACCTGAGCAGCGCCTTCAACATCACCCAGCCGGTGGTCCGGGGGATGATCGAGCGGGGCTTCGGCCGGATCATCAACATCGCCTCGGTGAACGGGCAGAAGGGCCAGTTCGGCCAGGCCAACTATTCCGCGGCCAAGGCGGGGCTGCACGGGTTCACCATGGCGGTGGCCCAGGAGACCGCCGCCCGGGGGGTGACGGTGAACACGATCTCGCCGGGGTACGTGCAGACGCCGATGACGATGTCGATGCCGGCGGAGATCCGGGACCGGATCGTGCAGCAGGTACCCGTGGGCCGGATGGGCACGCCGGAGGAGATCGCGTTCACCGTTTCCTGGCTGGCGGACGAGCGGAACGGCTACACCACCGGGGCCAACATCCCGGTCAACGGCGGGATGTTCATGAGTGCGTGATTGGGCGGGTCACCGGGCAGACCGGGAGCGCCGCGGCCAGGACTGATCCTGCGGCAGGTCCAGGGACCCCGTGATCGGCCGGGGGCCGGATCCGGTCAGGGAACCGGTTCCGGACAGGTCACAGCATGCCCAGGATATGGTCCCAGTGCGGCTTGTCCACCGGCATCACCGACAGCCGGTTGCCCCGCATCAGCAGCCGCATGCCCTCCAGTTCCGGCTCCTGTCTCATCTCCGCCAGGGTCACCGTCCGCTTCAGTTTCCTGACAAAGCGCACGTCCACCAGAATCCAGCGGGGATTGTCCGGATCACTCTTCGGATCGTGGTACCTGCTGTCCGGCTCGAACTGGGTGTGGTCGGGATAGGGCTTGCTGGCAACCTTCATGATCCCCACGATCCCGGGCTCGTCGCAATTGCTGTGATAGAAGAACGCCTGGTCGCCGATCCGCATATCGTCACGCATGAAATTCCTGGCCTGGTAATTGCGGATGCCGTCCCACGGCTCCACCCTGACCCGCTTGAGATCGTCGATGGAAAAAACATCCGGTTCGCTTTTCATGAGCCAATAATTCATCTTGTCACACTCCAGCCTGTCTGCATCATTCCGCCTCGACGCGGATTCTTCGAATGTTCCGGGAAAGCCCGGTGGACTCATCCACCTCCACGATCACGCCGCAGAGGCTGGCGTCGCCCGTGGCGGGATCGAGCCGCGCATGCAGCTTGTGCACCATGCGCTTGAGCACCGCGTTCCGGTCGCTCCCGATCACGGAATCATAGCAGCCGGTCATGCCGAGATCGGTGATATACGCGGTGCCGCCCGGAAGGATCCGTTCGTCCGCCGTGGGTATATGGGTATGCGTACCCACCACCGCGGCCACCCGCCCGTCCAGGTGCCACCCCATGGCAACCTTCTCGCTGGTGGTTTCCGCATGGAAATCCACCAGCAGCACATCCACGCTCCCGGCCTCTTTTTCCAGCACCTCGTCGACCAGATCGAACGGCGAATCCAGGGTGGGATTCATGAAGATCTGGCCCATCAGGTTCAGCACCCCCACGCGCACGCCCCCGGGCCCGTCGCAGGCATACCAGCCCGAGCCCGGCGTGTCGGCGGGATAGTTGTGCGGCCGCAGGAGATCCGGGTTGCCGTCGATGAAATCCAGCGCCTCGCGCTTGTCCCAGATATGGTTCCCCGATGTCATGGCGTCGATGGGCAGGGCACGGAACTCGTCCAGCACCTTTTCCGTGATGCCGAACCCCCCGGCCGCGTTCTCCACGTTCACCACGGTGAAATCGATTCCGTGCCGCGACTGGATCTCGCCCAGCGTCTCGCGCAGCACCCGCCGCCCGGGACGGGCGTACACATCCCCGACCATCAGGACATTCATTTCCCGAACCGGTAGACGCCCCGGTCGGTCACCACCATCGGCAGGGGAATGTCCCAGGACTCCACGTCGATGCGCTCCACCCGCTGGACCTCGTGGGCAATCCCGATCAGTACCGGCCGGTCCGCCCGGGTCTCGCGGATGAACTCGAACGTGGTGTCGTAGAATCCGCCCCCCATGCCGATCCGGTTGCCCTCAAGGTCGAATCCGACGAGGGGCAGAAGCACCAGGTCGAGGTCGCGGGCGGGGACCAGTTCCGATGGGTCAAGCACCGGCTCGGGGATGCCCAGGTTGTTGGGGGAGAGCCCGCCATCGGCCCGGTACTCTCCGAACAGGAGCCAGTTGCGCCCACCGTCCCTCTGCACCACCGGCAGATAGGGCTGGCGTCCGTTCCGGCGGCACCACCGGATCACCTCCCCGGTGTCGATCTCGCCGTCGTTGGGCAGGTAGAGGGCGATCCGGCGGGCATGCCGGAAGATTTCCAGTTCCGCGAGCTGCGCCAGCAGGCCCTGCGCGGCCCTTTGCTGATCCTCCTCCCCAAGGCCCCGGCGCGCCGCCCGGAGCATGCCCCGCAGCCGCTTCTTGTCCGCGCACGGCGCAGGAGAATTCTGATAGCCGGTGTTGATGGAATCCATGTCGGCAGGAAAAAAGGGAGGAAACAGCGTTACCCGCGGGTGTCGTGCGCTCACTTTACCTTGAACCGGATGGTTCAAGTGGGCACAAAAGACGGCTTCGGGATTCCCGCCGGCCTGGGCCGTGTTCATGCACGCCCGCCGCCCATTGTCAGTACCCTGAAGTGTGAATTAGGTTCTAAGGGATTCGGAGAACGCCTCGTACACTGCAGGTAACGCCAGGGAAATTCTAGCAGAGGTTGGCTGTCCGCCAGAACCTTGTATTTTTCCGCCGGATGTGGTTCGACCGCCGTTACAGCGCCACCTGTCGGATATTGTCCATCGCCTGGTCGATCTTCTCGTGCAGCTTTTCCAGCCGCTCCGAGACCTCGCCGTCCCGTCCGACGGTCTTGCGCTCCACCAGCAATTCATGGCTGATGTTCAGTGCCGCCATGATGGCGCAGCGGTCGGTTCCCAGCGCGTGGTTGTTGTTCGAGATGGCCCGCATCTGCTTGTCGAGGTAGCTCGCGGCCTCGATAACGCCCTGGGTTTCCTCTTCGCGGCAGGCGATGGTGAACTCGCGCTGCATGATGCTGACCTTGACCGCCTTCTTGTTGCTTGCCATGGGGAACGCCGGAAGTAATGGACTCGTGCAGCCTGACCGGAATCAGGATTCCAGTGATTTCAGCCGCGCGACGATCTGTTCGACCCGGCCCCTGGCGATCTTGTTCTTCTCCTGCAGTGCCTTGTATTCCTGGCGCAGCATCCGCTGGTCGTTCCGCAGGACCTCGTTGTCCCGGTTCATCGATTCCGCGAGTTTGATCAACTCGGCCACGCGCTGTTCCAGTTTTTGGATGGTCTGTTCCACGGCTGTGCCTCCCCCCGGGCTTGGAACTATAAATTGCTTGCGCCAGCGGGTCAATTGCCGGGACCGCAAAACACCCCATCGGTGAACGTCTCCCGTAGAATCACCCCTTTTCGGACAGACCGGACAGACCCATGCAAAATGTACTGATCGTAGGCGGAAACCGTGGCATCGGACTGGAACTCTGCCGCCAGATGTCGTCCCGCGGCGACCGGGTATTCGCCACCACCCGCGAGCCGGCCGCGGCGCTGGAGGACCTTGGACTGGACATCATTCCCGGGGTGGATGTCGGCGACGACTCCTCGGTGGCGCGGCTGGCGGAAGCGCTGGCAGGAGTCAGGCTCGACATGCTCATCCACGGCGCGGGAATACTCACCCGCGAAAGCTGGCGCGATCTCGATTTCGACCGCATCAGGCGCCAGTTCGAGATCAACGCGCTGGGCCCGCTGCGGGTCGTATCCGCGTTGCGCGACAACCTCGGCCCGGGCTCGAAGGTCGGAATCGTCACCAGCCGGGTGGGCTCCATCGATGACAACGGGTCCGGCGGCAACTACGGCTACCGGATGTCCAAGGTCGCGGCCAACATGGTTGGGAAGAATCTTTCCCATGACCTCGGCGGGCGCGACATCGCGGTGTTCCTGCTCCATCCGGGGCTGGTGGCGACCGAAATGACCGGCCGCACCGGCATTGACCCCGCGGATGCCGCCCGGGGACTCATCGAGCGCATGGACCGGCTGACCCTGGCGGATACCGGAACCTTCTGGCATGCGGAGGGTTATCCCCTGCCCTGGTAGTTCGGCCACCGGCCAGTGCGCCGGGGAAGTCTGCCGGTATGCTGAAAACCTCCATTGAAAGATTCACTTTTTTCGATTGATGCAGGCAAATCCCCTCAGCCGCCCCAGGGGCAGAATGCACAGCCAACCCTCTTTTTTCATATCAAAGTAACGGTCTCCGCCTTGCACAGACCGATTCCAAGGGAAAGACTTTCCGGCAGTCAGTTCATTGCGCGCTGAAGCGGTCATGAATCGCGGCTGAGGCGGCATGGGCCGCGAGCAGGGCGCCCTCCTGCCAGCCGGGCAGTGCGGTCACCTGGTCGCCGGCAAAATGGAACGGCCCGTCGGCCCGGCGCAGCACCTCCGCGGCGTCGGGATTGTAGTTCGGCCAACCGCCCCGCTGAAAAGGAACATTGAACCACGCGCGGCTGATCCCGCATTCCATCTCGCCGGCGTATCCGGGATGCAGGGCCTCGCCCTCCGCCGCCGCCGACCGGAGCCGCTCCGGCGCCGACATGGCCGTATAGCGCAGTCCGGGTTCCCGGTCCCAGATGTAGGCGCCGACCAGCACGCCCTTGGCGCGGTGATAGCCGTTGCACGGATACCAGATCTGCGTGATGTCGTTGTCGGTCCAGGATATGCCGCCGTAGATCGCGGCGTCCTCTTCCCAGAACCGCCGCCTCGCCTGGAAGGCCACCTTCACCGCCTCGACGAATTCGAGGGATTCCAGCGCCGATTGCGTCTCCGGTAAAAAGTCGTTCGGAATCTCCTTCAGCACGGGCGCGGGGATCGTGCAGATGGCGTAATCCGCCGCTATTTCCCGCTCCGCCCCGTCCGGACCGCGATAGACGATACGCACGCCGTGATCCTGGCGGCGGACCTGTTCCACGATGCACCCGTACCGCACGAGATGGCCGACCCGCTCCGCAAACGCCCGGACGATCGCGTCCATCCCTCCGACCGGCTGGAACAATGTCGGGTTCTGGTTGAGGAAGTGACTGAAATGGAGCTTGTATTCCCAGAATTCGGAACCCAGCAGTTCCCCGAAGTCCAGCTTCTCCTCCAACTCGCCGGCCGCCATTCCGGCATGGACGTGCGCTCCCCGGTATCCGGCGCGGTCCGACCCTGCGTAGCTGTGATCGTCTTTCAGCCCACCGAAATTCTTCAGCAGGTCCCGCAGCCTCTCCCGGTCTTCCGCGGTCAGTTCCTCGTCCAGCGCACCCCGGTCCACGGCCTTGGAGAGCAACTCCGCCACATACCCTCGCATGTCGGTCATCACCCGCCGGGCGACGACCGGCCCGCCGCCGAAGCGCTCGCGATTGTGAAAAAGTGCCGCCCGGTTGTCGTTGGTGAAGACCTCGAGGTCGATGCCGAATTCCCTGCAATAGCCAAGCACCGTGCGGTGATGGTAGGGGATGCGCGCAGGACCAAGGTTGGCATAGAGGTGCTCCTCCCGGTCGAAGCATACATCCTGTCGCATCGACTGTTCGGTCAGCACGTCACCGCCGCGCGCGGTCAGATTGCGCCCGCCCGGCCGACCCGTTGCCTCGAGCACCGTGCAGCGCCAGCCGGCCCTGGACATCTCCCAGGCCGCGGCCAGGCCCGAGACCCCCGCGCCCAGAATGACGACGTGTCCGCCGTTGCCAGACCCCGGCGGCAGGTCCAGCGACGCCGCGTGGGCGGTCCCCGGTCCCAGCATCCCCAGCGTGTCCATGGTCCGGTAGACCGCCGCCGACCCGGCAGCGGCGCCGATCATGCGCAGCAGTGTGCGTCTGGTAGGTTTTTGCATGTCACAAGTTCTCGCTTTCGGTAATTGTCGGTTTGTCGAATCATGGCGGCCAGTAGCCCCGGTCCCGGAAACCGGGATTCGGTTCCGGTCCATCCGAAGGCGTCATCCGGGCGTTCACCGGGATCATGCCCCATGCACCCTCCTTTGCACATCATGCCCAATCCGGCACACGCCGGGAAGTCCGCCGGGGACGTAGGATGCCATTCCGGCACCGACGCACCGGAGGCTGTCCGAAGAGCGGCTCCGGCCGGCGTCGAATTCCTGATCGCCTTACGGGACGCCCACGGGATATTACCCCGTCGTCAGGGCATCCAGGCCCCGGGCCAGGTCGCGGTAGATGTCCTCCACATTCTCAAGGCCCACCGAGACCCGGACCAGGTTCTCGCCGATCCCCGCAGCATCCCTTTCCTCCTGGGTGATCCGGCCATGGGTGGTGCTGGCGGGATGGATAATGGTGGTCTTGGCGTCCCCGAGGTTGCCGGTGATGGACAGAAGACTGGTGGCGTCGATCACAGACCAGGCCTCGTTCCGGCCGCCGCGCACCCGGAACGAGACGATCCCGCCGAATCCGTCCTGCTGGCGACCCGCCAGGGCATGCCCCGGATGATCCTCGAGCCCGGGGTAGAAGACCCGTTCCACGGCCGGGTGTTCCCGCAGCCGCCTGGCCAGGGTGCCTGCGCTTTCGCAGTGTCGCCCCATCCTGAGGGCAAGGGTTTCCAGCCCTTTCAGGAAAACCCAGGCATTGAACGGGCTGAGACTGGGGCCCGCGGTGCGCATCAGGCCGAAGAACGCATCGTGGATATCCGGATCCCGGGTCACCATGGCGCCCCCCACGCAGCGGCCCTGCCCGTCCAGGTACTTGGTCGCCGAGTGCACCACCACGTCTGCGCCGAGATCCAGCGGCCGCTGCAGCACCGGCGTGCAGAAACAGTTGTCCACCACCAGCAACGCCTCCGCCTCCCTGGCAATGGCGGCGACGGCCCCGATATCGGCAATCTCGCAAAGCGGGTTGGTGGGCGTCTCCAGGAACAGCATCCGGGTACTGTCACGCACGGCGGCGCGCCAGGCTTCCGGTTCGGACACCGCCACCTGGGTGACGCCGATCTGGTAGCGCTCGAAGAACTTGCCGAACAGCGACAACGTCGCGCCGAACAGCCCCCGTGCCACCACCACGTGATCCCCGGGCTTCAACCGGCAAAGAACCAGCCCGGCGATGGCGGCCATCCCGGACGCGGTGGCCACGCAGAAATCCCCTCCCTCGAGGGCGCCCAGGCGGTTTTCGAACGTCCTGACCGTGGGATTGGTGAAACGGGAGTAGACGTTCCCCTCCTCCTGCTCCTGGAACAGCGCGGCCGCCTGGGCGGCATTTTCGAACACGAAGCTCGACGTCGTGTAGATGGGCTCGCTGTGTTCCCTTTCGGGACCGCGATGCTGGCCCGCACGGATCGCCAGTGTTTCGGCGCCCGGTGCTTCCCCGGTACTGGTAAACGCATCCACCTTGCTCATGACAGATCACCGTTATTCAGGTGTTGATCGGTTTGTCGCGGGTCCGGCGAAGTTCCGGTGGAACCCTGTCGGACGGTCGGATAGCGGGCATTAAAAAACCCGCTGTCCGCCGGCTGGGAAGCGGCGTCAAGCAGGTTGGCGGGCTTCTCTTTAGCCGAATTTGTAAAGCGCCCGCAAGCTGAAACTCAAATCGGCGCTGTCCACGGATACTATGCAGCCCGGGCGGCAATGTCAACAATCCCGCCGGGGTGGTTTGCATCCCCATGGTATTTCTCGTACTCTCTTCTTTGTCAACTAGCTGAAGGCCCGTAGCCGGGTTATTCGGCGAATACAACAGCCTTTGACCGGTCCGGAGTAGCTACCGAACCTGGCGAATAACCGATACCTATCACTCCTTCGTGCTAGTTGACATGGCCCGGCACCCTTTGTGTTGGGGCTCTTTCCATTATCACGAGGCACGATCCCATGTATCTACAAAAAATCCTTACGCTGTGCGTAGCTTTATCCGCGCTCATCCTGGCCGCTTGTGGTGGTGGGGGAGGATCTGGATCTATCGGAACTATCCAACATGATATGCCTCCGGTTCAGGAGGAAGTGAGCGATGAGAGCATAAACGTAGGAAAACGATTTGAGACAGCTAATGGTGTAACTGAATTCGGTGTTGTTTATGACCCTGAATCCGTTGATGGGTTTGTCGAGGCCTGGCATATGGGGCCGGCGATACCGAGCATCCCCCTGTCGGATTCCGGGATCAGGGGAACAGACATATGGGAAGGCGAGTCAAGGAATTGGATGTTTGCAACTTGGACCGGGGAACTGGTCGGCTACACTGATGAAGGCGGCCAGGTCGATGGGGACGTAAGTATCGGCATTGAAGTAGAAACTCTGCAGGGCCGCGCCGAATTCACCAACCTGACAACCGGGAAAGGATGGAATCGTGAGGAATTGTCCGCCTGGATTGACGTGAACGGAAATAGTATTTCAACAGACGAACGGGATTTATGGGTGGATTTTGATGTGCATTTTCGCGGTGCGAATCATGAAACAATTACTGGGTCTTTCAGGTACGAGGGATATGACTCGGGGAAACTTACAGCAGCCTTTGGAGCGACTCGGGAATAATTGAGAAAGTTTCAAACGGATACACTACCGCCGGGGCAGGTATAATTCCGCACCTCGAACGCCCCGGAAAGTCCATGCAATCCAATCCACCCGAATCCTACCGCAGCGGCCCCGACGCGGAGGGTCACTTCGGCATATTCGGCGGCCGCTTCGTCGCCGAAACCCTGATGCCGCTGATCCTCGAAGTGGAACAGGCATACTACAAGTACCGCAAAGACCCGGAATACCTCAGGGAACTGGCCTACTATTCCCGGGACTACGTCGGCCGCCCGAGTCCCCTCTACCTGGCGGAGCGCCTCAGTGACGGGCTCGGCGGCGCCCGGGTCTATTTCAAGCGCGACGAGCTGAACCATACCGGGGCCCACAAGATCAACAACACCCTGGGACAGATCCTGCTGGCGCGGCGCATGGGCAAGCGCCGCATCATCGCCGAGACCGGCGCCGGACAGCACGGCGTCGCCACGGCCACGGTCTGCGCACTGTTCGACCTGCCCTGCGTGGTCTACATGGGGGAAAAGGACATCGAGCGCCAGGCGCCCAACGTGTTCCGCATGCGCCTTCTCGGGGCGGAGATCGTACCGGTGAGCAGCGGCACGGCCACGCTGAAGGACGCCATGAACGACGCCCTCCGGGACTGGGTGGCGAACGTGGAGGACACGTTCTACATCATCGGCACCTGCGCCGGACCCCATCCCTACCCCGAAATGGTGCGGGACTTCCAGACCGTCATCGGGCGCGAGGCGCGCGAGCAGTTCATCGAACGGACCGGCAGGCTGCCGGACGTGGTCACCGCTTGCATCGGCGGCGGCTCCAACGCCATCGGGCTCTTCCATCCCTTCCTCGACGACGAGAGCGTGCGCATCATCGGGGTCGAGGCGGCGGGCCACGGCATCGACACCGGCGAGCACGCGGCCTCACTGACCGGCGGGGAACCCGGCGTCCTGCACGGCAACCGCACCTTCCTGCTGCAGACCGATGACGGGCAGATCCTGGATGCCCATTCCATCTCCGCCGGACTCGACTACCCGGGCATCGGGCCCGAGCATTCCTGGCTGCACGAGACCGGCCGGGTGGAGTACGTGTCCATCACCGACGACGAGGCGCTCGAGGCCTTCAAGCTCTGCTGCAGCAGCGAAGGCATCATCCCGGCCCTGGAACCCGCCCACGCCCTCGCCCACGTGGTCAAGATCGCGCCGGACATGGACCGCGGCCAGACCATCATCATGAATCTCTGCGGCCGGGGCGACAAGGACGTGTTCACCGTGGCCAAGGCCCTGGGAGTGGAGATATGAGCCGCGACCGCCTCAACGAACGCTTCGCCCTGGTGCGGGAACAGAACCGGGCCGCGCTGATCCCCTTCATCACCGCCGGGGACCCGGACGGGGACACGTCCCAGGCCCTGCTCGACGGCCTGCCGGCCGCGGGTGCCGACGTCATCGAACTCGGTATGCCGTTTTCCGACCCCATGGCGGACGGGCCCTCGATACAGCTCGCCAACCTGAGGGCGCTGGACAACGGCATGACCCTGGCCCGGACCCTGACGATGGTGGAGAATTTCCGTCTCAAGGACGATGCGACGCCCATCATCCTCATGGGCTACTACAACCCGATCCACCATTACGGCGTCCAGGCCTTCATCGACAAGGCGCTGTCCGTGGGTGTGGACGGCCTGATCATCGTGGACCTGCCGCCGGAGGAGGATGTGGAAATGGCCCACCCCTGCCTCGCCGCGGGACTGCACTGGGTGCGCCTCACCACGCCCACCTCGGACGACGCCCGGCTGGACGTGGTGCTGAAGCACAGTTCCGGGTTCGTCTATTACGTGGCCATCGCCGGGATCACCGGCACCCGCTCTGCGGAGCAGCAGTCCGTTGCCGACGCGGTCGCCCGCATCCGACGCCACACCGACCTGCCCGTGGCGGTCGGTTTCGGCATCAAGAACGCCGAACACGTCCGTGCCACCGCCCGGGTGGCGGACGGTGTCGTCGTGGGCTCCGCGATCGTCGACCGTATTGCCGAAGGCGTCGGCAGCGGCCGCCCCGGCGCCGACATCTGCGCGGAAGTGCACCGGTTCGTCAGGGATCTCGCCTCCGGAACCGGACGCTAGCCGCCGGCATGCTGATGCCCGGTACCGCAGGGACCGCGCAGGGCACCCTGGGATAGGTTTCAGCCGGGCCCCGGAGCCCTCCCGGAGCGCCGGCTATGCGAGCAGCTCGATCGGCACCGGCTTCCGGTTCTCGTCGATGCTGACATAGGTGATCGTCGCCTCGGTGACCTTCAGCAGCTTCACGTCGGCCTGCCGGCGCCGCACCCAGGCCTCGATGTGGATGGAGATGGATGTGCGGCCGATCCTGCCCACCCCGCAATAGCAGCTCACCTGGTCCCCAACGTACACCGGCAGGTGGAAGGTCATGGAATCGACCGCCACCGTCACCAGCCGGCCCCGGACCGTGTAGCTGGCGTAGATCGCGCCCGCAAGGTCCATCTGGGACATGATCCAGCCGCCGAAGATGTCCCCGGCGGGATTGGCGTCCGCCGGCATGGCGATGGTGCGGAGGGAAGGCTCCCTGCCCTCCAGCGTGTCCGGATCACCCATGGCCCGAGACGCTCACGACTCCCGCCCCATGGCATAGAACTCGTCGTTCGGCCGCATGTCGATCATGTTGGCGATGCGGTTCGACAGGCCGAAGAACGCGGCAATGGCGCCGATATCCCAGATGTCCTCCGCATCGAATCCATGGGCATCAAGGGCCTCGAAATCGGCCTCGCCGACCTGCCCGGGTGAAGCGGCGATCCGGACCGCGAAGTCCAGCATCGCCGTCTGCCTCGGCGTGATGTCGGCCTTGCGGTAGTTCACCGCGACCTGGTCCGCCACGAGGGGGTCCCTGGAATAGACCCGCAGAATGGCGCCATGGGCGATCACGCAGTAGTGGCAGTCGTTCAGGGCGCTGGTGGCCACCACGATCATCTCGCGTTCCGCCTTGCTGAGGCCGCCCTCCTTCAGCATCAGCGCGTCATGGTATTCGAAGAAGGCCCGGAACTCCGCCGGGCGGTGGGCGAGCGTGAGAAAAACGTTGGGAATGAACCCCGCCTTCTCGTGGACCGCCTCGATCCGGGCGCGGATATCCGCGTCCAGGGACTCGAGGTCGGGTACCGGGTAACGGCTGATGGGTTTTTCGGATTTTTCGGGTTTTTCGGGCGTATCGGACATTGCGGATCGCGGCTCCAGGTCTCAGAAGTCCGGGTTGAAGTAGTGCCGCCCGGACTGGACGCTCTCAACCTGTTCGAGCAGCAGCGCATAGTGCTCGTCGTCATCGAGAAAGTTGGAATTCTCCGCGTTGACCATCAGCAGCGGGGAATCGTGATAGCTGAGGAAGAAGCGGGTATAGGCCTCGGACAGTTCCTCGAGGAAGCTCCGCTCCATGTTGCGCTCGAACAGGATGCCGCGCTTGCGGATCCGCCGGACCAGGACGCCGGTGGGGGCCTGCAGGAAAATGACGAGATCGGGCTTGGGCACTTCCAGGATCAGTTGCTCGAACACCTGCTCGTACAGGAACAATTCGTCCTCGTCGAGGGTCAGCCGGGCGAACAGCGGATCCTTGTCCAGCATGAAATCCGCGACGCGGACAGGCGAAAAGAGATCCCCCTGCCGCAGTTCCTTCAGTTGCTGCACGCGCTGGAACAGGAAATACAGCTGGGTCTGCAGGGCGTACTGGGCCGGCGAGCGGTAGAAGCGCTCAAGGAACGGATTTTCGGTGGACTGCTCCAGCAGGAGGTCCGCGCCAAGGGAACCCGCAATCCGCCGGGCAAGGGTGCTCTTGCCCACGCCGATGGGGCCTTCGACGACGATGAATCTCTTGTCTTTGATCTGTCTGCCTGCGCTTGCCTGGGTCGACCGGCCGGGGCCATGCCCGGTTGCCGTTCCCGGCACAATGCCGGGGTCAGGCTAATGTACACTTGTCCCGTGCCAAATTTCCACTTCAACCGCTTCCTGAGTCAGCCGGCCGCTGCAAC
The DNA here is from genome assembly GCA_022827325.1 of Gammaproteobacteria bacterium. GTDB lineage: Bacteria > Pseudomonadota > Gammaproteobacteria > Arenicellales > Poriferihabitantaceae > VYFG01. The sequence goes on along the minus strand of JAJDTE010000126.1, from coordinate 28,533 downwards.
GGACCGGCCGGACAGGGGCGGATCCGGACGGCGGGCGCTCCCCTGCGGACCCCGAATCCGGCGGGCCGCACACGGCAGCCCGCAGTGTGGTTTCCGGTTGCTCCCGGACGCTTCCGGCCAGGCGGATCCGCACCGGGTGCCTTGGACTTGTTCCTCCCCGAGAATGCGCTGTATCATGGATTCTTCCCGGGTTCCCACGGACCGGCAAGGGGTGAATGATATTCGCAGGAGAGCCTGAATACACAAATGCGGAGTCTTTGATGAACCTAGACAGGAATTTCGATCCTTCCGGAGAGCCCCAGGACGACATCCCGGGCATTACCCGCCCGGCGGAGCCCGTCGCGATCGTGGGCATGGCGTGCAAGTTTCCCGGCGCGCCGAGCATTTCCGCGTTCTGGCAACTGCTCGAATCCGGCGGGAACTCGGTCTCTGAAATTGTCCCCGGCGAAGGCAACAGGCGCGTGGACGAACTCTTCTCGAACGTGGGGGAACTCGGCAGCGCCTGCCGCTACTGCGCCTATGTCGACGAAATCGACCAGTTCGACGCGACATTCTTCCGGATTTCCCCGGTCGAGGCCAACATGCTGGACCCGCAGCAGCGGATGATGCTGGAGACCACCTGGCAGGCCCTCGAGGACGCGGGGATCGACCCGGACCGGCTGAAGGGCAGCCGCACCGGCGTCTACACCGGGATCAGCAACGACGAGTACAGGATGCTGGTGGTGGAGTCCAACAAGCCCGCCGAGGCCGCCTCCTGCCTGTACGCCCTGAGCGGCACCAACCTGAACGGCACCAGCGGCCGGGTTTCCTTCGTGCTCGGCTTCATGGGACCGGCGAAGGCCGTGGACGCCGCCTGCGCGTCGTCCCTGGTGTCGGTTCACGACGCGGTTTCGGACCTCCAGCAGGGCAAGGCGGACCTGGCCATCGCGGGCGGCGTGCAGGCGATCCTGAACGGCCGCATATTCGAGCTTCGCGCGGATGCGATGATGCTTTCCGCGGACGGGCAGTGCAAGGCGTTCGACGCCTCCGCGAACGGCTATGTGCGGGGCGAGGGCTGCGGGGTCGTCGTCCTCAAGCGGCTGCGCGATGCCGAACGGGACGGCGATCGGATCTGGGGCGTCATCCGGGGCTCGGCGGTCAATCACGGCGGCGCCAGCAGCGGGCTGACGGTGCCGCACACGCCCGCGCTGGAGCAGGTGATCGAGTCGGCGCTCTCCCAGGCGGGGATCGCCGCGTCGGAAGTGGACTACCTCGAGGCGCACGGAACCGGAACGTCGGTCGGCGATCCGATCGAGATCGACGCCGTGGCCGCCGTCTACGGCCGGGACCGCATGGCGGACCGGCCGCTCCTGGTCGGTTCCGTGAAGACCAACGTAGGTCACCTGGAGTCGGCGGCCGGTATCGCCGGTCTGATCAAGGCGGCGCTGGTGATGCAGCGGGGGTGATCCCTCGGCACCTGCACTTCCAGAACCCCAATCCGAGTCTCGACTGGGACCAGCTGCCCCTCAAGGTGACTTCGTCCATGATGGACCTGCCGCCACGGGACGGCCGCCCGCGCCTTGCGGGCGTGAATTCCTTCGGAATATCCGGGACGAACGCCCACATTGTCGTGGAGGAATACAACGGGCCGGACGGGACACCCTACGGACGGAACCAGCTTGCGGGAGCCGCGCAGGCGGTGACGGTTCCGCTGCCGGCAGCCGTACAGGACCTTGCGCTGCCGGAGGAGGGACTCCGGCAGCGCGACACCCGCCTGCTGGCGCTGTCGGGCAAGTCGGACGGCGCGCTCAGGGCGCTTGCGGGGCGGTATCTCGCATGGCTCGATGGGCAGGCGGAGGCGCTCGGGGCGGAACCCGATGCCCCGGGGCCCCTGCTGTCGGACATGGCATGGACGGCCGGCATCGGGCGGAGCCATTTCGATTATCGCGCGGGTATTCCGTTCCGGGACGCCGACTCGTTGCGCGAGCGGCTCCGGGAACTCGTTGACGGGGACGATGACCACCGGCAGCACGCCCCGACCAGGGTGGCGTTCGCCTATACCGGGCAGGGCAGCCAGTGGGCCGGCATGGGACAGGCGCTCTATGAAACCGAGCCGGTGGCGCGGGCGGTGCTTGACCGCTGCGAGGAAGTCTTCCGGGCGCACCGGGGCGTCTCCCTGCTGGACGTGATGTTCGGCAGGGACGGCGGGGAAGGCAGCCTGGAGGACACCGCGTGGGAACAGCCGGCCCTCTACGCGCTCGATAGCGCGCTGACGGCGCTCTGGGACAGCGTGGGGGTCCGCCCCGACGTGGTGGTGGGACACAGCGTCGGGGAACTGGCGGCAGCCCGGGCGGCGGGCGTATACAGCCTGGAAGACGGCATGCGGTTCGCCGCGACCCGGGGCACCCTCCTGTCCGAAACCGAACCGGGCGCCATGGCCGCGGTCTTTGCCCCGCCGGACCGGGTGGCGTCGGCGGTCGAGGAGGCCAACGCGTCCTCCGGCGGCGTCGGGCTGAGCGTCTCGGGGGACAACGGCAGCCACCAGGTGGTGAGCGGCACGGTCGCGGACATCGAAAGCATCATGAAGCGCCTCGAATCCGAAGGCGTCCGGACCCGGCGGCTGAACACGACGCGGGCGTTTCACAGCGCCCTGCTGGAGCCCGCGCTGGACGGACTGGAGGCATCCCTGGACGGCGTTGCAATCGCCCCGCCCGCCCTCACGGTGGTCAGCAACCTGACGGGGCGGCCGGTGGAGGACGGCCAGTTGCTGGACGGGGCCTACTGGCGGCGCCATGCCCGCGAGGCGGTGGCGTTCGCCAGCGGGGTCAGGTCCCTGGCGGACCTCGGGGTGGACCTGGTGGTGGAGATCGGGCCGCGCCCGCTTTTGGGCGCGATGGCGGTGTCGGCCTGGCCGGAGTCGGCCGGGGCGCCGGTCGTCGTCACGAGTCTGTGTCCGCCGGCCGAGGGCTCGGAGGAGCCCATGGGCGGCGACGGTTTCATGGCGGCGGTCGCGAACGCGTACCAGGCGGGCCTTCCGGTACGGTTCGAGGGGCTGTTCGCCGGGGAAGCGCGCCGGCGCATCTCGATCCCGGACTATCCGTTCCAGCGCGAGCACTACTGGCTCGAGGCGACGCGGGGCCGGCGGCGGAGCGCGGGGCATCCCCTGCTCGGCGACCGGCACGAATCCGCCAGCGGCGAGGTCACGTACGAGACCGAGGTGTTTCCCTCGGACCCGGAGTGGATGAGCGATCACCGGGTGTACGGCCGGATCATCGCTCCCGGCGCGCTCTACGGAGCAATGGCGGCATCGGCGCCCCTGGCCGAGGGGGACGGCGCGGTGGTCGTGGAGGACATGCAGCTGCACAACGCGCTGGTCTTCCCGCCGGACGACCCCGGAAAGAATGCAGAAGAGAGCGGCCGCAGGGTGCAGCTCGTGCTCGACGCCCCCGGGGAATCGGCGTCGCGCCGCGCCCAGTTGTTCAGCAAGGGGGATGAAGAGGGCTGGACGGTGCACGTGGAATGCCGCGTGTCGCCGGGTAACCCCGCAGCGGAAGGCGCCGGACCCGTCGACCTCGAGGCCCTGAAGGCCGGCCTCGAGCCGGTGGACGTGCCGGCCTATTACCGCGCCCGGTCCGCCACGGGGATCGATCTCGGCCCGTCATTCCAGACGATGGGCGGGGTCTGGTCCCGGCCGGGAGAGGCACTGGGCGAGATTTCGTTGCCGGATGCTCCCGGCCAGAATCTGGATGTTCATCCGCTCGTGCTGGACGGCTGCTTCCAGGTGGTGGCCGCGGCGCGGAACCCGGGCGGCGACGAGGGCGAAACCACCTACCTGCCCTTCGGCTGGGAGCGGCTCTGGCTGGCGGGGCGGCTGCCGAGGAAGGTGATCTGTCACGTACGGATGAACGAGGCCCGGGGTGCGGAAGCGGAAACCGGCCAGGCCCCGGAGGTCATGAGCGGCGAGCTGCGCATCTACGATCCCGAGGGAAACCCGCTCGGCGGGCTGGAAGGCTACACGGTGAAGCGCGCGACGCGGGCGGCGCTGCTCTCCGCGGTCGAGGGGGTGGAGGAACTGCTCTACGAGATCGTGTGGCGCGAACACGCGCTTGCGCCGGGCATGACGCCGGCGGATTTCCTCCCGTCACCGGAGGATGTGGCGGCCCGCTCGGGACTGCTGTCGGAATACCTGGCCGAGGAGGGTGTCCCGCGCGCAGACCGGAGCGCCCTGCTTAATGACCTGGAGCAGTGGTCGCGTGCCCGCGCGCTCGCGACCCTGGAACAGCTGGGGTGGGAACGCGAGGCGGGTGCGGTACTGGATTCCGAGGACCTGCGCCAACGCCTCGGGGTCGGGGAGGAGCACAAGCGCCTGTTCCGCCGGATTCTCGAGATGCTGGCCAAATCAGGGGTGCTGGAAGAGACGGACGGCGGATTCGTCGTGAAGCTCGGGCCAAGCGACCCGCTGCCCGATGAAATGCCGGGCGACATGGAGGAATTCGTCTCCGGGATGATCGAACGCTACCCCCACGGCACGAACGAAATCGGCCTGTTCCGGCGCTGCGGCGGCGCCCTGGCCGAGGTACTCCGCGCCCAGGCGGACCCGCTGACGCTCCTGTTCAGCAGCGGGGAACCGACCCCGGGGGACCTGTACCTGAAAGCGCCGGTGGCGCGCGCCGCGAACCGGATCCTCAAAGAGACGGTCCGCACCCTCGTGGCCGGGCTGCCCGAGGGCAGGCGCCTCCGGGTGATCGAGGTCGGGGCGGGAACGGGGTCGGCAACCGCCGCCATCCTGCCGGAGCTGCCGGAAGGCCGGTTCGACTACGTGTACACGGACATCTCGGCGGGATTCTTCGCCGAGGCGGAAGGACGGTTCGGGGACGGCGGCGGCGCCATCGTCTACCGTCCGCTGGATATCGAGAAGGACCCGATCGCCCAGGGCTATGACGCCAACGCCTATGACCTGCTGATCGCGTCCAACGTACTGCATGCGACCCGGTACCTGGAGGAGACGCTGGCGCACTGCCTGAAGCTGCTCGCCCCGTCGGGCCACCTCGTTGCCCTCGAAAACCTCAGCGGCTACGGCTGGATGGACCTGACCTTCGGACAGCTGGACGGCTGGTGGCGGTTCGCCGACGACTACCGCCCGCACCACGCCCTGGCGAGTCCGGCGGTGTGGCGGCGCGCACTCGGCGACGTGGGCTTCGGCGAGGTGGAGGTCCTGGGATTGAACGAGTCGGACCCGGACGAATTTCCGGACAAGGGCGTGATCGTCGCGCGGGGCCCGGTGGAGGTCCTGGAGGATCCGGGCATCTGGGTCCTGGCGGCGGACGACGGCGGCCTGGCGGCCCGGCTGGCGGCCGATCTGGCGGCCCGCAACCAGACGGTCCTGCTGGCGAGGGACGGTACGCCGGATGACGGCCCGCCGCAGATTTCCGGCGCGGGCGTGATCGACGTGACCGTGGAGACGCGGCAGCGCGAGTCCTGGTGTTCCCTGATACAGAACCTCCCTTCGGACATGCCCTTCAACGGCGCCGTGCACCTGATGGCCCTGGATGGCCACGGGGAGGAGGCGACCCGGGAGGAAATCGCCGAGGACGTGGCGCGGGCGGGAGCGAGCGCGCTTGCCATGGTTCAGGGCATCACGGACGCCGACGCGAAACCGGAGAAGGGCGTTTGGTTTCTCACCCGCGGGGCCCAGGTGCTGGAACGGGAGCATGGAGGAGAGCCGTCCGGCGCCGTTCTGTGGGGCTTCGGCAAGGCGGTGGCCCTGGAGGCGGCGGACCTTAAGCCGCGGATGATCGACCTGGATCCCGGGTCGATGGCGCCGGCGCCCGACCTGGTCAACGAACTCCTGTACCCCGACCCGGAAAACCACATCGCGTACCGGACGGGACGCCGTCAGGCGGCGCGCCTGGTCCGGGCGGACGCCGGGCCGGAGCGGCTTTCCCTGCCGGATGACCCGGACTGGGTGCTGGCCCCGGACCCCGGCGGCGTGTTCGAGAAACCCTGCATCAAGCCCCTGCCGCGGCGCCCCCTGGAACCCGAGGAGGTCCGCGTGGCGGTCCAGGCCACGGGACTCAATTTCTGGGACGTGTTCCGCTCCCTCGGCTTCATCGAGGAGGGCAATCTCGGCAGGGAAATGTGCGGCCACGTGATCGAGGTGGGCGCCGACGTGTCCACGGTCTCCGTCGGGGACCATGTGACCGGCATGGGATTCGGCGCGTTCGCCGCGGAAATGATCACGCACGGGGAACTGGTGGCGCCCGCCCCGGCGGGGTTTTCGGTGTCGGACCTCGCCACGGTGCCGAGCGCGTACGTCTCGGCCGCGCTGTCCTACGAGTTTTCCGGGCTGGAGGCGGGCGACCGGGTGCTGATCCACGCCGGCGCGGGCGGCGTGGGCCTGGCGGCGATCCAACTGGCACGGGCCGCGGGGGCGGAAGTTCATGTCACCGCGAGTGCGCCGAAGCAAGCGTACCTCCGCTCTCTCGGCGTGGAGAACATTTACGACAGCCGCCAGACGGCGTTCGGGGAGGAAATCCTGAAGGCAACGGACGGCAAGGGCGTGGACGTGGTGCTGAACAGCCTGACGAGCGAGGGCTTCATCGACGCGAGCCTGTCCTGTCTGGCGAAAGGCGGCCGGTTCATCGAACTGGCCCGGCGGGACATCCTGAGCGAGGAGGAGATGGCGGCGGTGCGCCCCGACGTGACCTACGCCATTCTTGAACTGGACGTCATGAAGAAAACCGATCCGGCCTGGGTCGGCCGGGTCCTCAGGGACGTGATGCGGCAGCTCGCGGCGGGAGAAGTGGGGCCGATCGTCCACAGCAGGTGGCCGCTGGCCGAGGCGGGGGCGGCATTGCGCTTCATGAGATCGGCCCGCCACACCGGCAAGATCGTCCTGACGGCGCCGCCGCTCGCGGGCGGCGGTCTGCGGCAGGACCGATCCTACCTTGTGACCGGGGGCCTCGGCGGAATCGGGTGCGCGGTTGCCGAGTGGCTCGCCGAGCACGGGGCCGGGACAATCGTGCTGAACGGACGGCGGCCGCCGGACCCGGAGGTCGAGACGGTCATCAACTCGCTGCGCGAGCGCGGGTTCACGGTGCAGGTGGAACTCGCGGACGTGACGGACGCCGCCCAGGTGGACGCAATGATGGCACGGGTGGGCGAGGAGCTGCCGCCCCTCGGCGGCGTGATCCACAGCGTGGGGGTACTGTCGGACGGTGCGTTGACGAACCAGAGCTGGGAGCGGTTCGAGACGGTGCTGTGGCCGAAAATACTGGGCGCCTGGCAGCTGCACCGCGCCACGATAGACCTCGACCTGGACCTGTTCATCCTCTTCTCCAGCCGGGTCGGCGTAATGGGCAATCCGGGCCAGGCGAACCATGCCGCGGCCAACGCGTTCCTGGATCAGCTCGCCGGGCACCGCCGGGCGCTGGGACTGCCGGGACAGGCCATTGCCTGGGGGGCTTGGTCGGAGATCGGCGAGGCGGCGGAACAGCGCGACCGGATCGAGCGCCAGCGGGCGTCGCGCGGCGGACGCTGGTTTACCCCGCAGCAGGGCATGCGGGCATTCGACCGGCTGGTGCGCCAGGATGTCACCAATTCCGTGGTGATGGCCATGGACTGGTCGGTGTTCGAGGAGGCCGTCGAGGAGCGGCCGCCCCTGCTCGAGGACCTGCTCTCCTCCGACGACGATGCCGGGGCCGATGCGCCCGCCCTGTCGGATGACCTGATTTCCCGTGTCCGGGAGACGCCTACGGGCGAACGCGAGAGCCTGCTGGTGACGTTCCTGCAGCAGGAACTGCAGGCGGTGCTGCGGCTGCCCTCGGCGCCGGAGCCTACGGTGGGATTCTTCGACCTGGGCATGGACTCGCTCATGGCCGTGGAACTGCGCAACCGCCTGAACCGCGCGTTCGCGGACACGTACACGGCATCGAACACGGTGGTGTTCGACTATCCGGACATCGCGGTGCTCGCCCGCCACCTGGTCGGGGAACTCAGCGATCTCGGCCCCGCGCCCGCACCACGGACAGAGGCTGCATTCTCACTCGCGCCCGCGCCAGAGGCGGCGCCCGCGCCCGCACCGGTGCCGCTCGTAGCGGCGGAGCGGGAGGAGGAGCAGATCGCGGTCGTGGGCATGGCGTGCCGGTTCCCCGGCGCGCCTGACATCGACGCCTTCTGGCGCCAGCTCGAGGCGGGCGTCGACGCGGTGACGGAGGGACGGCAGGACGCCGGCCCCTGGAACGGGATTCTCGGAGACCCCGACGCAGATGAGACCATCTACCGGCGGGGCGGGTACATCGAGGGGCTGGATGAGTTCGATGCGGGCTTCTTCGGCATCAGGCCGATCGAGGCGCGGATGATGGACCCGCGCCAGGGGCTGCTGCTGGAGACGTGCTGGCAGGCGCTTGAGGACGCGGGCATGAACCCCGCCCCGCTCAAGGGCACCCGCACCGGGGTATACGTCGGGCTGGGCGGCAGCGAATACCGGGACCTGGTCGCCGCCAGCGGCCAGGATGACAGCTACCTCGGCACCGCCCCGAGCGTGACCATCGGGCGGGTCGCCTTTGCGCTCGGCCTCATGGGTCCGGCGGTGCCGCTGGACATGACCTGCGCGTCATCGCTGGTGGCGGTGCACCAGGCCGCCGCAAGCCTTCGGGAGGGCGAAGTGGACATGGCCCTGGCCGGGGGCGTGCACGCGGCGCTCTCCCCCCGGATCTCGAAGTTCATGGCGGACTACGGCATGCTGTCGCGAACTGGCCTTTGCCGGACCTTCGATGCGGCCGCGGACGGTTTCGTCCGCGGCGAGGGCTGCGGGGTGGTGGTCCTGAAGCGGCTCAGCGACGCCGAGGCGGACGGCGACCGCATCTGGGGCCTGGTGCAGGGTTCAGCAGTGAACCAGAACGGGGCGAGCGCCGCACTGACGGTCCCGAATGGCACGGCTCAGGAACAGGTGCTCGAGGAAGCGCTGTCCCGGGCCGGGGTACCCCCTGCCGAAGTGGACTACCTGGAGGCGCATGCGACGGGCTCCCAGTTGGGCGACCCGATCGAGGTGCGCGCATCGGCCGCCGTGTACGGCAGGGGACGCGCGGCGGACCGCCCGCTGCTGCTCGGCACGGTGAAAACGAACATCGGCCATCTGGAGGCGGCGGCCGGCATCGCCGGCCTGATCAAGGTCCTGCTGGCGATGAAGCACGGGGTGATTCCGAAACACCTGCATTTCGATCACCCCAGTCCGGAGATGCCGTGGGACGAGTTGCCGGTGCGGGTGACGTCGGAGACGACGGCGTGGCCGCCCAGTCCCGACCGTCCTCCCCGGGCGGGCGTGAGCGCCTTCGCGCTCTCGGGAACCAACGCACACCTGGTGGTTGAGGGTTATGGATCACCGCAGTCACCCGAGGACGGGATTGCGGGAAGCCATTCCCCATCCGGTGACTCGAAACGCGTGGACGCTTCCCTGCCGGAGTCGGTCCCGGGGCCGGCGGCGGAAGAGCCGCCCACCCGGCGGATGCGGTTGCTGCCGCTGTCGGGCAAATCAGACGATGCGCTGCGGGCACTCGCGGGGCAGTATCTTGCCTGGCTCGACGACCGCGCCGGGGCGCCGGCCGAAGGCGATGCCCCCGGGTCCGTGCTGTCGGACATGGCGTGGACCGCGGGCGCGGGACGCAGCCATTTCCCGCACCGTGCCGGTATCCTGTTCGGGAATGCCGAATCCCTGAAGGAGCAACTGAAGGCGCTTTCGGAGTCCGACGGGAGCCACGGCCCGCCGGCGGGCACGAAGGTGGCGTTTGCGTATCCCGGTGAAGACAGCCACTGGCCCGGCATGGGCGGAGAACTCTATGAGAGCGAGCCGGTGGTGCGGGCGGTCCTGGACCACCTGGACGGGGTGTTCCGCGAGGAGCGGGACGCCTCGTTGCTGGACGTGATGTTCGGCCGCGCCGGGGAACTCGGCGACCCGGCCTGGGCGCAGCCGGCCGTCTATGCGCTCGAATGCGCGCTCACGGCACTGTGGTCGAGCATCGGCATCCGGCCGGGCGTGGTGTTCGGGGCGGGTTCTGGAGAGATTTCGGCGGCGCAGGCGGCTGGGGTCCTGTCCCTCGAGGATGGCCTGCGTTTCGCGGCCCGGCGAGGATCCCTGATGGCGGCACTGCAGGATGGGGACAACCCGGATGCGGCGACGCTGGACGCACTGGAGGCGACTTTCGCGGGCGTCGCGACGGCGCCGCCGTCGATCTCGCTGGTGAACCAGGTGACCGGCCGGGTGGTGGGACCGGGTGAAACCCTCGACGGTGCGCACTGGCGCCGGCAGGCAGGCGAGCCGGCGGAATTTGGCGGATGCATGGAAACTCTTGCGGAGCTGGGCGTCGATGTCATCGTGGAGGTTGGCCCGGACCCGGTGCTGGGGCCGCAGGCGGCCGCGGCCTGGCCGAAGCCCGCGGACGGTGCGGGGGCGCCGGTCATCCTGGCCAGTCTGGACCGCTCGTCGGCCAATGGGGACGCTTTCCTCGCGTCGGTCGCGAAGGCCTATGAAGCGGGGCTCACGCCCGAGTTCCGCGGGCTGTTCGCGGGAGAGGAAAGACGCCGGATCTCCCTGCCGGGCTACCCGTTCCAGCGCCGGCGCTTCTGGTTCCAGGAGCGTTGACTGTCCTGATGATCAAACGACCGTACCGCCATGCCGGCTGACGTCTCCTGGGTCAGCACGTACCGCGAGACCGGCGATGTCCTCGTCGTGCATGTCGACCTGACCCCCAAGGAGGACCGCGAGGACCATGCCCTGTCGTGGCTGGACCGCGACGAAATGGAACGCTGGCACCGTTACCGGTACGAACGTCCCCGCCGGGAATTCGCCCTTTGCCGCGCGGCGCTGCGGTCCCTCCTTTGCAGACGGCTCGGTTGCCGGAACGAACAGCTCGCGTTCGGCGCCGCTGGGCACGGCAAGCCCTTCGCCCTGGTGGACGGGGCGCAGGCATCCGTCAGCTTCAATGTCAGCCACAGCGGCAGGCATGGACTGGTTGGCATCGCGCCCGAGGGAAGGCTCGGGGTGGATGTGGAGGAGCGCATCCCCCGTTTCGACATCGAAGGGATCGGCGATTTTGTGTTCGGTCCGCTCGAGAGATCCGACCTGGCGCGGGCGACAGAGAGCGAGAAGAGCCGGTACTTCTTCAACCTCTGGACGCTCAAGGAGGCGCTGATCAAGGCCCTGGGGACGGGCTTCTCCCTGAATCCTTCCTTATTCGAGATTCCATCGGACATGCGGCACGGTGCAAAATACGGCCTGTTCCGGTTTCCCCATTTGCCGGACGTCACCTGGAGACTCGAAAATCTGGGCAATGCGGAATTCGCCGCCACGTTCGCGCATGAACTGGATCCGGTTCCCGCGCAGCGCATGAATGCGGGCGGGGATCTCCGGAGACCGGGCCAACGATCCTGACAGTCCACCGAACCGTTCACTGCCGTATACTGGTGAAGCCATTTCCGAATGATGGCTCCCCGAATTGGCCGGGCGCTTGATGACAAATACAGAAACAGTCTGGGAGATACCCGAACCGCTTGCCATCCATGAGGTTCGCATGGATGACGGCAACTTCATCATCCTTCGGCGTCATGGCAATCCGTCAGGCCCAAGGCTCATCCTTTGCCACGGCAACGGTCTCGCGATTGATCTCTACTACCCGTTCTGGTCGCTGCTCACCGAAGAATTCGACGTCATCGTCCATGACCTCAGAAACCATGGCTGGAATAATATCGGTTCCCGGGAACGGCATAATCTTCCCATTTTCGTGGAAGACTACGGCTATATCGTCGAGGCGATCGACCGCCAATTCGGTCAGAAGCCGAACATCGGCGTGTTCCACTCGGTATCCGCGCTGGCATCGCTCCTGTCGCCCGCTCACGGCAGGATGTTCGCCGCACGGGTACTGTTCGACCCGCCGGTGTGCAAGGCGGATGAATACCCCGAAGAGTTCGACGTGGCCACCAGGCGCTGCACCGAGATCGCCCAGAGACGCACGGAACGGTTCGAATCCTTCGAGGAATGCTCGGAATTCCTCGGCTACTTGCCGTCCTTGAAGCGGGTTGTCCCCGGGGCTCTTGAACTGTACGCCCGCACCATTCTCCGAAAAAGCGCGAACGGACAGGGCTATGTGCTTCGGTGTCCGCGCGAATATGAGGCGCAGGTGATCAATCACGCCAGGGCCTTCGCCGTCATGGTGGACTTCGACGAATACCAGTGCCCGACGAAAGTCCTTGGAGCCGATCCGGTCCTGCCGTATTCGTATCTTCCCACCTTCGACCTGAGCCACATATTGAATGTAGACTATGACTTCCTGCCCGAGTCAACGCACTTTCTCCAGATCGAACAGCCGAAGGAATGCGTGGAGGCGATGCGGGAATTTCTGGAATCCCTCGACCTGCTTCATTGACGGTTGCCGGGTCAGGGGCCGAAACCGGAGCCCCCGGCCCTGAAGAGCCCTGTGCGGTGCGGGATTCCCCTATGGCAGGCAATTGCTGCACATGCCCCCAGACAAGCCACCAACATGCGGATTTTCCTGAGCGCCAGACCGCTTCGCGCCCTCCAATGGGCGCCTGACGCCGGAGGAATACCGGCCTTGTCATGACGCGTGATCCGGGTCTTCGCTACCAGGCCGACGAATCGCTGCCGGTCACGACCGCCCTCGGCCTTGGTCTCCAGCTCACCGCCCTCAGCGTATCGGCCACGATCCTGATCACGACCATCGTGGTTCGCGCCGCCGGGGGGAGCGAGGCTTACCTGTCGTGGGCTGTTGTCGCCGCCGTCGCGATCGGCGGTGCCGCCACGATGCTCCAGTCGCTCCGGCTCGGGCGCTTCGGCATGGGCCATGTCCTCATGATGGGGAGCTCCTCGGCTTTTATCGCCGTCTGCATCCTGGCGCTCACCGAAGGCGGGCCGGAAATGCTCGCCACCCTGGTGCTCGTCTCGGCTCTCTTCCAGTTCCTGATATCCGAGCGATTAGCGCTGTTCCGGCGGATCTTCACCCCGACCGTTTCGGGGACGGTGCTCATGCTGATTCCGGTCTCGGTCATGCCGGCCGCCCTCGGCCTGCTCACGGACGTTCTGGAAGGGAGTCCCGCTGAGGGTGCGCAGCTGAGCGCCCTGGTCACCGTGCTCGTCATGTGCGGATTCTCGCTCAAGGGTTCCGGGGAACTCCGGCTCTGGGCCCCGGTGCTCGGTGTCGTCATGGGGTCCGCGGTCGCCGCCTTCTACGGCATCTATGACATGACCCGCGTTCTGGAGGCGCCGTGGATCGGTCTCCCCCAGTCCGAATGGCCGGGTCTTGACCTTGGCTTCGGACCGGAGTTCTGGGCGCTTCTTCCCGGGTTCCTGCTGGCGGCGATGATCGGCTCGGTTAGGACGATGAGCAGCGCCGTTGCCAGCCAGAGCGTGTCCTGGCGCAGGACCCGGGCGGTGGATTTCCGTGCGGTGCAAGGCGCGGTCGCCACCGATGGACTGTCCAATCTGCTGTCCGGGCTCGCGGGAACCATGCCGAACACATCCTATTCCACCGGCGCATCCCTTGCCCGGCTCACCGGGGTCGCGTCCCGGTATGTCGGTATCACGGCCGGCGCACTCTTCCTTGCGATTGCATTCTTCCCCAAGGGGCTGGCCCTGGTGCTGGGGATTCCCGGTCCGGTCTTTGCGGCCTATCTCATCGTGATGATGGCCATCCTGTTCATGGTCGGTGCGCAGATGATCGTCCAGGACCAGGTCAACTACCGCAAGGGACTGATCGTCGGCATCAGTTTCCTGGTGGGTACCGGCTTTCAGGGCGGCGCGATCTTTCCGGAATTCTTCTCGGTTTTTGCCGGCGGCCTCTTCAACAACGGGATGACGTCCGGTGGTTTCATCGCGATATTCATGACACTGTTCATGGAGTTCACGGAACGCCGCCCCAGGCGCTTTGAGGCGGCGTTCGACCTCTCATCCCTGGGGAAACTGAGGGAGTTCCTCGGGGAGTTCGCATCCGACTACGGCTGGGACGACGGCATGGCGTCCCGCATTGAAGCCGTCGGCGAGGAGGTGTTGCTCACGCTCCTCGAGCGAAAGGACGATGACAGGGAAGGCGGAAGTCTGACCGTGAGTGCGCGCAGGGAAGACAACGGGGTGGTCCTCGAATTCATCGCCGCAACGAAAGAGGGGGAAAACCTCCAGGACAGGATTGCGCTCCTTGGCGAGCCGGTCGAAGAGGCGCTGATCGAGAAGGAGGCATCACTTAGGCTCATGCGCCACTTTGCGGACTCGATTCGTCACCAGCAATACCGTGGAGTGGACATCCTGAGTGTCCGCGTGAAGGCCCAGGAACCGGTTCCAGGCATTCGGGGGTGAATGCACGGTGCGATGCGGATAGCCGCCATGGCTACTGGAACAATTATTGAGGTGACTTGTGATGAATAAACGGTACAAAAGCGAGGCTCTGGCAGCCGTGCACGAGACAGCACTGGTTCTGAAGGAGGCGGGAGTCATGAAAAAGTTGACTATGAGGGAGTTCGATGAAGTATGCCTCACCCCCGTCGAGGAAATGACCCCGGAACAAGTTCGCCAGCTTCGGCATCGCGAGTAATCGAGCTAGGTCGTGTTCTCGCGCCGCCCGCCTATAACAACGTACCCTGTGAGCCAGTGGGAATCCGGGGGATAACGGCCTCGGGGGCTTCGGTGAAACTATTGTCATGAATCAAAAAAGGTGTTGGCAATTATCGCGTGACTGAACAAGCCCGTTCCTTTTTCATTCGAAGACTACCATTGATGATTGAAAGGCACCATTCCATGGAACCCGTTCACCCCGGAGAAGTACTGAGCGAGGATATCCTGCCGGCACTGTCGATGAGCAAGACAGCAGTGGCAGATGCACTCGGAATCTCACGGCAGACGCTGTACGGAATCCTGAATGGGAAGCAACCGGTTACCGCAGAGATGGCGGTGCGATTCGGCAAGCTGTTCGGTAATGGTGGCCGTTTTTGGATCAACCTTCAGCGCAATCATGATCTGGCGGTCGCGGAACGAACGGTGGACGTATCGGGTATTCAAACTGTCGCAGCACTTGCCGGTTGTGTGTGTCAAGTTGTGCAAAATGATTTGGCTTGGTGTACGAGTAATCATGCGGCCTTCCGCAGTTGCTCCTTTTTCAGTTCCTTGAGATAGTCCATGTTCAGATAGCGATTGGCCTCGAGCCAATCCTCATGGGTCTCCACCGCCAGGGCGCGGACCAGCCGCAGGCAACTGTCATGGTTGGGAAAGATCCGCACCACCCGGGTCCGGCGCCGGATCTCCTCGTTGAGCCGCTCCAGCATGTTCGTGCTCTTCAGGTGCCTGTGGTGTTGCCGGGGCAGACGATAGAACGTCCAGGTCTCCTCGATGTGATCTTCCGCCCAGTCGGTCAGCTTCGGGTATTTTGACTGCCACCGGGCCAGCCAGGCGGCCAGGTCGGCCCGGGCCTCGTCGATGTTGCGCCGGTCGTACAGCCAGCGCAGCTCCTGCAGGCAGTCGTCGTCCGCCCGCCGCGGGATATGGTCGAGTGCGTTGCGCAGGAAATGCACGTAGCAGCGCTGCCACGCGGCCTCCTTGAGGACTTCCCGGATGGCCTTCCTCAGACCGTCGTGATCGTCGCTGACCACGAACTCCACCCCATGCAGGCCCCGGTCCCGCAACCTGGCGAGAAAGTCCTTCCAAGTGCTGCGGGACTCCCGGTTGGCCGTCTCCACCCCCAGGATCTGGCGCCGGCCGTCCCAGTTGATGCCGATGGCGATCAGCACCGCCTGGGAGCGGATCACGCCCCCTTCCCGGACCTTCTCGTAGCGGGCGTCGAGGATCAGGTAGGGCATCGGCTCGTCGAGCCGGCGTTCGGCGAACGCGGTCAGGGTCTTGTCCAGGCGCTTGTTGATCCGGGAGATGGTGGAGGCGGAGACGCTGTGGCCGCACAACTCCTCGGTGATCGCCTTGACCTTGCGCGTCGACACCCCCTGGATATACATCTGGGCCAGGGCCCCCACCAGGGCCTGCTCGGAGCGCTGGTAGCGCTCGAACAGCTCGGTGGAGAACCGGCCTTCCCGGTCCCGGGGCACCCGCAGTTCCAGCTTGCCGACGCGGGTGACGAGGCTGCGCGGGTAGTAGCCGGCGCGGTAGCCGGACCGATCCGGGGTGCGTTCGCTGGGCGCCGCGGCCAGGGCCCGGGTCATTTCCTGTTCCAGGAGCTCTTGCAAGAGCTCCTGGAACAGGATGCGCAGACGATCCTCATCATCTTCGAGAAGGGCTTTCAATTCAACGATGGCGGATTTACTCTTGGAGTTGGTGGTCATGGGTCATGTACCTCTGATGGCTTGCTAACTTGATGAAGTACACCATGACCACCACCAAATTGCACACATCTCGGCACACTACTCACTTGCCGGATGACCTTCCCTGGCTGGGTACTCTTTTAATATCTACAAAACAAGTGCAGCCTCAAAATCTTGATCCAGGCCGTGAATTGCGTCCGATAGGGCACTTGTACCCCGACTAACTGACTGGAAAAAAACGATTGGGTTGTTAGGACCTCAGATCCTAAGACGAGACGCTTGGCGACTCATCCCAGACGCCATGCGTAGGATAGTGGCAAGCCCCCTGCCCCCTGCCGGGAAACCGTCCTGTTATGATGATATTGAATGGCACTATCTAAACCTATCCCTGATCCCCTTGGCCATATACACGATCGCTTGTAGCTGTCCGATTTATGCCAGGCCAACTGTGTCTCTCATATCTACGTCCGGCGGCGTTTTCTCTCACACCAGATGGCAGAGTCTGATCATAGAGGTATAAGAATCCTTTAAATTTTACCGACTGGAGCTATCTTAATTTCCCCTGATAGCACCATTCCACGATATCGGAATGATACAACCAGTTTTATCAGATTCATTATGAAGTACACTGGATGATCGGAATACACGAATATCTCTAAAGATATGTGCAACAGACCCCCCAGAGAATTGATCTTCGAACTTCGAGTGTGGCGTCATGATTAAAATATCGGATAGGACATGAAAGCCAAAAACTATTTCTCTCAGATCCGCTGAATTTAGGAATCAGCGCATGAAAAGAATTTATCAGCCCACATCGGAGAAATATCTCCGATAACAATCATTGAACTGTCAATATAAACTGATACTCAGTACCTTTATATAAATGAATGGTAGCTTGCTGGAATTTGTTATTTTGTTATTTTCGCAACTTATATTAGTGGGAGTATCTTTGGTACTGATACTTCCAAGAATAGTTGAGAGAGTGTTGATTGAGAAATTTAAGCACAGGAATCAAATTCTGCTGGCAGAAAAAGAGCACCACCTATCGATGAATCGAGATATCTTTAACAACGCAATTTCAACTAGTAGTGAAAGTGGACATGAATTAAGAAAAAAAAGTATTTCATCTGTACAGACTCTTTGGGAAGAGATATTGCGTGTTGAGAATGAATTTTCATCTTTAGTTGGAATTGTAAATATTACTACCGATGTTGAGATGAATGATTTAGTACGTGGCAAAGGACCTTCTAAAGCACGAGCAGCAATTGAAAGGTATAGTGAAATTAATTCTGTCCTAGAAATGATTTATCAAGACACAAAATCAAGTGTGACAAGAGAAAGAATTTTTGTTAGTGAAAAACTATGGAAAATCTTTAATTCACTCGTCACTATACATGGAAGATTGGGAATCCTTGTATCATATGGAGTTAGAGATCAGAAAGATGTAAATTGGAAAAACGACACGCTGATGATTCAGGTTATTGAAGGGATTATTTCAAGTGAAGACTGGAAGAAAATTCAAAACATGCCTCTTTCAGGATTTAATACTCTTGCAGAAACGATCCGTCAAGAATTTATCTTAGAGGCAAGAAAAACAATGAGAGGTGCCGATGAATTCAATAGTGCATTAGGTAACTTTCGTGAAATCATGGCTCAAGAGGAAATTCTTGGACAAGAAAAGAGAGCTGAAAGCAAAGAATTTAAAGACACAAAATAACAATCTATGTTTCACACTTTAAAGGACATCATCAAGGATAGTCGAAGCTGGAAAATACGGGTTGGTTAGATAATCAATCTATCCGACCAAACTTCTACATATGAATAATTCTGGTAATCTCTCAATTATTGATCTATTTCGTAAAAAAACTCCCAGTTCTATAATTCTAAACAAGCATCTCGTTCGTCATCTTCCATGTGTGCCTTTTTAATCTGTTGACGTAATCTCCGAAGCGCATGGGAAGCCCATTTCCTCACTTTTTTTCTTGAATGCACCTTCAGTTCCTCAAGCGGAATTAAGTATCTCTGGTAGTAAGGTGCTGTGGACCCGACCCATGAATAACTGTACATGTTTCTTTCCACTGCCTCTACAACTCCCGGCACATCTCCGAATTCATCAAGAAATCTAGCCATCAGTGGACGCAGATAATAATCTCCAACTTGGTCATTTGGACGCACTAAAATTGGTAATACACTTGCTGTGAACTCCGGTGCCACGTCGGAATTGGCTGTACACCACGCAAACAATGTTTCTTCAGGAAGGTTCAGTATTGGTCGTCCACAACCATCCATATTGCTACGATCTTCACTTAAAATGAAATACAACTTCCATGCTTGTAGTTCATCAGTGACTATTGCATTTCCGATTAACGGCCAGGAAATTTCTGGAAATTCTGACAGGAGAACGGGAACTAAAGGTCTCAAGAATCTTTCACTAGTTATTTCTGAAACCTGAATCAAGGCCTTTGACAATTTCAGAGCCACATTTCGTGCGTCAGCGTCAGTCCTTCCTTTACCCAGTAACCAGTGCATTATCTCCTCGAATTGAAAGCCATCATCCGCCCTATCAAATTTCTCTTCCCACCGAAAGACATTGTCCGCCGCCCTACAGATTTGTGGCCGAAAATTCTCCAATCTGTTCTTATCCCCGTGACTGTAAGTTCCCATCAGTTCAAGACTCACGGAAAAGCCTTCAGCACTATGGTCAAGCATCACGTCAAGCAGGCGTGCAACAACTTCTGTAGGCATTTTTACAAGTTGACCTCCGATCCTCCAGAAACGTAGCTTGTCTGGAGGCAATCGACCCGCCAAGAGAGCATCTATTGACAGCTCGACATCACCCGGCGATATACCCATCTGTAGGCATAAGTCAGGTAAAGCTGGCGCCAAATTCGGCGATTCCGCAATATCCCGCTTGATCACTTCCACGATATCAGGGTCTCCATTGGCTATACCAATTAGACATCCGATAAGAAGATCGTAATTCCTCCTGTCATCAGGTATTTCGCTGGTAACATATTTGATTTTTTCCACCCACTCCAAGGGATCAGGCATTCGCTCAACCAAACGAGTTCCGAACAGGGTTGCCATTCTCTGATGACCACTACACAGATCTGGTAAAAGGTCCCGTAGTTCATCAGGCCGATGAACGTATTCTCCCGCCAACTCATTGATTGCTTCCTCCTGAATAGATGCTCTTGTCGCCATATCGAGATTCTCGTCTGCAGGGAAATCCCAAGGCATGTCGGTGATGAGATAATTTGCCCGATGAACTAGCTCTTTCGGCTTGAGGATTTCGATCAGATTCTTGACTCTTGCAATGGTATCCTGCTCCACCCTGCCACTGTCGAATTGGATAGATTTGCCAAGGCTACTTGTCGCAGACTTCCATGGCGCCCATTTCTTTCCCACACGAGTGACAACTCCCTCTATGGAATCTATGAAACCATTCACGACAAGATGACGGAAATTACCACCCATTCCGTGGCGTGCAACCTCCCTTATTTCGACTTTTCTATTTCCGATATCTTCCAGAATATTCAGGCATTTACCGACGTATTTTTTCGCTTCCTGATTGGTGCCTGGCTGCCAAGCAACAAGATCAGGTTGCAGGCCCTTGCGTTGTGGTGTTCCAAACCTGATGAAGCTATCCGTTTTTGTCGCCTTGATCAACGCTTGAACGACCACTGCAAGCTTGTCGGAATCGTCTGTCTTGGCAACTTCCCAAATGTATGCCAACCGAGCTTTACCATCAGCTTCAGTAGCACCCAATAGCATCGGAAAGAGCGCACAAAACTGGCCTGTCGCACTATTCACCAATTCAGGTTCATTTTCTGCAACCGCAAGGCGCAGAAGAAGATCAGCACCATCTTCAAACGTATTCCGATGAAAACATATCTTTGCAAGCGCATCGACCAGATAACGTCGAACACTACCTTCGATAGCAAAAAGATCGTTCACCCTGTTAAGTGAGCGTTCAATTTGGTTCACAACCGCTGCTGGTTCAATTTCCGCGAATTTCGACAGGATTTCTGCATGGACCGCACTCTCATTTCCCTCATTCACATCGAAAGGTCCACCGTGTCTGCAGACGTGGATGACCACTTGGCTTGAAATATCGGTTTCCCCAAGCCAAGCCAACTCGCGGGCGGCAAGGGTTCGCAAGTTCTGCGGCTCCAATTTAGAAAAGACCTTATCCCATTCATCTCGACCCCAATCGCGCCATTGTCGCTCACTTAGCTTCATCGCTACCGGACGAGGATGTAATCTTACGTATCTCCCTCTCGGTTGGACAACACCTCTCCGAATCAGCTCCTGGATACCACACCTGAATTCTGAAACCGTTAGAACTTTATTAATCTCCACGATCCCTTTAAGTTGGTCGGATGAGGGGGCATCGTACAAAATCAACCCGAATACAGATAGAAGCCTTGCTGTCGTTCCCACCAGTTCCTTGTCAGAAGACCCACGACCATTGATGAAGGCATCAACGAAATGATCCTCTAGCGCATGTATGATTGAATAGCCTCCATCCCACGCCTCGGAAACGCCAATTGCCAATCCTGGATAGCCATCGGAGAATTTAGCCAACCGTTGCCTGGTTTGTTCATCCATGCCACGAGCCCGCAAGGCAATAATTTTCTCAGTAACAGTTAGCGGCGCTTGCTCGATGCAAAAGCTTGATGGGCCCTGATCATTTATTACCGGGTCATTGTCTATCGTGACCAGCGAAAGACGGCTCCCATTACGCAGTATCGCATTGGAAAGCGCACGGTGGGTTTCAGATGTGCAACGGTCGACGATCACTATTGCACGCGTTCCCATTTTGGCCCAGGTTTGGACAGCGTGGTGGATGGACGCCGGCTCGGCTTCCGATGCATCTGTATATAGTACCAGTTTGCTGATGTCTCCCTTTTCATAGTCAATGGAAGCGAGTGCCTCCAAAACCAACCTAGACTTCCCAACTGCCGATAACCCAACCACTCGGGAAACACAATGCGACTCCCTTATCCTTGCCAGTAAAAAGTTACGTAATGGTTCAAGTCTTTCATCTTCGACCCAGGTAGATTTCTCATGCTCTCCTCGACCCGCCCAATTCAACCATGAATGAAATGGACCGACCGCTCCTGGCTGGGTTTCTTCAATTACCCATATAGCTACAGCAGGATGATTACTCACCCATGCTGCAATCTGACTAGCGTCACGAAGCCCAACCTGTGTATCTTCGAAGGTAATGCCTTTATCTCGAAGCGTATTTCTAATGCGGTTTTCACGATCTTCCATGGCTTTCTTGGTGTGCTTTTGGGCACAGAGCAATATGTAGTGACCACCGTATTCAAGTGCCTGACGTACCAGACGCTTGACATCCCCCTGTTTGGTCAAGATTTCTTTTGCAGCCCTCGCTGGCGTAATGTTTCCGGCCTTGAGTTGAAACTGAGTAAATCTATGCGGAATGAAGTTCGTGCGATCAGGCTTCCCATCCCACTCAATACGCCCATCCTCACCTCCATCAGAAGCATACATGTTTTCAGCAACATGAATACTGTCGCCAGAGATACCATTAGTCACGGCTTCGGCCATCAGTAAACGCTGTAGCAGTATTTGCAACTTGCGAGGGGTTAATGCCGTGATGTGCTCAGCGCTCACCTCGAACAGACCACGTTCTATTTTGCCGGTCAGGGGATGTGATTGATCTCCCTTTAGTGGTTTTATCATTTCTGGGTATGCTTCAAGCAACCTCAGTAATCTGACAATCGCCATAGCTGGCTTAATGGAGCCATTTTCGTACTTGGTGAAGGCACGCGAACCCCCACCTAATAGCTCACCGGCCTCAACCTGTGAGAGACCAAGATTTTTTCGTATGTGACGAATTTCATCCGGTGAAATATCTTCTTCAATTTTTTCTGCCATATTGATTCACACATATTTCAATGTACCATCCTGGTGTATATAAATTATATTTTAGAAAATATCAAGCATTATTTTCACTTGCGTTAAGTTTTAGATCAGATCACATTCGAAAGGCATCTGCGATTTTGCTCGTCAACTGGTTGAAATCACGGAATTTATAGTCATCTTGATACCGCACTGCCATCAGATTGCAAAAACCTCTCGGAAATCCGGTCTATCGCCTTCCTTGTTAGGCAGACGAGATATCGCATGACAGTCAAGAAATGGGCTGTGATCTCACCCATCCGGGACTCAACTGCCGTGCATTCATTTTCTCGAACAGAACAATATCAACTCGAACCGGGTTTGGCTTTCCTCCGTCATGACCAAATACTCAGATACGAGATCCATCTGATGCTTATTTGTCGGGATGTCGCCGATCGTTCTTCTCAAAAGGTCGGTGATGCGTTGATTTGCAAAATACTCTACCGGTAATCTGTCTTGAATGATTTATCCATAAACCCCGATGCGCCATCGTGGCCACCGAATATTTTCGGCACCAGGAAACTCGCCTCCCTGTGGGGACATTGAAATCTCGGCATCAAAGATTGTTCTTCATCGCTGTATTGATCCTGACTGTATTTTCAATCGATGACTTGGAACAAGGCCACACCCCTGGACCGTTCTTCTGACCCTCTTAATGCGAGTTGACAATGGACGCAACCGGGTTTCTCTGAATTTCACCGAAGGCTGGTCAGTCGTCAAGCGTATGTGTAGTATGTTGGCCTGTCCCTGCACAAAGAGGAAAGTCCATGAAAACACTATCCCTTTACAGGCTGTTTGCTGCGACACTGGCCGTTGTGGTGTCGTTGCCGCTGTTCACGGCCCGGACGGCGGTGGCGGAAGAAAGCGGCAGCGTCACCGTCCTGCACAGTCTTGTCCGAGACTACACCACCATCGAGCATGCCGGCGGCAAGGTCACCGGAGGGACGCTCAAGGGCACCAGCACCGTGCTTGAAAGCAGCGGCGCACCATTCGTGAAAGGCGCCAATTCGAACGTAGACTGCGTAATCTATGTACGCATGTCGGAGACCGGTATCGACCTCAAGGGACCCTGCACGACCGTCGATGCCGACGGCGACAGGATGTTCATGATGTCAAGGCGGGAAACCGGCGACATCCAGGCTGGAGGCGGTGGCCTGGGTCGCGCAGAGATCATTGGCGGTACCGGCAAGTATGCTGGCATCAGCGGAAGTTGTTCTTATGAAACGGAATATATGCCCGAAAACCACACAGTCACGTCCGGCAGGTGCGACTGGAAGAAATAGAAGATCACAGGTCCGTTGCATGGCGGGCACAGGCCGGAGTCTGGCCAAGATCATCGAGGTCAGGAGTCAGTAAGCACCTCGATGATTTCGCGCAGTTTCGCCGCGACCACCTCCGGCCGGTGGCTCACCATCGAGACATGGCCGAGTCCAGGAATCTCATGCAACACCCCGTCCGGAACAAGGTCGGCAACGACCTTGCACATGGAAGGCGCGGTCTGGACATCCTCGGAAAAACTGATCACGTGAAACGGGACCGGGCAGGTCCTGAGCTCCTCGCGGCAATCAAACTCCAGGCAGGCCTCCCACTGGGCAATCAGGTCCTCGGGGTCCCGTTCGGCGAACCGGGCCGTGTAGCGCGGCTTGATCTCCGCCCAGAACTCCGGATCGTGCAGGGCCTTGGCCGGAAAGGCATAGGGCGCGTAATGGGGCGCAAGAAAACTGTCCGGCAGTGTGATGCCTGACTTGCGCAAGTCGATTTCCGCTTGCATCCAGTCCCGGGTGAAGCCGTCGATGTAGGCAGCGGTTCCCATGGGAATGGCAAGCCGCACCCGGTCCGGAAAATCGATGGCCACCTGCTGGGTGACGAGCCCGCCAAGGGAGAGCCCTGAAACCACCGCCTGCCCTTCACAGAAGGCGTCGATCACCGCGGCGCAGTCCCGGGCGTAATCCGCGATGGTCCACGGCGCCGGCGGAGAAGTCGTCACTCCCGCACCCCGGGGGTCGTAGGAGATGCAGCGGAACGAATCCGACAGCCTGGCGAACTGCTGGGAATAGGCTTCGGCGGTCGAGTCGCCCCCGGGGATGAACACCACGTCGGGTCCCTCCCCCTGGGTGACGACACGCATGGTCACGCCGCCCGCGGACAACGAGTGGATCCGGGCGTCGTCACCGAAGCCCGGAAACGCGCTCATACCAGTTCCCTCGGAATCTTCTCGGACCACGACTTTTCAGCGACGACGCCGTCTCCGTCGACGGCCTTCAGTGTCGCGTCGATCTGCCAGGCGTCTTTCAGCGCACGGACCGTAACCGAGACATCCACATCCGCGCGCCAGTCGCCCCGCGCGTATTGCTTGGTCCAGGCGCAGGTGCCGACCGCCGAGTTGGGATCCTCGGGGTGAATGGTAAAGCGCTCACGGTTGAGGGCCCGGATTTCGATCCCGGTGTGCAGGTGACGCTCAAGACCGCTGTCGTTGACGAGTTTGCAAGTCTCGATCCCGGTGACCAGATCGATCGTGCGGCTGCGCTTATAATTACCCTCCGACAGGACCTCGGTCTCAAGGGGCGCGGCACCCTCCGGACCCTCGAAACGGTCAGGCGCGGGATCACCCATCCAGACGGGAAGATCGATTCTCGCGTCCGTCAGGGTCAGGCTGGCCCTGGATTGGGATGGCCAGATGACGGGCCAATAGGCATTCGACAGGGCCAGCCGCAGGCGATGCCCCTTGCCGACGCGCTGCCCGCAGGCATTGAGCTTAAGCCGTACGGGGACCGGTTCTGCGGGCAGGGGTTCCGGTTTCGCATGGCTGTTGCGATGGGTCAGGTTCAGTACCCCGTAGCTGATCCGCGTGGCCCTGCCCTCCCCGTCCACTTCCGAAAGCACCGCGACCAGGTTGGCCTGTGGAACGTCGCTTGCGACCTCGGCGCTCAGGACCGGGAACCCGAGCAGCTCCAGGTCGCTGTCCAGCGGCGCGGTGTCGAAACAGACCATGCCGGCCTCCCCGGCCTGGTCGACGGGCCCGTCCGGCACCACCGAGTAGCCGCACCAGTTGCCCCCCGCATGCCCGGTGTTCTCCGGCGTGGACAGGCTGACCGGGCCGCCCGGTTCTCCCGCGAGCTTGCCGACATCCGGAAACAGCGTTTTCGTCGCGGCGGCGTTTCCGGCCCATCCGGGGGCGGTGGTCCAGTGACCAGCGCGGGTTTCAAAATAGGGCGCAGGCGCGGCCGGATGCTGGATCCAGGCGCGTAGCCGCGGCTCATCCATGATGCCGGTGTCGATACCCTTCAGGTGCTGATCCCACCAGCGCAGACACTCCTGGAGAAACCCGATGCGGGGTCCCGGCAGGGCGAAATGCGGGTACTTGTGCCCCCAGGGGCCGATCAGTCCCTTCCTGGGACAGGTCAGGTGATCCAGCATCCGCAGGATGGTGTTGGTGTAACCGTCGGCCCAGCCGCCGACCAGGTATACCGGCACGTTCACATCCCCGTAGTTCTCGCAGATCGAGCCGTGCCTGTAGAAATCGTCCCGGTGCTGGTGCCTGAACCAGTCGAGCAGCCAAAGACCGTTGCCCTCCAGCCGTTCCAGCCACATGTCGCGCCAGCGTTCGCCGACGATGGCCGGGTCCGGCGGCGTATGGGCGATGGCAAACGCGGTGGCTCCCCAACCCAGTTTCTCGGTAACCATCGCGCCGCCCATGAAATGGATGTCGTCAGCATAGCGATCGTCGGTGGAACAGAGCGAGATCACCGCGCCCAGCGCCTCGGGCCGCCTGGCGGCCACCTGGAGCCCATTGAAACCGCCCCAGGAGATGCCGATCATGCCCACCCTGCCGGAACACCACGGCTGGGCGGCCAGCCACTCGATGACGGCCAGGCAGTCCTCCTGCTCCTGCAGGAGGTACTCGCCGAGGCACACGCCCTCGCTGTCGCCGGTGCCCCGCATGTCGACCCGGACCCCGGCGTAGCCAAAGCCCGCAAAATAGGGGTGGGTCAGGTGATCCCGCTCCACGGTCCCGTCTCGCTTGCGGTAGGGAAGGTATTCGAGAACGGCCGGAACCGGGTAGTCCCCGGCATCCTCGGGCAGCCAAATCCGGGCGGCAAGTCGCGTTCCGTCAGGCATCGGTATCCAGGTGTTCTCGATTTCGCGGACCTTGCGGGGAAAGTCGGTTCGAACCGGGATGTCAGATGTCATATGAAGCTCCGTAAAGAAAGAAGGATTCTCCGGTAGCCGTCGGCCACAGGCGGAAGGGTTCGGTGGGCCCGGTCACGGTGCCCTGTCCTTCGCCAGCGGCCTGGCGCCCGGGGCGAGGGGATAATGGCAGGCAATGCGGTGCATTTCGCCGTTTGCGGTGTAGGGAGGATCCTGGGCGCAACGGTCCTGGACCCACGGGCAACGGGTATGAAACTCGCATCCCGAAGGCCGGGCCAGCAGCGAAGGCACCTCCGCCGGTAGCGATATCCGGTTCTTGGCCTTGTCCGGATCTGGTTCCGGGTTCGCGCTCAGGAGCGTTGCCGTATAGGGGTGGGCGGGGGCCCGGAACATTCCCTCGGTTTCCCCGGCCTCCACGATGCGCCCAAGATACATGACCGCCATGCGGTCCGCCACGTGATGCACCACGTGCAGGTTGTGGGTGATGATGATCATGGCCAGACCCAGGCGTTCGCGCAGGTCGTTGAGGAGGTTCAGGACCTCTCCCTGCACCGAAACGTCGAGCCCGGCGGTGGGTTCGTCGGCGATGATCAGCTTGGGATCCAACGCGATGGCGCGGGCCACGCCGACGCGGCGCGCCTGGCCGCCCGAAAGCTGGTGGGGATAGCGGTCGGCGAAATCGCCGGACAAGCCAACAAGGGAAAGAAGACGCCGGGTTTCTTCCTGGAGATTGATCTGGATCCCGTGGATGCGGAACGGTTCGGCCACCAGGTCCCCGACCTTCATGCGCGGGGAAAGGGATCCGACCGGATCCTGGAACATCATTGCCATCTGGCGGCGAAGGGGTTTCATTTCGCCGGGATTCGAGCTGTCGACACGCTGCCCCATGAACGTCACCTCGCCCCTGGAGGTGTCCTGCAGCCCGTTGATCGCATTGGCCAGCGTGGTCTTCCCCGAACCGCTTTCCCCCACCAGGGCGAAGGTTTCGCCCGCGGCCACGTCGAAACTCACGCCCGCCACGGCAAGGATCGACCGGCGGTTCAGCAGGGGCCCGACGCGAAATGTCACCTCGATGTCGCGGACCGTCAGAATCATGGAGTCACCCTGTGGCAGCGGGCACGATGGCCGCCGGTCCCGACCTCGGGCGGCACGGTATCGCAGATTCCCTCGTACCGGTGGCACCGGGCCGCGAAGATACAGCCCGACGGGCGCACTCGGAGATCGGGCACCTCTCCCGGAATGGTCGGCAGGTGCCGGGTGCGCTCGGACTGGCCGGCGGGATCGCAGCGCAACAGGCGCTCGGTGTAGGGATGCCGGGGACCGTGGAAGATCTCCCGGGTCGTGCCCCGCTCGACCACCTCCCCGGCATACATCACCACCACGTCATCGCAGAGCTCGGCGATCACCCCGAGATGATGGGAAATGAAGAGCACCGAGCACCCGATCTGGGCCTGCAGGTCCTGGAGCAGTTCGATGGTCGCCACTTCCAGGGTGGCGTCCAGCGCCGTGGTGGGCTCGTCGGCGATCAGCAGCGCGGGCTCCATCATCAGCGCCATGGCAATGGCGATGCGCTGTTTCATGCCGCCCGAGAACTCGTGGGGAAAGCGGTCAAGCGCGGATTCCGGATCGGGAATGCGCACCCTGCGCAGCATCTCCACGGACCTGGCGTTCTTTTCCGACCGGTCGAGATCGGATCGATACTGGATATGCAGCATCTGCCTGCCCACGGAGATGACCGGATTGAGCGCCCCCATCGGATCCTGGAAGACGGTGGAAATCCGAACGCCTCGCAGGGACTGCATCTCCAGGGGCTCCAGCCGGGTCAGGTCGTGCTCCCCGAACAGGATCCTTCCGCTGTCCACCTGCCCGTTGTCCGCAAGCAGGCCCAGGATGGCATTGATCAGGGTGGACTTACCGCAGCCCGATTCGCCGACCACCCCAACGATCCGGTGATCCGGCACATCGAAGGACACATTTCTGAGCGCATGCAGCGGGCCGCCCTCGGTGGCGAATGTGACATTGAGGTTCTGGATTTCGAGGACGTTCATCCCTGCCTCTTCAGCCGGGGGTCGAACACATCGCGCAGGGTCTCGCCGAGAAAGGTGAAACCCAGGGTGATGAGGATGATCGGCAGTCCCCCCGCGATGGCGATCCAGGGCGTGTCGCGGA
>JAJDTE010000235.1:0-16263 GCA_022827325.1 Gammaproteobacteria bacterium | reverse complement strand
AAACGCCGTCACCGCGCCGCCGTGTCGCGCCGACAGAACCTTCGTCAGCGCCGCCGTCAGCGTCGTCTTGCCGTGGTCAACGTGGCCAATCGTGCCTACGTTCACGTGCGGCTTCGTTCTTTCAAATTTTTCTTTCGACATCTTCGAACTCTCTTTGACTCTCTTTGAAAATAAAGTGAATTGTCCTGTCTGCAGATTCCCGCCTCAGGCGGCCCGGATGGATTCCGCCACGTTCACCGGCACCGGCGCATACTTCTTGAATTCCATGGTATAGCTCGCGCGGCCCTGGGTGGCGGACCTGAGCGCGGTGGCGTAACCGAACATTTCGGACAGGGGCACTTCCGCGCGGACCACCTTGCCGGAAGGGGATTCATCCATCTCGTGGATCATGCCCCGGCGGGCATTGATGTCCCCGTTGACGTTGCCCATGTACTCTTCCGGCATCACCACCTCCACCGCCATCATCGGCTCCAGCAGCTGCGGCCCCGCCCTGCGGCAGCCCTCGCGGAAAGCCATGCCGCCCGCCGCCTTGAAGGCATGCTCGGAGGAGTCCACCTCGTGGTACGAGCCGTCATACAGGACGACACGCACATCGATCACGGGGTAGCCGGCCAGAACGCCGGTCTGCATGGATTCCCGAATTCCCTTGTCCACGGAGGGAATGTATTCCCGCGGAACCACGCCGCCCTTGATCTCGTCGACGAACTCGTAACCGGCGCCGGGCTCCCGGGGACTGATGCGGAGGAACACATGTCCGTACTGGCCGCGGCCGCCGGTCTGCTTGACATACCTGTATTCCTGCTCCACCTGCCGGGTGACGGTTTCACGGTACGCCACCTGGGGTCTGCCCACGTTGGCGTCCACGTTGAATTCCCGCTTCATCCGGTCGATGATGATTTCCAGGTGCAGTTCGCCCATGCCGGAGATGATGGTCTGGCCGGACTCCTCGTCGGTGGCCACCCGGAACGACGGATCCTCCTGCGCCAGCTTGCCGAGGGCCACCCCCAGTTTCTCCTGGTCCGCCTTGGTCTTCGGCTCCACCGCCTGGGAGATGACCGGGTCCGGAAACTCCATCCGCTCCAGGATCACCTCGTTGGCCGGATCACACAGCGTATCGCCCGTGGTCACGGTCTTCAGGCCCACCGCCGCGACGATTTCACCCGCGCGAACCTCCTTCAGGTCTTCCCGGTCATTGGCCCGCATCAGCAGCACGCGGCCGATCCGCTCCTTTCTCTGTTTCACGGCGTTGTAGACCGTGTCCCCGGCGTTGAGGACACCGGAGTACACCCTGAGAAACACCAGCTGCCCCAGATAGGGGTCGCTCATGATCTTGAAGCCGAGGGCGGAAAACGGCTCGCTGTCGTCCGCGCGGCGCTCGATCGGCTTGCCGCCGTCGCGCCCGGTACCGCGGATGGGGGGCACATCGACCGGGCTCGGCAGGTAGTGGATCACGGCGTCCAGCATGGCCTGGACACCCTTGTTCTTGAAGGCGCTGCCGCACAGCACCGGCACCACCTCGTTGCGCAGCGTGCGCAGGCGGATGCCGTTGCGGATCTCGTCGATTTCCAGTTCCCCGGACTCGAAGTACTTCTCCATCAGGCCCTCGTCGGCCTCCGCCGCCGCCTCCACCAGCCGCTCGCGGTATTCCTCGCAAAGGGCACGCATCTCCTCGGGAATATCCTGCTGCTGAAACCGGACGCCCCGGTTCTCCTCCTCCCAGTAGATCGCCTGCATGGTGACCAGGTCCACGATGCCGCGGAAGGAATCCTCGGCGCCGATGGGCAGCTGGACCGCCACCGGGTTCGCCCCCAGGCGATCCCCGATCTGGTGCATGACCCGCGGAAAATCGGCGCCCATCCGGTCCATCTTGTTGATGAAGGCCATGCGCGGCACGCGGTACTTGTCCGCCTGGCGCCAGACCGTCTCCGACTGCGGCTCCACGCCGCCCACGGCGCAGAACACGGCCACGGCCCCGTCAAGGACCCGCAGGGAACGCTCCACCTCGATGGTGAAATCCACGTGCCCGGGGGTGTCGATGATGTTGATGCGGTATTCCGGCAGATCCCCGGACATGCCCCGCCAGAAGCAGGTGGTGGCGGCGGAGGTGATGGTGATCCCCCGCTCCTGCTCCTGCTCCATCCAGTCCATGATGGCGGTGCCCTCGTGGACCTCCCCGAGCTTGTGCGATATGCCGGTGTAGAACAGGATGCGTTCGGTGGTCGTGGTCTTGCCCGCATCGATATGCGCCATGATACCGATATTCCGGTAACGCTCGATTGATGTCTTGCGGGCCACTGTTCTTGCGCTCGTCGTCGGGTCTGATACGTCTAGAAGCGGTAATGCGAGAACGCCTTGTTCGCTTCGGCCATCTTGTGCGTGTCCTCACGCTTTTTCACCGCCGTTCCCCTCTCCTCGGCGGCATCCATCAGTTCGCCGGCCAGGCGGGCGGTCATCGACTTCTCGTTGCGCCTGCGCGCGGCATCCACCAGCCAGCGCATCGCCAGGGCGATCTGGCGGCTGGGACGCACTTCCACGGGCACCTGGTAGGTGGCGCCGCCCACGCGGCGGCTCTTGACCTCGACGCCGGGGCTGACATTCTCCAGGGCCGCATTGAACACTTCCACGGGATCGCCCTTGCCCCGCTCCCGGATCACGTCGAAGGCGCCGTACATGATCCTTTCGGCAACGGATTTCTTGCCGTCCAGCATCATGATGTTGATGAACTTGGCGACCGTCTGATCCTTGTACTTGGGATCCGGCAGAATCTCGCGTTTCGGTACTTCTCTGCGTCTTGGCATTGCGTTTGCTCTTCAGTTGGCCAATGCATAAAAATGCGGCTCTTCCCGCATAGGCTGTTCGCGGCAAAAGCTGGTCAATGTTCCGGGGCGCCCCTGACCGCGGCCGCGCAGACCGCGTCCAAGGCACCGGCTGTTTCACTTGGTGAAGCCCGATCCGATACATGCCGGCAACCCGGCATCAACTCCCTTTCGTGGCTTCACAACAGGAGTTTGTGGGCAGTACCCGGTGCATCCCGATGGATGCCGCATCCGGCCGGCCCCGCCGGCCTTCGTATTGCCCTTGGTTGTACTGTTAACCTTTATCCAGAGGCGGACGAAGTCAGGACTTCGGCCGCTTGGCACCGTATTTGGACCGGCCCTGCCTGCGGTCGGACACGCCAGAGGTGTCCAGGGCGCCGCGGACGGTGTGGTAACGCACACCCGGCAGGTCCTTGACCCGGCCACCCCGGAGCAGGACCACGGAGTGTTCCTGCAGGTTGTGGCCCTCGCCACCGATATAGGTGGTCACTTCATAACCGTTCGTCAGTCTTACCCGGGCCACCTTCCGAAGCGCGGAATTCGGCTTTTTCGGTGTGGTGGTGTAGACACGCGTGCAGACCCCCCGGCGCTGCGGACAGGCCTGAAGAGCCGGCACATTGGATTTCTTCACCTGCTGCCGGCGGGGTTTCCTGACCAGTTGGTTCGTGGTTGGCATGCGTATTGTCTGCTTCGGTATCTGGCGACTGAAACTCGTCCGGGGGCTGGTTCCGGATCACGCCCGGCGAATCCCGGCCCGTCCGGGCCCGGTTGCCGCAACGTGACGGCAGCCTCCCTCGGGCCGTTCCTCCGCAATTCCTGGAAAGCCCGGATTCGTTCTGCGGCTTCGGGGCACCCCCAGGGATTTCCACCCTTGCCGGTCCCCCGAAGAGGGCGGCGATTCTATGTCCCGGAGGGTTCCCTGTCAAGCACCGCGGGAGCCCGTGAGAGGGCGTGGAAACGCCCGTAGGCAGCGGATTTGGGTCCGGTCCGCCGCCGCCGCGAACCCCGCCGCCGGGAAGCGGCGGGATGCAGCTACGGGACGCCGGTTCAGACCTCCGTGATTTCCAGTTCCAGGGCCTCGTCGTCGGCGTTGTCCACCGTCCCCAGCAGCTCCTCGATCTCCTGGTTGTTCTGCTGGTTCTCGATGCGGTTGCGCTTGCGTTCCTCGTGGAACGCAAGGCCCGTGCCCGCGGGAATCAGGCGGCCCACGATCACGTTTTCCTTCAACCCGCGCAACTCGTCGACCTTGCCGTTGATCGAGGCCGCGGTGAGCACGCGCGTGGTCTCCTGGAACGATGCCGCGGAGATGAAGGATTCGGTGGTCAGCGACGCCTTGGTGATCCCCAGGAGCTCGGGAGCGAACGTGGCCGGCTGCTTGCCCTCGGCGGCAAGCTGGTCGTTGTACTGCAGCAGCATGGCGCGCTCCACCTGCTCTCCCGGCAGGAACGTACTGTCCCCGACGTCCTTGATGCGCACCTTGCGCAGCATCTGGCGGATGATCACCTCGATGTGCTTGTCGTTGATCTTGACGCCCTGCAACTGGTACACGTCCTGCACCTCGTTGACGATGTAGTCCGCCAGGCTGGCGATTCCACGGAATTCGAGAATGTCGCTGGCCAGGGCCGGGCCCTCCACCACGACCTCTCCACGCTCCACGGATTCGCCCTCGAACACGTTGATCCTGCGGGTCTTGGGAATCAGGGTCTCGTGGGTTTCCCCGTCCTTGGTGGTGATCACCAGGCGGTACTTGCTCTTGGTTTCCTTGCCGAAGGACACCACGCCGGTGGCGGTGGCCAGGATGGCCGGCTCCTTGGGCTTGCGCGCCTCGAACAGTTCCGCCACCCGCGGCAGGCCCCCGGTGATGTCCCGGGTCTTGGAGGACTCCTGGGGAATCCTGGCGATCACGTCGCCCTCGCCGACGGCCTGGCCGTCCTCCAGCAGGACGATGGAATCCGGCGGCAGGTGATAGCGGGCATCCACGTCGGTTCCCGGAATCTTCACCGGCTTGCCGTTCTTGTCCACCAGGCTGATGGTGGGCTTGATGTCGTGGGCGCTGCCGCGGCGGCGCTGGGGATCGAGAATCACGTAGGTGGTCCGCCCCGTGATGTCGTCGGTCTGCACGTTCACGGTCACGCCCTCGAGGAGATCGGTGAAGATCACCTTGCCGGCAACCTCGGTCACGATGGGGTGGGTGTGCGGGTCCCAGGTGGCGACGACGTCCCCCACGGAGACGCCGGATCCCTCCTTCACGGAAAGCACCGCGCCGTAGGGCAGCTTGTGCCGCTCCCGGTCACGGCCCTGCGCATCCTGGACCACCAGTTCGCTGGAACGCGTGACCACCACGCTGTTCCCCTCGCTGTTTTCCACCAGCTTGACGCCCCGAAGCGCAATGCTGCCCTCGTTCTTGAGTTCGATCTGGCTGGTCACCGAGGAACCCGAGGCGGCCCCGCCGATGTGGAACGTCCGCATGGTGAGCTGGGTACCGGGCTCGCCGATGGACTGGGCCGCGATGACCCCGATGGCCTCGCCGATGTTGATCTTGTGACCGCGGCCGAGATCGCGCCCATAGCACTTGGCGCACACGCCGTAGCGGGTCTCGCAGGTCACCGCGGAACGCACGTTCACCACGTGCAGGTTGGCATCCTCCACCAGCTTGACGCGCCTTTCATCCAGCATCTCGTCCTTGCCGACGATCGTCTCCCCCGTCACCGGGTCAACGATGTCATCGGTACTGTAGCGGCCGAGAATCCGGTCACCCAGGGGCACCACGATCTCGCCGCCCTGGACCTGCGCCTCGCGGCGGATTCCCTGCGACGTGCCGCAATCCTCCTCCGTGATCACCAGGTCCTGGCACACATCCACCAGCCGGCGGGTGAGGTAGCCGGAGTTCGCGGTCTTCAGTGCGGTGTCGGCGAGGCCCTTGCGGGCGCCGTGGGTGGAGATGAAGTACTGCAGTACGTTGAGCCCCTCGCGGAAGTTCGCGGTAATCGGCGTCTCGATGATGGAGCCGTCCGGCTTGGCCATCAGGCCGCGCATGCCGGCAAGCTGCCGAATCTGGGCGTGGGAGCCCCGGGCGCCCGAATCCGCCATCATGTAGATGGAATTGAAGGCCTCCTGGTCGACGGTGTCGCCATCCTGGACCACCACCGTGTCCACGCCGAGCTCGCCCATCATGGCGTCCGCGACCTGTTCGCTGGTCCGGGTCCAGATATCGATGACCTTGTTGTAGCGCTCGCCGTCGGTCAGAAGGCCGTTGGCGTACTGGTTCTGGATGGCCACGACCTCCTTTTGCGCCTGTCCCAGCAGCCTGTCCTTGTTGCCCGGGATGACCATGTCGTCCACGCCGATCGAGATGCCGGCCAGGGCGGCCATCCGAAAGCCGGTATACATCAGCTGGTCCGCGAAGATCACGGTATCCTTGAGACCGCAGTTGCGGTAGCTGGTATTGATCAGCTCGGAAATGGTCTTTTTCTTCATCGGGCGATCCACCATCTCGAACGGCAGGCCCTTGGGCAGTATCTCGGCCAGCAGCGCACGTCCGACGGTGGTATCCACGATCCGGGTATCTCCCGTGGGTTCGCCCTGGGCGTCCTTCTCCGGCAACCGGACCCTGACGCGGGCGTGCAGGTGGGCTATGCCGGTCTCGTTGGCCCGCTTGAGTTCATTCAGGTCGGCGAAGAACTTGCCGGTGCCCGCGGCCACGGCATCCTCCCGGGTCATGAAGTAGAGCCCGAGCACGATGTCCTGGGAGGGCACGATGATGGGCTCGCCGTTGGCCGGCGAAAGGATGTTGTTGGTGGACATCATCAACGAACGGGCCTCGAGCTGGGCCTCGATCGACAGCGGCACGTGAACCGCCATCTGGTCGCCGTCGAAGTCCGCGTTGTAGGGTGTGCACACGAGCGGATGCAGCTGGATCGCCTTGCCCTCGATCAGCACCGGCTCGAAGGACTGGACCCCCAGGCGGTGCAGCGTCGGCGCCCGGTTCAGCATCACCGGGTGTTCCCGGATGACCTCCTCCAGGATGTCCCAGACATCGGGGCTTTCCATTTCCACCATCTTCTTCGCATGCTTGATGGTGGTGGCCAGGCCGCGCAGTTCGAGCTTGCTGAAGATGAACGGCTTGAACAGTTCGAGCGCCATCTTCTTCGGCAGTCCGCACTGGTGGAGCTTGAGGGTCGGGCCGACCACGATCACCGAACGGCCGGAATAGTCCACCCGCTTGCCCAGCAGGTTCTGGCGGAAGCGGCCCTGCTTCCCCTTGATCATGTCCGAGATGGACTTCAGTTGCCGCTTGTTGGCGCCGGTGATGGCCTTGCCCCGGCGCCCGTTGTCCAGGAGGGCGTCCACCGCCTCCTGCAGCATCCGCTTCTCGTTGCGGACGATGAGGTCGGGGGCGTTGAGGTCGAGCAGCCGCTTGAGGCGGTTGTTCCGGTTGATCACGCGCCGGTACAGGTCGTTCAGGTCGGATGTGGCGAAACGGCCGCCCTCGAGGGGCACCAGCGGGCGCAGGTCCGGCGGCAGCACCGGCAGCACGTCCATGATCATCCATTCGGGCTTGTTGCCGGACCGGATGAAGGCCTCGATGACCTTCAGCCGGCTGGTCAGCTTCTTGATCTTGGTATCGGACCGGGTGGCGGCCAGCTCGTCGCGGAGCAGCCCCTCCTCCACCTCGAGGTCGATCTCCTGCAACAGGGAACGGATGGCGTCGGCGCCCATGCGGGCCTCGAACGCGTCGCCGTATTTCTCGATGGTGTCGAGGTAGGTCTCCTCGGTCAGCAGCGCGCCGCGCTCGAACTCCGTTGCGCCCGGATCGATGATGACGTAGGCCTCGAAATAGAGCACGCGCTCCATTTCCCGCACGGTCATGTCCAGCAGCAGTCCGAGCCTTGACGGCAGCGACTTGAGGAACCAGATGTGGGCGCAGGGCGCGGCCAGGTCGATATGCCCCATGCGCTCTCGGCGCACCTTGGACAGGGTGACCTCGACGCCGCATTTCTCGCAGATCACGCCGCGGTGCTTCAGCCGCTTGTACTTCCCGCACAGGCACTCGTAGTCGCTGACCGGACCGAACAGCTTGGCGCAGAACAGGCCGTCACGCTCCGGCCGGAAGGTGCGGTAGTTGATGGTCTCGGGCTTCTTGACCTCGCCGTAGGACCAGGAGCGGATCTTTTCCGGCGACGCGATGCTGATCCGAATGGAATCAAAATCCTCAACCGTATCGTTTTGCTTGAACAGGTTAAAAATGTCTCTCATTTTTCTGCCTCGTAGTAATTCGGTTGATTCAGCCGTTGTCGTCCTTGAGCTCGATATTCAGCCCGAGCGCACGGATTTCCTTGACCAGCACGTTGAAGGACTCGGGCATGCCGGCATCCATTCCGTGGTCGCCGCGCACGATGTTCTCGTAGATCTTCGAGCGGCCGACCACATCGTCGGATTTCACCGTCAGCATCTCCTGCAGCGTGTAGGCGGCGCCGTAGGCTTCCAGCGCCCAGACCTCCATCTCGCCGAAGCGCTGGCCGCCGAACTGCGCCTTTCCGCCCAGGGGCTGCTGGGTGATCAGGCCATAGGGGCCGGTGGAACGGGCATGCATCTTGTCGTCCACCAGGTGGTTCAGCTTCAGGATGTACATGTAACCGCAGGTCACCGGCCGGTCGAAGGGTTCGCCGGTGCAGCCGTCATACAGCGTGGTCTGGCCGCTTTCCGGCAGGCCGGCAAGCTTCAGCATGCCCTTGATCTCGGATTCGTGGGCGCCGTCGAACACCGGCGTGGCCATGGGCACGCCCGTGGTCAGGTTGGCGGCCAGCTCCATGACCTCCTCGTCGCTGAGCGAGTCCAGCGGCTCCTTCTTGCCGCTGGTGTTGTACACCTTGGCCAGGTACCGGCGGAGCTGTTCGGTCTTCCTGCTCTTGCGCAGCATCTCGTCGATCTGCCGGCCGATCGTCTTGGCCGCCCAGCCGAGGTGGGTCTCCAGGACCTGGCCGACGTTCATCCGCGACGGCACCCCGAGAGGATTCAGGCAGATGTCCACGGAGGTGCCGTCCTCCATGTAGGGCATGTCCTCCACCGGCACGATCTTGGAGATGACCCCCTTGTTGCCGTGACGGCCGGCCATCTTGTCGCCGGGCTGCAGCCGCCGCTTGACCGCCACGAAGACCTTGACGACCTTGAGCACGCCGGGGGCGAGGTCGTCGCCCATCTGGATCTTTTCCTTCTTCTCCTCGAAACGGCGGTCGAATTCCTCGCGCTGCGCCTCGAGCTGGCCCCGGATCTTGTCGAGCTGCCCGTTGACCCCCTCGTTGCGGAGCCGGATCTCGAACCATTGCCTGCGCGGCAGTTCCGCCAGGTATTCCGCGCTGACCTTGCTGCCGGCCTTCAGATCGCCGGGGCCGCCTTCCGCCACCTGGTTGCGGATCAGTTTCTCGATCCGGGCGAAGGAGTCGTCTTCCACGATGCGCAGCTGGTCGTCCAGGTTCTTGCGCACCATGGCCAGCTCGAAATCGTCATTGGCGGTCGCCCGCGCATCCTTTTTCAGCCCCTCCCGGGTGAACACCTGGACATCGATCACGGTGCCCTTCATGCCCGAGGGCATGCGCAGGGAGGTGTCCTTCACGTCGGACGCCTTCTCGCCGAAAATGGCCCGGAGCAGCTTCTCCTCGGGGGTGAGCTGGGTCTCGCCCTTGGGCGTGATCTTGCCCACGAGGACATCCCCCGGCTTCACCTCGGCGCCGATGTACACGATACCGGACTCGTCGAGCTTGGACAGCGCGCTTTCGCCCACGTTGGGGATGTCCCGGCTGATCTCCTCGGAGCCCAGCTTCGTGTCGCGGGCCACGCAGGACAGTTCCTGGATGTGGATGGAGGTGTAGATCTCGTCCTTGACCAGGCGCTCCGAAATGAGGATCGAGTCCTCGAAGTTGTATCCGTTCCAGGGCATGAACGCGATCAGCACGTTGCGGCCGAGGGCCAGCTCCCCCATGTCGGTGGACGGCCCGTCCGCGAGCACGTCCCCCCTGGCGACCACGTCGTTGTACCGCACCAGGGGCCGCTGGTTGATGGTGGTGTTCTGGTTCGAGCGCTGGTACTTGGTCAGGTTGTAGATGTCCACCCCGGGCTCGCCCTCGATTCCCTCGTCGTCATTCACCCGGACCACGATCCGGGTGGCGTCGACGAAATCCACCACGCCGCCCCGGCGCGCGATCACGGTAACCCCGGAATCCATCGCCACGGTCCGCTCCATCCCCGTACCCACCAGCGGTTTCTCGCTGCGGAGCACCGGCACCGCCTGGCGCTGCATGTTGGATCCCATGAGCGCGCGGTTCGCGTCGTCATGCTCCAGGAAGGGAATCAGGGAGGCGGCCACGGACACGATCTGCTGCGGCGCCACGTCGATGTAGTCGATCTGGTCCGGCGTGGACAGCGAGAACTCGTTCTTGTGCCGGCAGGACACCAGCTCGTTGGTGAACCTGCCGTTCGCGTCCAGGCCGGAGTTGGCCTGGGCGATGACGAACTTGTGCTCCTCGATCGCCGACAGGTATTCCACGAAGTCGGTGACCTTGCCGCCTTCCACCTTGCGGTACGGGGTCTCGAGGAACCCGTACTCGTTGGTGCGGGCGAAGACCGCCAGCGAGTTGATCAGGCCGATATTCGGGCCCTCCGGCGTCTCGATGGGGCAGACCCGGCCGTAGTGGGTCGGGTGCACGTCGCGCACCTCGAAGCCGGCGCGCTCCCGGGTCAGGCCGCCGGGGCCGAGCGCGGAAACCCGCCGCTTGTGGGTGACCTCGGACAGCGGGTTGGTCTGGTCCATGAACTGGGAGAGCTGGCTGGAGCCGAAAAACTCCCGCACCACCGCCGCCACCGGCTTGGCGTTGATCAGGTCCTGGGGGGTCAGGTTCTCGCTCTCCACCAGGTTGAGGCGCTCCTTGACCGCGCGCTCCACCCGCACCAGGCCGATGCGGAACTGGTTCTCCACCAGTTCGCCCACGGAACGGACGCGCCGGTTGCCCAGGTTGTCGATGTCGTCGATCTCCCCCTTGCCGTTCTTGAGGGCCACGATCTTCTTCATCACGTCGATGATGTCCTGCTTGCTCAGCGTGCCCGGGCCCTCGTTGCTTTCCCGGCCCAACCGGCGGTTGAGCTTCATCCGCCCCACGGCGGACAGGTCGTAGCGCTCATGGTTGAAGAACAGGTTGGTGAACAGCGCGGCGGACGCCTCCTTGGTGGGCGGTTCGCCGGGGCGCATCATGCGGTAGATCTCGATCTGCGCCTCTTCCTCGCTGCGGGTGCTGTCGATGCGCAGGGTCTCGGAAATGAACGGGCCGCAGTCGATGTCGTTGGTATGGATGGTCTCGATACCGCCCACGCCGGCCTCGCGCAACCCCTGGAGCAGTTCCTCGGTGATCTCGTCATTGGCCTCGGCCAGCAGTTCGCCGGTGTCGGTATTGACCGCGGGCTTTGCCAGGGTGCGGCCGATGATGTACTCGTCGGGCACCTCGATCTCGTTCAGTCCGGCCTTTTCCAGCTCCCGCGTATGCCGGGCGGTGATGCGCCTTTCAGCCTCGACGATCACCTTGCCCTTGGGGCCCTTGAGATCGAATTCCAGCTGCTGGCCGCGCAGTCTTTCGGGGACCAGCTGCATGCTGCAGCCCTCCTCCCCGACGGAAACGTGGTCATTCTCGAAGAACATGGCGAGTATCTCCTCGGTGCTGTATCCGAGGGCACGCAGGATGATGGTCGCCGGCAGCTTGCGGCGGCGGTCGATGCGAATGTACAGAAGGTCCCTCGGATCGAACTCCATGTCCAGCCACGAGCCGCGGTAGGGGATGACCCGGGCCGAGAACAAGAGCTTGCGTGACGCATGGGTCTTGCCGCCGTCATGATCGAAGATGACGCCGGGAGAGCGATGCAGCTGGGAGACGATCACGCGTTCGGTGCCGTTGATGATGAACGTTCCGTTTTCCGTCATCAGCGGCATGTCGCCGAGGAACACCTCCTGCTCGATCACGTCCTTCGGCTTCTTGCCGCTGCCGCTCTTGTTGAAGATCACGAGACGCATGACCACCCGGAGCGGGCAGGAATAGATCAGCCCGCGCTGCATGCACTCGTTGACGTCGAACCTGGGCTTCTCCAGCCGGTAGCTGACGAAATCCAGGATCACGCTCCCGTTGTAGCTTTCGATGGGAAAAACGGATTTGAAGGCCGCCTGGATTCCCTGATCAATCCTCTGCTCGGGCGGCACCTCGGCCTGCAGGTAATTGATATAGGATTCCTTCTGCGTCTCCAGCAGGTACGGCACGGGGAAGTTGTCCGTCCGCTTGCTGAAATTCTTCCGGATGCGTTTCTTTTCGGTAAAGGAATAGCCCATGTGTTGCCCCTCAGAACGATCTTGATTTGGCTACGGCGCCAGCGCCGTCAGGATTTGAACCGGATTGCCGATGGACGGTCCCGGGCGGCGTCCCGCCGTGACCGGTCCATGGGAAATACGGCCCCCGGGTTGACTTGCGGACCGGAGCCGCGGATGCCGCGCAAACAGCGGCGCAGGGAAGCGGGAAACCCGCTCCCTGCGCCACGGCTGGAACAGTTGTCGGAAGCAACAGGAATTACTTGAGTTCGACGGAACCGCCGGCTTCCTCGATCTGCTTCTTGAACTCCTCCGCTTCGGCCTTGTTGACACCCTCCTTCACCGGGGAAGGCGCCCCCTCCACCAGGTCCTTCGCCTCTTTCAGGCCAAGGCCGGTGATGGCGCGAACCGCCTTGATGACGCCAACCTTCTTGTCGCCAAAACCGGTGAGAACGACATCGAACTCGTCCTTCTCCTCGACAGCGGCGCCCTCCGCATCGCCGCCGGCGGCGGCAGGGCCGGCGGCGACAGCCACGGCGGCTGAAGCGGATACGCCGAACTTCTCTTCCATGTCCTTGATCAATTCGGACAGGTCGAGCACTGACATCTCGGCAATGGCGTCGAGAATCTCATCTTTGGTTACAGCCATGGATCTACTCCTGATTTCAGAACACTAAAACAAAACAATTGATTCGGAATTTTGGCAATCAGCCGACCGGAAGGACCGTCAGGCCCCCTCCTTTGACGCCGCCACGGCGGCCAACGTCCTGACGAACTTGCCGGGCACCTCGTTGAGCGTGGTCACAAGCTTCTGGACCGGCGCCTGCATGGTTCCCGTCAGCTTGGCCAGCAGCTCCTGGCGCCCGGGCAGCCTGGAAAGCTCATCGATCATCTGCCGATCCATCAGCGAGCCGTTCATGGCGCCCACCGTGATCTTCAGCTTGTCGCTGTCTTTCGCATACCCGGACATCACTTTCGCCACGGCCACCGGATCCTCCGAGATGGAAAAGATCACCGGGCCGGCAAAGTGCTCGCTCAAGCAAGCAAAGTCCGTATCAGCGACGGCAATCCGGGCCAGGTTGTTCTTCACCACCCTGATCCAGACACCGGCGTTGCGCGCCTCCCTGCGCAGGTCGGTCAACTGAGCCACCGTCATTCCACGATACTCGGCAAGTACACCGGCGTTGGCCGAAGCAATGGCTTCACTGGCCTCGCTGATGACCGCCTTTTTCTGTGCGAGACTTAAACTCATCAATCAACTCCCAATTTAAATTTTGGTGTCCTGAACCAGGAAAATCCTGACTTGGGCCACCGTCTAGGCTGGCTTTCCGCCGGACCGCGGAACGGTCCCTTGGTCAATTAAGCACCGGGATTCCCCCGGAAAGCGCCAGCGGTCTTTGACAATCCGCCGAACCCGGTCTCATCACCGGGGCCGGCGGACCCCAAACATTTCGGCAGGTCCTGTGACATGCCTTCTGTCAGCGTCAGCGAATGACGCTGATCGAGCCGCGATCCACCCGGATGCCGGGGCCCATGGAGCTGGAAAGCGCCACGCGGCGGATATACTGCCCCTTGGAAGCGGCGGGCTTCGCCCTGATCAGGGCGCTGATCACCGCGTTCAGGTTTTCCTCCAGGTCCTCGACGGAGAACGAGACCTTGCCGATGGAGCAGTGGATGATCCCGGACCTGTCGATCCGGTACTGCACCTGGCCCGACTTGGCATCCGCCACGGCCTTGGTCACATCCGTGGTCACGGTGCCCACCTTGGGATTGGGCATCATGCCCCTGGGACCGAGAATCTGGCCCAGTTGCCCCACGACGCGCATGGAGGCCGGCGTGGCGATGCACAGCTCGAACTCGATCTCGCCCGCCTTGACCCGGTCCGCCAGGTCCTCGAGCCCGACGAGGTCGGCCCCCGCCTCGCGCGCCGCATCGGCGTCCTCGCCCTCGGCGAACACGGCCACGCGCACGGTCTTGCCGGTGCCCTTGGGCAATACCGTGGCGCCGCGGACATTCTGGTCCGACTTGCGGGCATTGACACCGAGATTCACCGCCATGTCCACACTTTCGTCAAACTTGGCCGAGGAAAGTTCCTTCAGCAGGGACAACGCCTCGCCGACGGGATAGAGCTTCTCCCGCTCAACCTTCTCCAGCACCGCACGGATACGCTTGCCATTCTTTGCCATGGTCAGACGCCCTCCACTTCCACGCCCATGCTGCGGGCGGTACCTGCAATGATGCGAACGGCGGAATCCATGTCGTAGGAACTGAGATCGGGCTCCTTGGTCCTGGCGATTTCCTCGACCTGGGAGCGGGTCAGCCTGCCCACCTTGTCCCGGTTCGGCACGCCGCTGCCCTTGGTGATTCCGGCGGCCTTCTGGATCAGGATGGCCGCGGGCGGCGTCTTCTTGATAAAGGTGAAGCTCTTGTCCGCGTACACGGTAATCACCACCGGCACCGGCAACCCCTTTTCCAGGTCCGCGGTCTCCGCATTGAACGTCTTGCAGAACTCCATGATGTTGACGCCGTGCTGCCCCAGCGCCGGACCGACCGGCGGACTCGGCTTGGCGTCGCCCGCAGGCACCTGCAGCTTGATGTATGAATCGATTTTCTTCGCCATGGTTATCTCCAGGTTGGGTACCAGCGCTCGGGAATTCCCGGAAAGGCCCGGCGGACCGGTAACCTGGCCCGTCTGCCGACTCCGGGGATTCCGACCCGCAAGGGCGAGCTCCCCTGTTACATACTTCCGGGTGGCATCGGGTCAGCCCTTCTCCACCTGGGTGAAATCAAGTTCGACCGGCGTCGACCGGCCGAATATGGTGACGGAGACGCGCAGCTTCGCTTTTTCGAAATTGGCGTCTTCCACGGTGCCGTTGAAATCGGCAAACGGCCCGTCGATGATGCGGACCAGCTCCCCGGGGGCGAAGGTGAATTTCATCTTCGGCGCATCGGAGCTTGCGGTGACCTGCTGGATGATCTCGTTCGCCTCCCGGTCGGAAATCGGCATCGGCCGGTTTTCGGTGCCCCCGATGAACCCCGCCACCCTGGGCACGCCCTTGACGAGGTGCCAGGTGTCGTCGGTCATCTCCATGTGCACCAGCACATAGCCTGGGAAGAACTTGCGCTCGCTGGTGCGTTTCTGGCCGCCCTTCATTTCCACCACCTCCTCGGTGGGAACGAGGATGTCCCCGAAGAACTCCTGCATGCCGCTGCGATCAATATGCTCCTGCAACGACTGCTTCACCTTCTTCTCATACCCGGAAAACGACTGGATCACGTACCAGCGCTTGTGCTGGGATTCCCCTGCGGGCTCTTCGGCAACTTCCGGTGCGGTCTGTTCGGCCATGGTCAATCGCTCACTCCCAGGATCAGGTTGTAGATCGTCTCGAACAGCAGCTTGTCCACCAGCGCGATGAACAGGCCGATGATGATCACCAGGATGATGACCATCAGCGTCACCATCATGGCTTCACGGCGGTTCGGCCAGACGACTTTCTGGCGCTCGATGTTTGCGCCCCGGGCGAACGCCCAGGCTGTCTTGCCGGCGTCGCTGGTATAGGCGATTGCCGCCGCGGCCAACATGCCGGCCAGAACAATACCCACCCGGGCGACCTGGATCAGGTCGTCGAGGTAGTAGTAGACAGCGACCGAAGCGGCGACTACCAGCCCCGCAATGATCAATATCAGCTTGTCTTTCAACGCATCAGCACTGTTCGGTTAACGGGCGGTGATCGCAGCGCGATCCGGTTTCGAATCTGGCAGGCCAGGAGGGAATCGAACCCCCAACCTGCGGTTTTGGAGACCGCCGCTCTGCCAATTGAGCTACTGGCCTTCGAAACTCGCCCCATTGTGCCGGCAGGCCCGGAACCGGGTGGGAGCGAGGCATGCCGCACTCCCGCCCTGCCGACGGCTTGTACCCGGGTTATCCGGGAACGGTTGCATGACCCGGTCGCAGCATCGCCCGCCTCAGGCGAGGATCTTGGACACCACGCCCGCACCCACGGTGCGGCCGCCCTCGCGGATCGCGAACCGGAGCCCCTCCTCCATCGCGATCGGCGCGATCAGTTCCGCCACCAGGTTCACATTGTCCCCGGGCATCACCATCTC
>JAJDTE010000227.1:0-14804 GCA_022827325.1 Gammaproteobacteria bacterium | reverse complement strand
TGTCCGCAGAAGATTTCCAGAGCCGCAGCGCGACGAACCAGGAGGAATGGGCGGTCCGGGTGGACCTGGCGGCCATGTTCCGCCTCACCCACC
This sequence comes from Gammaproteobacteria bacterium, assembly GCA_022827325.1. Classification (GTDB taxonomy): domain Bacteria; phylum Pseudomonadota; class Gammaproteobacteria; order Arenicellales; family Poriferihabitantaceae; genus VYFG01. Next base: position 14,711 of record JAJDTE010000227.1, on the reverse strand, counting down.
TGATGGGGTGGGACGACACCGTCTGGAACCACATCACCGCCCGGGTGCCGGGCACCGACCACTCCTTCCTGATGCACCGGTTCGGGCTCCTGTACGAGGAAATCACCGCCTCCAACCTGATCAAGGTGGACGAGCACGGCAACGTCCTGGAAGGCCCGCCGGACGTCAACACCGCGGGCTTCGTCATCCACAGCGCCATCCACCTGCATCACCCGGACAACCATTTCGTGTTCCACGCCCACCCCCCGGCCGCGCTGGCGGCCACGGCATTCCGGGACGGCATCCCGTTCTGGATCCAGGACTCCTCGATGCTGTACGGCAAGATCGGCTACCACGACTGGGAAGGACTGTCCGTGGACCTGAACGAACGGTTCCGCATCGCCGAGAACCTGGGGGACAACAAGGTCCTGGTGATGCGGAATCACGGCTTCCTGACCGTCGGCAAAACCGCCGGGGAGGCATTCATGAACATGTACTACACCATTCGCATGTGTGACGTCGCGCTAAGGGCCGAGGCCTCGGGGCTGCCCCTGGAGCCGGCCACGCCGGATCTCTGGGAACTGTCGGCAAGACAGTACGAGGCATTCGCCCCGGGCAGGCATGAATGGCCCGCCCTGAAGCGGCGGGCCGACCGGGCGGACCCCTCCTACCGCAACTGAGCTGCCAGGCGGCCCGGCGATGAGGATCACCGGATTCCACACGACCCGGGTGAATGTCCCCCTGGCGAAGCCCATCGCCACCGCGATCCACCGGATGCAGAGCGTGGGCTGCGTGCTCCTTGAACTTAAGACCGACCAGGGCCTGACCGGGGAAAGCTACGTATTCACCCTGAACGGGGTGCGGCTGAAAAGCCTCGGCGAGATGCTCGACAGCTTCTCCGAAACTGTGAGCGGACGCGACCCGCATGATCTCACCGCCATCGGCGATGAAATCTGGGGCCGGCTCAATCCCATCGGGCACGCGGGATTCGGCATCGCCGCCCTGTGCGCCATCGACACGGCGTGCTGGGACCTGGTGGGCAAGGGAGCCGGCCTGCCGCTCCACCGGCTGTTCGGCGCCTGCCGCGACCGTGTCTGGACCTATGCAAGCGGCAGCCTGTGGCTGTCCCAGTCCATCGATGAAATCGTCTCGGAGGCCGGCGGCCTGGTGGACGCCGGTTTCCGGGCCATGAAGATCCGTCTCGGCTCGGCGAGAATAGCCGACGACGTCGCCCGCGTGGCCGCGGTCCGCGACGCCGTCGGACCCGACATCGAGCTGCTGACCGACGCCAACCAGGGCCTGGACGTCAAGCACGCCATCCGGCTCGGCAGGGCGCTCGAGCGCCACGATGTCCGCTGGTTCGAGGAGCCGGTCGCCTACAACAACCTGGCCGGCAACGCCGAGGTCAGGACCTCGGTGGGCATCGACATCGCCGGCGGGGAGACCGAGTACACCCGGTTCGGCATGAAGAACATCCTGGACGCCCGGGCCGTGGACGTGCTGATGCCGGACCTGCAGCGCGTCGGCGGCCTTTCCGAGATGCGCCGGGCGGCGGCCATCGCCTCGGGCTACCACGTCCCGATCTCGCCGCACCTGTTCACCGAGCACAGCCTGTGCATCGCGGGGTCCGAGCCCGGCTGCATCTCCCTGGAACACATGCCCTGGTTCTCGCCCCTGTTCAACGAGACCCTGGAAATCGAGGACGGGTACCTGCTCATGCCGGACCGCCCCGGCGTCGGATTCACATTCGATCGCCAGGCCATCGCCTCCCTGCAGGGCCACTGAGGGGCTGACGGGATGCGGATCTCTCTCGAGGGGAAGCGCGCATTCATCACCGCCGGCGGCGCGGGCATGGGCCGCGCCACCGCCCTGGCGATGCACGGGGTGGGGGCGGAGGTGTTCACCTGCGACATCGACCCCGCCTCCCTGGAGACCCTCGATTCCGCCATCCGTTCCTGGGTCTGCGACGTATCGGTTTCCGGCGAGCTCGACCGCGTGCTCGATCAAGTCCTGCCCGGCGGTCTCGACATTCTCGTCAACAACGCCGGCGTCGCCGGGCCCACCAAGCCGGTGGAGGAAGTCACCGACGAGGAATGGCGGCACACCATGGCGGTATGCGTGGACGCCCAGTTCTACACTGCCCGGCGCGTCGTCCCGGTGTTCAGGGCGCAGGGTCACGGCGTCATGATCAACCTCGTCTCCGCGGCCGGCATCATGGGATATCCGACCCGCAGCCCGTACGCGGCCGCGAAATGGGCGGTGACCGGCTTCACCAGGACGCTGGCCATGGAGCTCGGGCCCGACAACATCCGGGTCAACGGCATCGTTCCCGGCAACGTCAGCGGCGAGCGCATGGAACGGGTGATCAGCGCCCATGCCGGCGCCGAGAACCTGGACCCGGAAGTTGTCAGGCGCATGTACGCGATCGGCACCTCGATGCAGTGCTATGTCGATCCGGAGGAAATCGCGGACATGATCTGCTTTCTCAGTTCGGATCACTGCCGCCATGTCACCGGCCAGATTGTCGGTGTCGACGGCTTCACTGAAACCCTGTACCCGCGCACCGTGGAGGTCCCATGAAAGCCGAGGTCTCAGCCTACCTGCGCCCGGCGTCAGCCGGGGAGTGCCGGATCGAAAATCTTGACCTGCTGGCGGACGGCGTCCGGGTTTCCTGGAGCGACGGCCATGCAAGCTTTTTCCATCACGTCTGGCTGCGGGACTGCTGCTACTGCGAAGCTTGCGGGGACAGCTACTCCAGCAAGCGGTTTTTCGTGCCGGGCGACATGCCCCTGGAGCCCGCCGCCCGTGACGCGGTCATCGACGGGGACGGCGCCCTCGCCATCACCTGGGAGGCGGACGGCCACCGGTCCCGCTTCGATCCGGCCTGGCTCCGGCAGCATTGCTATGACGAGCGCTCCCGTCAGGCGCGAAGGGCACGGCCGACGCCGTGGGACGCCGCCCTCGAGGCCGACCCGCCCCGGGTGGAACTGGCGTCCGCGTCCGGGAGCGATGCCGCGCGCATGGACCTCTACCGCAAGCTGCGCGACTTCGGCCTGGTGGTCGTTCGCGGCGCCCCCGCCAAGCCGGGGTTCATCCGGGATGTCGCCGCCCTGGTCGGGGAGATGGGTGCGGATACATCCTACGGTGAAATCTTCGACCTCACGCCCTCGAGCAGGGTGCGGACCATGGGAAACACGTTCCGGCCCGTACCGCCCCATACCGACGAGGCGTTCCGGTACACGCCCCCGGGACTCAACATCCTGGGCTGCATCCGCCCGGCCGAGAAGGCCGGCGAGTCCGTTTTCGTCGACGGCATCCAGTGCGCGACCCTACTTCGCCGGTCCGACCCGGACGCCTTCTCGCTGCTGTCCGGGCACGCCCATTCCTATCACCGGCGCCACGACGACGCCATTGACCAGCAGGCAAGGATGCCGATCCTTTCCCTGGATGACGAGGGTTGCATATCCGGCATCCGCCTGCATACCAGGGCCTCCGCGCCCCTGGACCTGCCGCCGGATCTGGTGCCCCGGTACTATGCCGCCTACCGGCAGATCTGCGAACTGGTCATGGCGCGCACCAACCAGGTCCATCTCGTCCTCCAGGCAGGGGAAGCCGTGATCTTCGACAACCACCGCGTGCTCCATGGACGGGGCGGTTTCGAGGATTCCGCCAGGTTCCTGCAGCTCTGCAACGTGAGCCGCGAGGGCTTCCACGAGAGACTGCGGCTGCTGGCGCTCCGGCTTGGCCTTCACACCGAGGCGCACCAGGTGCTTGGCGGCGGGGTCGTGACGTAGCGACGGCGACCCCCCTGCCCGCGCCCATTGACAGGGTGCCCGGCCGGGGGGATAGTAGGAGAATGTGGGGGGTATGCCGGCAGTGGCCAGCCTGATGCCCGCTGCCTGCAGGCCCGCCCCGACCCGGATACACGCCGTATCCGGGAAGCGGTCCGGATTTCCCATGAAGTGGAATTTGCTGATAGTGGTCATTTGCGCCATGGCACCCATCCTGGTGGTGGTTGCCATGCCGTTCTGGTCCCTGCACGGGGGATACATGAATACCCACAAGGTCTGTCAGCGCTGGGGCGACCTGCCCCTGGACATCGAGGAATTCAGGGCCGCGGACGAGGATGAGCGGTCAAGGGCCGAAATGGCCTGCTCGCTGCTGGGTCAGCAGGACCGCTTCATCGGCATGCACCGCCTGGAGATCCTCGAATTATTCGGCGACTCCAGCGGGTACTACGTCACGGAAATGACGCCGACCTACCTGATCGAAACCGCACGGTCCGAGGACCAGGACTCCTGGCAGATCGTGTTCCTGATCAACAAGGACCGTCTGATCAGGCGTATCGTGGTGCACAAGAACTGCTGCTAACGGGGAAAGGGCGCGGGAGCGGCCGGAATCCGGAGGCAGCCGCGCCACGCCCCGGCCGTTCCCGCATCCCCGTCCCGGAATCCCGAATCCACGCCGACGCGGTTGACCGGCGATTCCGGGTCGCATATATCTAGCCTGTTCGCTGCCCGCGGAATCCAGTGCGGTTCCGGGGCGGCCGGCAACCGATGAACATGCCGGGCGGAGACGGGATGAAGATCCATTCGATTCTGGTTTACCTCGTGAAGATTCCGTACCGTCCTCTCGGCAGCCGCTGGATCGGGCGCGAGGCGCCGCCCTTCCTGGAAAGCACGGTGGTGGAGGTCGCCACGGACACGGGCCTTTCCGGGTTCGGCGAGAGCTGTCCCATCGGCGGATTCTACCTGCCGGCCTTCGCCGGCGGCGTGCGCGCCGGCATCGGCCGGATCGCGCCCCGGCTGATCGGCACGGATCCGACCGCCATCGCACGGATCAACCACGTCATGGACCAGGCCCTGTACGGCCATCCCCATGCCAAGGCCCCGATCGACATCGCCTGCTGGGACCTTCTCGGGCAGTCCTGCGACCTGTCCGTCAGCGAGGCCATGGGCGGGCGCCTGGCGGACAGTGTCCCGGCGTATATCTCCATTCCGCTGACGGACCCCGAGGCGATGGTCGCGGCCTGGCAGCAGAAGATGCAGGAGGGGTTCCGTCATTTCCAGGTCAAGGTGGGCGGGGATCCGGCTGAGGATGTCGCCCGCATCCACGCACTGGCGTCACGGGACCGGGACGGGTGCATCTTCATGGCGGACGCGAACCGGGGCTGGAAGAAGGCGGATGCGCTCCACGTGATATCCAGCCTCGACGGCATCCGCTGTTACATCGAACAGCCCTGCGCCACGTACGCGGAGAGCCTGACCGTGCGGGGCAAATGCCGCCAGCCCTTCATCCTGGACGAGGTCATCGACGGCCCGCAGGATCTTGCCCGGGCGATCGGCGACGATGCCCTGGACGCCCTGGTCATCAAGATCACCCATGCAGGCGGGCTCAGCCAGGCACGGGTGCTGCGGGACCTCTGCGTCGCCCACGGCATCAGGATGCGGATCGAGGACACCGCGGGCAGCGAGATCACCCGCGCCGCCCAGGCGCAGCTGGCCGCGAACACCCCCGAAGAGTGGCTGCTCGGGTCCTATCATTTCCAGAGCGGACGCCCGCCCACCGCGCAGGATGCGCCCGTGGTGCGCCGGGGCAGGCTGCATCTCAACGACCGGCCCGGTCTCGGCATCACGCCCGACCGGGGGCAGCTCGGGGAGCCGGTCGCGGTGTACGGAAACGGCGCCGGGCCATGCTGATCACCGCAATCTCCCTGTACCGCGTCGAGCTTCCCTTCCACGGCGCCTACCGGCTGTCCGGCGGCCGGACGTGGGACCGGCTGGACAGCACCGTGATTCGGGTCGACACCGATGCCGGCATCACCGGCTGGGGGGAGGCCTGCCCGTTCGGCCCCAACTATCTCGAGGGATTCGCCGAGGGCGCCCGGGCCGGGATCGGGGAACTCGCCCCGGCACTGCTGGGGGCGGATCCTTCCGGGGTCTCGGAGATTCGCCGGCGGATGGACCGGGACCTTCTTGGACACCCCTACGTCAAGAGCGGAATCGACATCGCCTGCTGGGACATCCTCGGCAAGCGCGCCCAAAGGCCGCTGCATGACCTGTTCGGCGGCCGCATCAACGAACATGTCAGGGCGTCCGGGTGGATTCCGCCGGACCCGGGCCCGGCACTGGACCTGGCAATGGCCACAGGCCGGGAAAACGGCTGCACCCAGTTCTCCGTCAAGGCCAGTGGCCGGCCGGAAGCGGACATCGCCTTCCTCCGATATCTCGGGGAACGCCTCGGGACCGGCGAATCGGTCAAGTTCGACGCCAACGGGGGCTGGCGGGTGGACGAGGCGATCCGGGTGATGCGGGCGACCGCCGCGCTCGATGTCTACTTCGAGCAGCCGTGCCGGAGCTACGCGGAATGCCGCAGCGTGTTCAATGCCTGCGGCAGGCCGCTGGTGCTCGACGAATGCGCCCTCGACCTCGAGACCGTCGTTCGGGCATGGAACGACGGCGTTCTGTGCGCCCTCAATCTCAAGATCGACCGCGTGGGCGGCCTCACGCCGGCGCTGGCCATCCGCAACGCCTGCGATGCGCTCGGCATTCCGTACCACATACAGTGCGCCGGCGGCATGGACATCATGCAGGCGGCCATACTGCACCTTGCGCACAGCGCCCCGGCAGACCGGCTGCTCTATGTCTGGGACATCGGCGATCTCGTGAACCGGCGCACGGTCCCCCTGCCCGCCGCCCGCGAGGGGGGCCTGATGTTCGCCGCACCGGGCGCAGGCCTCGGCGTGGAGCCGGACCCGGAAGTGCTCGGCCCCGCCGTGAAATCCTGGGGGGCGGCGCCGGCATAGTCTCCCGGCGGCCTTGCCGCCCCGGACCGCCGGCGGCGGTTCAGCCCACGGCGTCGATCATCGCCCGGGCGCAGGTTTCCGTGTCCGCGGTGCCGCCGAGGTCCCGCGTCCGCGCGGCCGCGTCGGTGAGCGCGGATTCCATGGCCTCCTCGAGAACCATCGCGGCCGGCTCCTCCCCCAGGTGTTCCAGCATCATCGCCGCGGTCCAGACGGCCGCCACCGGGTTGGCGATGCCCTCGCCGGCGATGTCCGGCGCCGAACCGTGCACCGGCTCGAACATGGAGGGGTAGGCCCGCTCGGGGTTGATGTTGGCCGCCGGGGCGATGCCGATGGAGCCGGCCACCGCGGGCCCGAGATCGGACAGGATGTCGCCGAACAGGTTGGATCCCACCACCACGTCGAACCAGTCCGGGTGCTGCACGAAATGGGCCGTCAGGATGTCGATGTGATACTGGTCGGTCTCGACTTCGGGGTACTCATCCGAGACTGCCCGGAAGCGCTCGTCCCAGAAGGGCATGGTGTGCACGATTCCGTTGGACTTGGTGGCCGACGTCACCTTTTTGCGGCTGCGTTTCTGCGCCAGCCGAAAGGCGTAATGCATGATCCGGTCGACCCCCTGGCGGGTGAAGATCATCTGCTGGGAAACGAACTCCCGGTCGGTTCCGTCGAAGATACGGCCCCCGATCTCCGAGTATTCCCCCTCGACGTTCTCCCGCACCACGACGAAATCGATATCCGCCGGCCCACGCCCCGCCAGCGGCGAGGTGATCCCCCGGAGCAGGCGGACCGGGCGGATATTGGCGTACTGGTCAAGCTGACGGCGTATGGGGATCAGAAGGCCCCACAGGGACACGTGGTCCGGCACCCCGGGAAAGCCCACCGCACCGAGGTAGATCGCATCGCATGACTTCAGTTGGTCGATGCCGTCCGCGGGCATCATGGTGCCGGATTTCGCATAGCGCTCGCAGGACCAGTCGAATGGTTCCCAGGCCACCTCGAACCCGAACCGGGTGGCGACGGCTTCCACCGCACGCTGCCCGACCGGGATCACCTCCTTGCCGATGCCATCCCCCGGGATGACCGCGATCTTGTATTTTCTGTTGCTCATGCTTGATTCGATGGGAATGGTTGATCGGTCGGCAGACGGCGCGGCGGGAACCCGTCACCCTGTCCGCCCGGTGCGGGGTGGCCCGGAAAATCGTCCCGCCGCTGCCCCGGACGGATTGTACCGGCTGAATTCCCGCCGGGCAGGCCGAACAGCCGGAAATTTCAATGCTGTCGGGGCGGGACGTGATACCGCCCGCCATGCAGTGCATCGGCCATTGCGGCGCCGACCACCCTGGTTGCAGCATTGATATCGCTGTCCGGAACGCATGCGAATCCGAACAGTATGCCGGGCCGCAAGACCTGTTCCACGCAATAGATCGACAGGGGAAGGCAGTCGATGCCGGCGCTCCGGATCACCTCCACGGCACCGAGCTCATCCGCCGTGCCATCCCGCAACCAGCCGATCAGGTGCATGCCCGCCAGGCATGGTTCAATGTCAAGGAAGCTGCCGGCGTGTTGCCTGAGCCCCTGCACCAGCAGGTCCCGCCGGCGCCGGTACAGGGTGCACATGTTTCTGATATGCGCATTGAAACTGCCGTCGAGCATGAAGCTTGCCAGAACCTGCTGCTGCAGTGGCGAGACGTTCTGGGACAGCAGCGTCTGCGCTGCCGTGAAGGCATCGACCAGCCCCGGAGGACTGATCAGGTAGCCGATCCTGAGCGCAGGGAACAGGGACTTGGAAAAACTGCCCACATAGAGCACCCGGCCGCTGCCGTCCAGGGCCTGCATCGCCGGCAATGCCCGCTCGGCATAGCGGAACTCGCTGTCGTAATCGTCCTCCACGATCCAGCCCCCCTGCTGCTGCGCGCTGTCGAGCAGTTCCAGCCTGCGGTTGAGGCTCATGGTGATGCCGAGGGGATGCTGGTGCGACGGCGTGACGAAGATCAGCCGGGCACCCGGATGGCGTTGCCGTGCGTATTCGAGATCGAACCCGTGCCTGTCGACCGGCACGTGCTTCACGTCCGCGCTGAGCAGGCGCATGGCATCCCGAACGGCGATGTGGCCCGGGTCTTCACACCAGACAACCGAGCCGCTCTTGATCAGCGTCAGGGCGATCAGCACGAACGCCTGCTGTGCGCCGGCTGTGACCACAATCTGGTCCTCGTCGCACCGGATGCCCCGGTGGTCCCGCACATGCAGCCGGATGGCCTGCTTCAGTTCCGGCAGCCCGCCAGGCGGGCCGTAGCCGAACAGGGTGTCCTTCCCGCCTCGCATGACCCGGGAATGGGCCGCGGACCATGTCCTGCGCGGAAACAGGTCAAGCGCCGGCACCCCGGGGCGGAAGGCCGCAACGCTGCCGAGCCGGGTGGTCGCCTTCGTTGCCGCGATCGCGCGTGCACGCTTCGACAGCGGGGCCTGGCTGCCGCCCCGCCCGATCCTGCCGCCCGGGATCTCCGGGGCCAGTTGCGTGACGGCGACATCGCCGACGAACGTTCCCGAGCCCCGGCGCGATTCCAGAAATCCTTCGGTGACCAGTTGCTCGAAGACATTCTTGACCGTCTGGCGTGAGATGCCGAGGTCAGCGGCCAGCTGCCGGCTTGACGGGAGACGGTCCCCGGCAGACAGGTGGCCGTCGAGGACCATCGTGCGGATCCCGCTTTCCAGTTGCCGGTAGATCGGCATCCCGCTTCTTTCCGCCAACCGGAAGGTCGACAGCAACGCGCCGCCCTTTTGCTTTGCCATCCTGCGCTATCGATTCAAAAGTGGATATATAGTAACCAGTGAAATGGATATTTGTATAGTTCCAATTTTATGGCAGGGTAACGGCCGGCCAAACACGTCGGGGCACCAGCAATGCCACAGTTCGACTTCTCGGAGGGTGTCAGACGCCAGGCGGCGGCGATGATGACAGGCGCAGCCGAAGTGCCGTTCATCGCGCAGATGCACGAGTTCGCGATGCGGGAAAGCGGAATCCCGGGCGACGAGTTCTATACGGATGCGCGGAAGTTCGTCCGCGGCATCTGCGAGACCACCGAACGTTTCGGGTTCGACACCCCGTCATTCATCTGGGATGTCTACAATGTCGAGGCCCAGGCGCTCGGATGCCGCTTCGTCCCTTTCAGGGACATGGCGCCGGCGATCGAGAATTCCACACCGCTCGTCCGGACGGAAAAGGACATCGCCAGGCTCAGGCCCCCGGATCCCCATTCCTCGGGGCGCATGCCGATGGTCTTCGAGATCATGCGTGAGATCAGGGACATGACTGGCATGACCCCGTTCCCCTGCTACTGCGCGCCGTTCACCCTGGCGTCGCATGTGATGACCTTCGAGAACCTTGTCGTCCAGATGCAGGAAAACCCGAGATTCGTGCACAGGCTCATGGCCTTCCTCGTTGACGAGGTGATCGCGCCGTACATGAACGCGGTCCTGGAGGAATTTCCCGAGGCGCCGGTCGCGGACGGGTCCGATGCCGTTGCCTCGCTGCCGTTCATCACCCAGGACATGCTGGACGAATTCGCTCTCGGCTATATCGAGCGCCTGCAGAAACAGACGATCAGGCCGTCGATTTGCGATAACTGGTGGGGCGATTCCTATCCGGAGGACCTGCATCGTTTCTGGGAACAGAAGCTGCGTGCGACCCCGCCGTACCTCAAGGTCCAGGATCCCGACCTCTACAGGATCGGCGTGCAGCCGGTCATCGACTACGCCAAGGAACACGACCTGCCGGTGGTGCTCGGCGTCGACAACAACGTGTTCCAGAACGGGCCGGAAGCAGAGATCCGGATGCGCATCCACGAGTACATGGAGGCGGTCGAGGAAGTCGGCAGGGGCTGCGTGTACCTGTGTTCCCTGTCTGCCGTGACCCCTGCCGAAAACGTGCGGATCGCGATCGAGGCCTGCAAGGATTTCCGGGCCGGCAACCGTCCGTGGGCCGGTCAGCGGCGCGCCGGAACACCCGGGGCGCGCGGCGACGGCGCCAGGACGACGGCCGGCGTCGGCCGGGCCGCCATTGCCGCGGCGGCAGCCCTTGAATCGTCACCCGAAGAACAGCTGCTCGATGACATTTTCGACGCGGTCCTGGATCATGAGGACCAGGAAACGGCCCGCCTCGTCCGCAAGGCCCTGTCGGAAAACGTCCCGGTGCACGAAATCCTCGACGATGCGCTCATCGCCGCGATGGACGAGGTGGGCGAGGAGTTCTCCGATGGCAGGATCTTCGTGCCCGAGATGCTGATGGCCGCCCGCGCGATGAAGGCCGGGCTCGAGGAAGTCAGACCGGTTCTCACCGATTCCGGGAAACCGCCGAAGGGCAGGGTCATGCTGGCCACGGTACAGGGCGATGTGCATGACATCGGCAAGAACCTGGTCGGCATGATGCTTGAGGGCGCCGGCTACGAGGTGATCGACCTCGGCGTCAACAGGACCCCGGAGGAGATCCTGGAGCAGGCCAACGAACTGTCCCAGATGTTGAATTCAGCATCTGATCCAGAATGATGCGGATATTGTTATGTTGCGGAACAATCCAATGCATTGAAACCAATCGAGATTCCAGGCTTTTCCGCAACATAATATTTTTACAATGACTTGAGGAATGCCATCAGCCCCTTGCTCTCCTTCCACGGCTTGGTTGGCCCGGACTCGGACACGTCGCACAACTCCATCGCCTGCACCTTCCTCTCAAGGTCGATTTCAGCGTAGATGTTGGTGGTCTCCAGATTCGCATGGCCGAGCCAGGTCTTGATCGTGCTCAGGTCGACCTTCGCCTTGAGCAGGTTGCAGGCGGTCGAGTGGCGCACACAGTGCGGGGTTATCTTTCTGCCGGACAGTGCCGGAACCTTCGCGGCACAGCGCTCGACCAGGCGATAGATCCCGGATCGGGTATATGGCCGTTTCTGTTGGCTGAGAAAGACGGCATCGTCCGGAGACCGCCCCTGCAGAAGTTCGGCAAGGACCTGCCCGGTCCGCGGCCAGAGCGGGCACTGGCGGTGCTTTCCGCCCTTGCCGCAAATGGAAACGAGCGCATGTTTCCCGTCACGGCGTTCGATCTGCAGGTCCTTCACCAGCAGCCCCGCGGCTTCCGAGACGCGGGCGCCGGAGTTGTACAGGAACAGGAGCAGGGCATACTCCACCCTGCCTCTCGGCGTACGCCGGTCGGGCACCTCCAGCAGCGCCGCCATTTCGTCCCTGTCCAGCCAGGCAATCGGTTTGGGCGCTGCCTTCTTGAGGGTGATCGCGCGGATATGACCGCTCCATTCCACCCGGGCCGGATCGCGGCTGGCGATGAACCTGGCGAAGGCGCGTATGGCCGCCAGGCGCTGGTTGCGGGTCTGGGGGGTGCAGCCGCGTTCTTCCTCGAGATGGCTGAGGAATTGCAGTATTCGCTTGCCGGTGAGGTCGTCCAGCAGGAGACGCTCGATCACTTTCCGGACCTTCATGGCCATGAAGGGCAGCAGGAGTTCAAAAGTGTCCCGGTAGCTCAACTGCGTGTTGCGGGCGAGGTTGCGTTCGGTGACGATGTGCTCGGTCAGGAAGCGCCTGAGCCAGTAGCCGACTGTGGTGAACCTACTCATCGCGACCCCCGTTGACATGGCGGTCGAAGCGGACCGAGGCCTCGTGCAGCAAATCCGGCGTCGCCGACAGGTACACCTGGGTGCCGTCGAGACTGGAATGGCCGAGCCATGTGGAGAGTGCCGGCAGCAGCCGCTGCACGTCGGCCCCCTGGCGATACCAGGCTATCAGGCGATGGACGGCCGCGGCGTGCCGCAGCGCATGCATGCGCGGCGTCTGCCACACTCCGTCCCTGTCGTGATGGATGCCGGCCTCCCGGAGCACTTTGGTGAACGCGGATCTGGTGCCGGCCCCGCGCAACGGAGTGCCGTCGAGGTAGGCAAGGAAGGTCGAGGCCCTGCCATCCGGCAGGGGACGTTCCACCCGCCTGACGGCGTAGGTTCCCAGGGCATCGACGAGCTGCGGCCCGATCGGGACGAGGCGGGACTTGTAGAACTTCGATTCCCGGATGGTCAGCACCGCGTCGGGCAGGTCGACATCGTCGAGCGTCAGTTGCTGCGCCTCGCGGAATCGCAATCCCGCGCCATAGAGCACCAGGAGCAGGGCCCGCATGGTGTGGGCGTCGAGCTTGCGCGCGTGTTCGCAGACACGGGCGATGGCGCCGAACAGGCGCACCAGTTCCTCGCGTGAGTAGACGTATGGCAATGCCAATTTGGGCGGCCTCGGCTCGCTGTCCCGTGGGGGCAGTGGTGACCGTGTGGCATGGCCGCGGCTGATGGCGTACCGGTAGAATCCGTCCAGGGCGCTGTACTTTTCGGACCGGCTCCGGGTGAGCCGGCCGGGGTGTTCAAGAAAGCGGAGCACCTCGGCGCTGTCGACGGCGTCGCAATGGATGTCCTTGCCGACGTGTTTGGTGAACCAGTTCAGTCGCCCTGCCTGGGTATGGAACTTCGCGCCATGATGCCGGCGCCATGCGACATACTCGTCGATTGCATTCCGGAGAGTCATGCCAGGCCCTCCAGGTCGATGTCGGCGACTTCGCGCAGGGCGCCGAGCTGTACCTTGGCGTAGCCCGCCGTGGCCGAGAGGCTGCTGTGGCCGAGATAGTCGCCGACCTCCTTCAACGACAGGCCGTGGTCGAGCAGGCGTTGCGCTGCGCTATGGCGCAATCCATGCGGACCGAGACATTTGCCGGTGACGCCAAGCCGGCGGAGTCGCCTGCCCACCAGGGAGGATACCGCCGCTCTGCTCAGCGGGCGGATCGGTGCTGTCAATGAAAAAAATATCGTTCGCTCGGGACGCGGGGGCCGAAACTCGCGCAGATAGCGGAGAACCGCCTGCCCGACACCGCGGGACAGCGGATAGCGGTGTGTCCGTCCCACCTTGGGACAGCGGACATCGAGCGTTTCATTCTTCCAGTCGAAATCGTCGAGCCGCAGGCCGGCGACCTCTCCGGCACGCAGGCCATAGGCGACCAGCAGCATCAGTATGGCACGGTCCCGAACGTCCGCCGGCCGGTCGCCTTCGGTGGTGGCCAGCAGCCGCACCACTTCCTCCCGCTCCAATCCCCTCGGGATCGGCTCGTCGGGACGAAAGTCCGGCGGCATGATCACACTGGACAGCTCCTGTGCGCACCAGTTCCGGCTTTCCGCGAATCGGAAGAATGTACGAAGTGCATTGGCGCGTGAACGAACAGTGGCTCGGCGATAGCCCCGTGCATGCCAACTGGCAACTTCCCGGTCGATGTCTTCGAATCCGACCGTTGCCAGGCTGACTCCGCGCTCATCCAGCCTGTCGAAAAACCGATTGGCCGCAAAAAGGTAGGTCCTAACCGTCGCCTCGGACCATCCGCGTTCATCGCGCATCCACGCCTCGTAGATCCCGGTTTCTTTCGTGTGCGCATGCCTTGGCTCGCCCTCGACCTCCTCCAGCATGCCTGCGAAACGAAGCCATCGTACTGAGCGGCCGCGCAGGTTCTGACGCCTGTCAGGGCCAAACCCTGATTTGTCAACCGCACTCTTGACCTCGGCGATGGTCACCCGATCACCTGGACGAAGGTCCAGAAGGCGGATCAGTGTGATCTGGTCATCGGCGACACCGCGCAATGTGCTCGGTCGGGCCCCAGCTTCCGCATAGTGCCGGAGGTAATCCAGCCGTTCCTGAAGAAGGGGCGCAGAACGGTGGCGCTCTATGGTCTTGGGGGCAGTGTATAGGTCTTCGAACATGATCGTATCTCCAGATTAAGTGGAAACACGACTATCCCAAACCTGTACTGGTAAAAATATTATGTTGCGGAAAATCCTGGAATTTTGATTCGTTTCAATGCATTGGATTATTCCGCAACATAACAATATCCGCATCATTCTGTCCC
>JAJDTE010000079.1:0-6909 GCA_022827325.1 Gammaproteobacteria bacterium | reverse complement strand
TCGATCACCCGGGGTCCCGCGAACCCCACCAGGGCATTGGGTTCGGCGATGATGACATCCCCCAGCATGGCAAGGCTGGCGGACACCCCGCCCATGGTGGGGTCGGTGAGCACGGAGATGAAGGGAATGCCTGCGCGCCGGTTGCGGGCGATGGCGGCGGTGGTCTTGGCCATCTGCATGAGGGAGTAAAGGGCCTCCTGCATGCGCGCACCGCCGGAGGCGGAAAAACAGACCAGCGGCACCCGGCGCTCAAGGCTGTGATCCGCGGCACGCACGAACCGTTCTCCCACCACGGAACCCATGGAACCGCCGAGAAAGCAGAAATCGAAGGCCAGGGCCGCCACCGGGGCGCCCTTGAGGGTGCCGTGCGCCCCGACGACCGCCTCGCTGGCCCGGTTCGACTTGCGGGCTTCGGCGAGCCGGTCACGATAGCGTTTCTGGTCCCGGAACTTGAGTATGTCCTTGGGTTCCACATCCTCGCCGATGGCCACGAGGCTGTCGGCGTCGAGGAACGACTCGAGGCGCTCCAGGCCGCCCAGCCGCATGTGATGTCCGCACTTGGGGCACACCTGCAGGCTGAGGCTCAGTTCCTCCTTGTACAGCACCGCCTGGCAGGACACGCATTTGCTCCACAGCCCTTCCGGCACCCCGCGCTTGCCGAGGCCGGTCCGGGTCTGGATCTTTGGAGGAATGATTTTATCCAGCCAACTCATATAGATATTATTATTTATTCAACCAATATGTGAATATAACCTATGCATTGTCCAGGGCCTGGACCCGACGGCAGAACGCGAGGACCTTGTCCGGGTCCTTGACCCCGCCGGTTTCCAGGCTGGTGCTGACATCCACCCCGTAGGGACGGGCCGTATCCAGGGCTTCCCGGACATTGTCCACATCCAGGCCGCCCGCCAGGAACACCGGCTTGGTCCCGCCGTAGGCGGCCCTGCCCCAGTCGAAACGGAGCCCGCTGCCACCATACTTGTCCGGGGTGAAGGTGTCCAGCAGTATGCCGTGGCAGCGGGGATAGTCCTGTTCCCGGGACGCGGGATCGGTCTGTCCCGAAACCCGGATGGTCTTCAGATACGGCAGCCCGAAACCGGCGCAGTACTCGTCGGGCTCCTCCCCGTGGAACTGCAGCATGGACGGCCCCACCCTGTCCAGGATGGCGCGCACGTAGTCGGCATCGGGATTCACCATCACCGCCACGCTGTCCACCATGGGCGGCAGCGCCCCCCGGATCGCCGCCGCCTGTTCCAGCGTCAGGTGGCGGTGGCTCGGCTCGTGGAAGATCAGACCGACCGCGTCCGCACCCGCGGCGGCGGCGGAAGCGGCCGCATCCGGGCCTGTCATGCCGCAGATCTTGATTCGGGTGCGTCGGGGTGGGTTCACGCTGGGACTGCCGGAAAAGGGGAGCGAATTCTACCAAAATCGGCACACCGGCGGCGGCGGCGGCAGTCCCCAGTCGGGGGCGTAGTCCGCCCCGCTAAAATACAGCCCGTCCGGCGGAAAGGTGACTCCGCCCTGTTTCCTGTCCCGTGACGCGAGGACCTCCGCCGCCCAGCCGGGCAGAGCCTCGCCCTGGCCGATGGCGCACAGAACGCCCACCAGGTTCCGCACCATGTGGTGCAGGAAGCCGTCGGCGGAGACATCGAACCAGATCCATTGCCCGGCCTGCCCGATATCCAGCCGGCGCAGTTCCTTTACCGGGTTGAGCGACTGGCAGCCCGCGGCCCGAAAGGCGCTGAAATCGTGGGTGCCCAGCAGGGTCCCTGCCGCCGCGCGCATGGCCTCGACATCCAGGGGCCAGCGGAACCAGGTCACCCGGCCGTGGAGATAGGAGGGGCTCACCTCCCGGTTCAGGATGACGTAGCGGTAGTGCCGCTCCAGGGCCTTGTGGCGGGCGTGGAATTCCCCCTCCACCGGCCGGGTCCAGAGCAGGCTGATGTCGTCGGGAAGCCAGGTGTTGACGCCGCGCAGCCAGCTCACTTCCTCGCGCAGGTTGGGCGTGTCGAAATGGAGGATCTGGCCGCTGCCGTGGACGCCGGTATCCGTCCTTCCCGCGGCCACCACGCCGACCCGGCAGTCCGCCACCCGGCTGATGGCCCGCTCCACCGCCTCCTGCACGGAGGGCGCGTGCTTCTGCCGCTGCCAGCCGGCATAGCGCACCCCGCAATACTCGACGCAGGCGGCGTAGCGCTGCATCCCGTCCTGCGGATTTCCCATCAGTCCCGGACCGGCTTCCTGCCCTCGAAGGCCTGGTTCAGGGTGCCGGGGTCCATGTATTCCAGTTCGCCGCCCATGGGCAGCCCGCGGGCGAGACGGGTCACCGGAATGTCGACGGACGCCATCAGGTCGATCAGGAAGTCCGCCGTGGCCTGCCCCTCCACGGTGAGGTTGGTCGCCAGGATGAGCTCCTCCACCGGCAGTTCCGTCACCCGCGCCAGCAGCCGGTCCACCCCGAGCTGGTCCGGACCGATGTCGTCAAGCGGGGACAGGCTGCCCATGAGGACGAAATAGGAGCCCTGGTAGATCCCCGTCTGCTCGATGGCTTCCAGGTCCGCCGGCGTTTCCACCACGCAAACGCGGGTCGCGTCCCGGCGGGGAGAGTCGCAGATCGGGCACAGCTCGGTTTCGCTGAAATTGTTGCAGCGGCGGCAATGGTTGACCTTGCTGAGCGCATGACGGATGGCCTCGCCGATCTGGCGGGCCCCGTCCCGGTCCCGTTCGAGCAGGTGGAACGCCATCCGCTGGGCGGATTTCGGTCCCACGCCGGGCAAGCGCTGAAGGGCTTCCTTCAGGACCTCGACAGAGCGCGGATCGGCCACGGCCCGGGGCTCCCTCAGAACGGCAGCTTCAGGCCGGGGATGCTGAGTCCCGACGCCAGGCCGCCCAGCTTGTCCTGGGCCGTCTTCTCCACCTTGCGCACGGCATCGTTCATCGCCGCGGCGACCAGGTCCTCCAGGACTTCCCTGTCGTCGGACATCAGGGCGGGGTCGATGGTCACCTTGCGCACGTCGTGACGGCAGGTCATCACGATCTCCACCATGCCCGCGCCGGACTGCCCCGTCACTTCGGTGTCGGCCAGTTCGGCCTGGGCCTTCTGCATGTTTTCCTGCATTGCCTGGGCCTGTTTCATCAGGTTGCCGAGTTGGTCTTTCATCGGTAGTTCTCCCGGTACATTCCAAGGTTGGCGGGAACGGCGCCCGGCGACGGCCGGACCGTTCCCGGCGGGGTTCATTCCAGGGGCGGACGGACGGAATCCGGCACCACCTCCGCATCGAAACGTTCCATCAGGTCGCGCACGTTGGGATCGTCGCGAAACGTCTGCTCGGCCCTGGCCAGGCGTTCCCGGTGCTCCCCTTCCCGGCGCCTGGCCGGGGATTCCCCGGAAATCCTCTCCGGGGACCCGGTCCTCACTTGGAGCCGCAGCGTCCGGCCCAGATATTCGCTGCACCGTTGCTCGATCTTCGCCACCCGCTCTTCCCTGAGCAGGTTTTCGGGGGCGTCGGCCAGCACCAGCTCCAGGGTGTCACCCTCGAGCCTCACCGGCACCATGTTCATCACCAGTTCCCGGGTGAGCCCGGCGAGGTCGCTGCCGTCAGCGAAGGCGGCCCAGCCGTCGGCCGTATCGATGGCGCCGCCGGAAGCCGGCGGCGCCGGGTCACTTGCCGGGACCGCCTCCTCCGCGTCAGGGCCCGTGTCCGTGACCGCCTCAACGGTACCAGGATCCGGGGGGGTCGTGGTTCCGTGGGCAGCGGCAGGACCGCCGGGACCGGCAGCGCGTTCCGGAACCGGGTGGTCGTCCCTGCCGTTTCCGCCGGCGCCCCGGTCCTGCATGGCGGCCCCGGCCTCCCCTTTCGGGTCTTCCGGGCGCCCGTCCCGCCGGGCCGGGCCGGAATGCGGGGTGTCCCCCGCCGTCCCCGGATCATCCGGCGCCCCGTCCCCTGGCTGGAAAACCGCCATCCTGAGCAGCGTCATCTCGAAGCCCGAGCGCGGGTCCGGCGCCAGGGAAAGGTCGCGCTTGCCCACCAGGGCGACCTGGTAGAACAGCTGCAGCAGTTCGGGATCGGCCAGGGCGGCCAGTTCCGCCGCCGGCCCGGGATCCGCTCCCTTCCAGGTCAGGACCTCGGGATTTACCTGGTGGAGCGCCGCGTTGTGCAGTGCAGCGAGCACGTCATCCAGCGCCGCCCGGAAATCCACCGCGCGGCCGGCCATCCCGGCGACCGTCGCGAGCACCGCCGCTCCGTCACGGGCCGCCACGGCCCGGAGCAGGTCCAGGGTGAACTGCTCGTCGATCATGCCCAGCATGACGCGCACCCGGTCCGTCCGCACTTCCCCGTTGCCGTGCGCGATGGCCTGGTCCAGCAGGCTCAGGGCGTCCCGCACACTGCCGTCCGCCGAGCGTGCCAGCACCTGCAGTCCCTCGGCATCGAAGGGGATGTCCTCCGCCTCGAGGATGCGCCCGAGGTGATCCTGGAGCTGCTGGATGTCCATGGCCCGCAGGTTGAACTGGATGCAGCGCGACAGGATGGTGGGCGGAAGCTTCTGCGGATCCGTGGTGGCAAGGAGGAACTTGACGTGGCCCGGCGGCTCCTCCAGGGTTTTCAGGAGCGCGTTGAAGCTGTGGCCCGAGAGCATGTGCACCTCGTCGATGAGATAGATCTTGGAGCGTCCCACGGTCGGGGCGTACTGGACGTTCTCAAGGATCTCCCGGGTGTCCTCCACCTTGGTCCGGGAGGCGGCGTCCACCTCGATCAGGTCGACGTAGCTGCCCTGGGTGATGCCGGCGCAGGCGGTGCATTCCCCGCAGGGCGCGGGCGTGATGCCGGTCTCGCAGTTGAGCGCCTTGGCGAGGATCCGGGCCAGCGTGGTCTTGCCGACGCCACGGGTGCCCGTGAACAGGTAGGCGTGATGCACGCGGCCGGATTCCAGCGCATTGGCCAGGGCGGACACGACATGTTCCTGGCCGATCACCTCGGAGAAGGTCTGGGGTCGCCATTTTCTTGCCAGGGCCTGGTAACTCATGGAGTTGGCGAAATGGCGATGTGGTTGTCCAGGGTTCCGAAGCGGTTGATTTCAGGCGGGAACAGGGATCCGGCATCTGAAGGGCAAGGCATTGCAGCCTGTCCGAGAGGTGGCGGCTCCGACCAGCCTGACCCTGGCACCCGAATCGGCTGCTACGGCTGCTTCCTTCCGGACCTGACCGGGTTCACAACCTATCGCCACCAGGGAGACCGGTCTTCACCGCCATAGATGTTCTGGCCTCTCGCCCAAGGATTGTAAATCATCCGGGCCGCAAACGGGTAACTGCGGGACAAACCGGGGCACCCCGATACCGCCGGGTTCCGGGCGAACCCTGGAATTCCGCGCGGGAGGGATGTTGCCGGGGACCGGATCCCGCCCGGGCGGCCCGGATTGACACCACTGGTCGATTTCCACAGACTCCGCCCGGTATTCCGATATCGCGCCAGCCATGACCGTCCTCGACGTCGAATTCGTCCGCAGCTGCTTCCCGGCCTTCCAGCAGCCCCTGCCCGCCAGAACCGCCTTTTTCGAGAATGCCGGCGGCAGCTACGTGGTGGGCCAGGTGCTTGAACGCTACATCCGGTTCTACACCGAAAACAAGGTGCAGCCCTACGGCGCCAGCGAAATCTGCCGGGCGGCCGGAGAACAGATGGACCTGGGGCGCCAGGTGATGGCGGATCTGCTCGGGGTCGACGCCGGCGCCGTCACCATCGGTCCGTCCACCACCCAGAACATCAACACCCTGGCCCTGGCCGCCGCCGGCCTGGTGACGCCGGGCAGCGCCGTGATCGTCACGGGCCAGGACCACGAGGCCAATATCGGCGCCTGGGAGCGGCTCTGCCGGCGCAGCGGCGCCGAGCTTCGCACCTGGCCGGTGGACGGGGACGGGGAACTGAAGCTTGAGCAGTTGCATCCCCTGCTGGACGGAAAGGTCCGGATCCTGTGCATGACCCACGGCTCCAACGTCGTCGGCACCGTCAACCCCGTGGCGGACGTGATCCGCCAGGCGCGCCCCCTGGGAATACGGGTCGTCCTGGACGGTGTCTCCGTTGCCCCCCATTCCTGGCCGGACATCCCTTCGCTCGAGCCCGACGCCTACTGTTTCAGCACCTACAAGACCTATGCCCCGCACCTCGGCATCATGTACGTCTCGCCGGACTTCGCCGGGGCGCTGGACCCGCAGTGCCACTACTTCAATGCCGGGTACCCGGAGAAGCGCTTCGACGCCGCCGGGCCGGACCACGCCTCCATCGCCGCCCTGGCGGGCCTCGGCGACTATTTTGCGGCATCCCACAGCCACCACTACGGCCACGACCGGGGCAGCCTGTACGCCCGCACCCAGGCGGTGTCCTCGCTGATGCATGCCCATGAGACGGTCCTCTGCCAGAGGCTGCTCGACGGCATTTCGGATCTGCCCCTCAGGATACTGGGGCGGACCCGCATGGAAGGGCGGGAGGCGAATATCGCGCTGTTCTGCGACCGCATGCCGTCGTCCGCGATGTCCGCGGCGCTCGGCCGGGCGGACATCGCCGCCGGTCACGGGCATTTCTATGCCAGGCGGCTCCTTGAGAACGCCGGCATCAGGGACCCGGACGACGGCGTCCTCAGGTTCAGCTTCGGGCACTACAACACGGCAGGAGAAGTGGACCGGGTCGTATCGGTTCTGCGGGGACTGTTCTGAGACGCGGCCGCCTGGAGGCCCCCGACAGTGGCGGGCCGCTCCGAAAGAGTACGGCGGAAGCTTGGCCCTGCCCTGTCAGCCCCTCAGCAATCCAGGGTGTTGTCCCGCTCCCACTGCGTGATGGACCGGGTGAAGTCATTCCACTGTTCCAGCTTCAGCTTGCAGTAGGCGTCCATCAGCTCTTCGCCCATCGCTTCGCGCAG
>JAJDTE010000207.1:0-49205 GCA_022827325.1 Gammaproteobacteria bacterium | reverse complement strand
ACGTCCCTGCTGACCGACATGGACAACGGGCTGGACCAGTCCGCCATTGACGAATGGGTGCGGCAAATCGCCGCCCTGAAGCAGGAGGGCATGCATATCGTGCTGGTGTCATCCGGCTCCATCGGGGTGGGCGTGCAGCGGCTCGGATGGAATGCCCGGCCCCGGGAGATCCATCAGCTCCAGGCCGCGGCGGCGGTGGGCCAGATGGGGCTGGTGCAGGCATATGAGGGTGCGTTCAAGCAGTTCGGCATCCTGACGGCGCAGGTACTGCTGACCCACGCGGACCTCGCCAACCGCGAGCGTTATCTCAACGCGCGCAGCACCCTCAGGGCATTGCTCAAGCTCGGAGCGGTTCCTGTCGTCAACGAAAACGACACGGTGGTGAACGACGAGATCCGGTTCGGCGACAACGACACCCTGGCGGCACTGGTGGCCAACCTGGTGGAAGCGGATTCCCTGTTGATACTCACCGATCAGGAGGGCCTGTTCGACAGCGACCCGCGCAGCAACCCGGACGCCAGGCTGATCGGGGAGGGCAGAGTCGATGATCCGTCACTGGCCCGGCATGCGGGGCCGGCCCAGGGGTTCGGCAGGGGCGGCATGCTGACCAAGGTGGGAGCCGCCCGCAAGGCGGCAAGGTCCGGGGCCGCCACCGTGATTGCGGGTGGGCGGACGCCGGACGTCCTGCTGCGGCTGCACGCCGGCGAGGAACTCGGGACGTACCTGCGTCCGGGCAACAGCCGCATGGTGGCGCGCAAGCAGTGGCTCGCGGGCCAGCTCCGGGGGAACGGCCGCCTGGTGCTGGACGACGGCGCTGTTCACGTGCTTAGAGAGTCGGGGCGCAGCCTGCTGCCGATCGGGGTCAAGGAAGTCAGCGGGCTCTTCGGCCGGGGTGAGATCGTCCTTTGCGTGGATCTCGAGGGCCGGGAGGTGGCGCGGGGGCTGGTGAACTACAGCGCGGTGGAAGCCAGCCGTATTGCCGGGAAGCCCAGCGACCAGATCGAAACCATACTGGGTTACGCCGGCGAGATCGAAATGATCCACCGGGACAACATCGCCCTGAGCGATTAGGCCGTATACGCAGCCGGTGGAGTTCCCGGTGCGGCCCCTCCCGCCGCGCCTACCAGTCGTTTCGCAGCTGCCTCAGTTTCACGAACACGGTGCGGGCATCGGGATTCGGGCCGATGTCCGGGAAAACCTCATAAAGGCGGGCGATGACCTCGGGATTCTCCAGGCGGAAAAATGTGTTGATTTCCTTTTCCTGGCCAATGGTGGTGACCACGGCGTCGGCGGGGTCCGAGTTCGGGTTCGAGTCCAGCAGCTCCCGGGCCTTTCGGTTGTTGGGCTCGCGGTCAAGGGTAAAGCGCAGGTTGTTCTCCAGGTAGTCGTGGCCGGGATAAATCCGGGTGCGTTCGTCGAGCGCCGCCAGTTGCCGCACGAAGGTCTGGTACAGCTCCACCGGATGCCCGCCGCTGTGGCAGTTGCCGGCGCCGGCATTGAAGAGGGTGTCGCCGCAGAACAGGGCGGGAGTATCCGTCCGTGACAGCAGGCAGATGTGGCTCATGGTGTGCCCGGGCGTGTCCAGTACCTCGAGATCAACCGTTTTGCCCACCCTGACCACGTCCCCGGCCCCGAGTCCCGTGTCGATTCCGGGAATGGCGTCGCGGGCGCCGTCATGGGCGAGCAGCTTCGCCCCGGTGGCCGCAATGACCTTGGCGTTGCCCCCGATGTGGTCCCCGTGGTGGTGGGTGTTCAGGACCTGGGTGATGTTCCAGCCCTGGTCGCGCGCATGACCCAGGCACTTGCGATGATCAAGGGGGTCGATGGCGAGGGCCTCCCCGGTCTCGGGACAGGCGATGAGATAATTGAAATTGCGGTAGGCGTTACCGGTCCAGACCTGTTCGACGATCATGGCGTTATTGCGGTGGTTAGCGTATCGCGGCAGTGTAGCAGCTTCACCGCAACGTTCAAAAGTCAGCGCGGCGCTTCCCGCCAGCGGCAGTTCAACCGGTCAAGGCGGAACGCCCCGCCGGGGCCGAGTTCGAACCGATGCGGCAGCTGCCATCGGACCGGGCGCGGGAACGGGGACATCATGTCCCATCCCGTGGCCAGGCTGAGAGCCGCGCGGATCACGCCCTTGTGGGTAACCGCCACCAGGTCCCCGGTCTCCTCGGGCAGGTCCACGAGCCAGCGGCGGAGTCGGCCCCTGACCATGCGCGGGCTTTCGCCGCCCGGCGGCAGGAGGTCCAGGCCGCGCCCGGGCCGGAGCCCCAGTCTCTCGATCTCGGCGTTCACCCTTTCCAGGGTCAGCCCCTCGAATTCGCCCCAGTGCATCTCCCGGAGCGCTTCGGCGGGTGCGGCGTCCGCGGCGCCTAGCAGGCAGGCGGTCTGGCTGCAGCGAAGCTGCGGACTGGTGAACCACGGCAGGTCCAGCCAGCCGGCGGGTATGCGCTGCTGCCTCAGGGATACGATCGTGTCACTCGCCAGTCCAATATCCGCCCGGCCCTGGATGCGCCGCTGCTCGTTCCAGGGCGTGGCGCCGTGGCGCAGCAGGAAGACACGGGCCACGCCCGTTCAGGCCGCCCTGCGGAAAAACCGGCTCACCCAGCCAAAGACGTCACCGGACTGGGTGTCGTTGTTGGCCAGCTGTTCCATGGTCTCCCGGTACTTGGCCTCGCCGATGAGATCACGCCGGAAGTCCGCCCGGTAGGCGCAATATTCCTTGCTGAACTCGGGGTGGCCCTGGATCCCCAGCATCAGGTCATGATCGGTGATCACGCTGTGCGGACAGAAATCGTTGCTGGCGACGGTGCTGAATCCCGGCGGCAGCACATCGACCTGGTCCTGGTGGATCACCACCAGTCTGAATTCGGGATCGTCGGAGCCGATCCAGTCCGGGTTGTCGGTCAGGCGGGCACTGTGTATCCCGAAGCCCCAGCCGTTGTCCGCGCGGACGGTTCTGCCGCCCAGGGCGTGGGCGATCAGCTGGTGGCCGAAGCAGATCCCCACCACCCTGATCCGGGCATCCTGGCACCGGCGGACGAATTCCATGGTGTCCCTGATCCACGCCTTGTCCTCGAACACGCTGGCCCCGGAACCCGAGATCAGGTATCCCGCATGATCTTCCGGGCGCGGGGGGAGCTCGCCGAGGTAGGCATCGTACGGGGTCAGCCGGATGTCCTGGTCCACGGCCGAGATCGCCCTGGAAAACATGCCGGCGTAGTCGCCGAACCGTTCGCGGCCATCCTCCGGAACATCGTCACAGAGCAAAAGTCCGATGTCCAGCACCGGGTATTCGTGATGGGCCTTGGGCATCTTGGCGGGGCAGTGGGTGAACGATCCTCCTTATATGCGATCCGGTGTCCGGTGATCAAGCCACCGCGCCCGTCAAATGGCGCATACATTTCATGCCTCTGAAACCGGACAGACCGCGTGCTACCGGACCGGACAGTTTATTTGCTCTCCACATGCCCGAACGCCGGGCCTTGTTTGTGCAGGGGGCAGGCGATACCATCCAAGTCTCCTCCTCAAACCCCGTGACGGCATCGAAATGATCACAGGCAGTCTGGTCGCCCTCGCCACCCCCATGCTGGACGATGGAAGTTTGGATTTCGACGGCCTGAAGAAGCTGGTGGACTTCCACGTGGACAGCGGCACCGATGGCATTATCTCGGTGGGCACCACCGGCGAATCCGCCACCCTGGACATCCCGGAACAGATCGAGGTCATCGCCCGGACGGTGGAGTTCGTCGCGGGCCGGATTCCCGTGGTCGCGGGCACCGGCGGCAACTCCACCAGCGAGGCGCTGGAACTGACGGAACGCGCTGCCGAACTGGATATCGCGGCCTGCCTGCTGGTGGTGCCCTACTACAACAAGCCCACCCAGGAAGGACTCTATCGCCACTTCAGCCTGATCGCCGAGCGGGTGGACGTGCCGCAGATCCTCTACAACGTCCCGGGGAGGACCTCCCTGGACATGCACAACGACACCGTGGTCAGGCTGTCGGAAGTGGACAACATCGTCGGGATCAAGGACGCCACCTCGGACATTCCGAGAGTGGCGGATTTCCGTGCCCGCTGCCCGTCCGATTTCTCGCTGTATTCCGGCGAGGACGTCAGTTCCCTGGATTTCATGAAGGCCGGCGGGCAAGGCTGCATTTCCGTGACGGCCAACGTGGCCCCGGCGAAGATGCATGCCATGTGCGCCGCCGCCCTGGAGGGGGACCACGAAACCGCCGACCGCCTGAATGACGAGCTCGACGGGCTGCACCGGGGCCTGTTTCTCGAGTCGAACCCGATTCCGACGAAATGGGCGCTGCACCGGATGGGCCTGATCCCGGCCGGCATCCGCCTGCCCCTGACCTGGCTGTCGGAGGAATACCACGGGCCCGTGGAAGCGGCGATGCGGCGTGCGGGCGTGATTGACTGAACTTTCGGGCCCGAATTCGCCTGGCCCTGCCCCGTGACCGGCTGCCGGAGCCCGGCGTGCAAGGGCGGGGCGGAACCTGCAACCGTGTCCGCGTGATGTACCCGGAATGATCCAGGTCTACGGCGCCATTGCCCTGTCGGACTTCCGCAAGCGGAAGCTCGCCGAACTCCTGGGGGTCGCCGTCCCGGGCATCGAGGCGCTGGAGGCGCGTTTCATCCACCTGGTCAACCTGGCGCCGGGCGCTGTTCTTGAGGACCGGGACCGTGCGATCCTGGAGGGGCTGCTGGACTACGGCCATGGCGTCGGCCATCCGACCGATCCCGTCGCGCACGTCGTGCATCGCTACACCGTGCCCCGTATCGGCACCATCTCGCCGTGGGCGACCAAGGCCACGGATATCGTGCATCATTGCGGGATCCGGTCGGTCGAGCGGGTCGAGCGCGGCATTCACTGGCAGCTGTACTCCGACGAACCGCCGGACGAATCCCCGGACGGAATGCCGGACGCCTCCCTGGCGGGAATCCTGTTCGACCCAATGCTCGAATCGCTGCTTCACGACGTGGCCGGGGCCGCCGCGCTGTTCACCAGGAAAGAGCCGGCGCCACTGAATGAGGTCGACATTCTCGGCGGCGGGCGGGCTGCGCTGGAGGAGGCCGACCGGACCCAGGGCTTTGCCCTCAGCGCGGCCGAGATGGATTACCTGCTCGAGCGGTTCCGAGAACTCGGACGCAATCCCACGGACGTGGAGCTGATGATGTTCGCCCAGGTGAATTCGGAGCACTGCCGGCACAAGATCTTCAACGCGGACTGGACCGTGGACGGTGAACGCCGGGATCAATCCCTCTTTTCCATGATCCGCACCACCCACAAGCGAAGTCCGGGCGGGACCCTGGTGGCCTATGCCGACAACGCCGCCATCCTGGAGGGCCACCCGGCGAGGCGATTCCAGCCGGACGGCCGGGACCGGGTCTACCGGTACCACGACGAGGAGATCCACCTGACCGCCAAGGTGGAGACGCACAATCATCCCACGGGGATTTCACCCTTTCCCGGCGCCTCCACGGGTGCCGGCGGCGAAATCCGGGACGAGGGCGCGGCCGGCCGCGGCGGGAAGCCCAAGGCCGGGCTGGCGGGCTTCTCCGTGTCCCACCTGCGGATTCCCGGATACCGGCGTCCCTGGGAAATGGAGGAATCCCGGCCGGCGAGAATCGCAAGTCCACTGCAGATCATGCTCGAGGGGCCCGTCGGCGCGGCGGCGTTCAACAACGAGTTCGGCCGCCCAAACATCTGCGGCTACTTCCGGACCTTCGAGCAGCCTGCCGGGGCACCCCGCGAACGCCTCGGCTACCACAAGCCCATCATGCTCGCCGGCGGCCTCGGCAGCATCCGCCCGGGCCACATCCACAAGGCGGACATCCCGCCGGGTGCCCCCATCGTGGTGCTGGGGGGGCCGGCCATGCTGATCGGCCTTGGCGGCGGGGCGGCTTCCAGCGTGGCGACCGGCAGCAGTTCCGAGGCGCTGGACTATGCTTCCGTGCAGCGGGGCAACCCGGAGATGCAGCGCCGGTGCCAGGAGGTGATCGACAGCTGCTGCGCCCTGGGGGAGCAGAACCCGATACTTTCCATCCATGACGTGGGCGCGGGGGGGCTTTCCAACGCCCTGCCCGAACTGCTGCACGATGCGGGCCGCGGCGGCCGCTTCGAACTGCGCTCCCTGCTCATTGACGAGCCCGGCATGTCCCCCATGCAGGTGTGGTGCAACGAATCCCAGGAGCGTTACGTGCTGGCGGTGAGGCCGGACCGTCTGGATGAATTCGCCGACATCTGCCGGCGCGAACGCTGCCTGTACGCCCTCGCGGGGGAGGCCACCGCGGCGGAGGAACTCAGGCTCGCCGACAGCCATTTCGCCGGATCCCTGCCCGACCCCATCGGCCTGCCCATGTCCCTGCTGTTCGGGTTGCCGCCGAAAATGCGGCGCGATGTCCAAAGCGCGGCTGCCGGCGCCGTGCCCGTGGACACTGCCGGGCTGTCCCTGGAGGAGGCGTTTCACCGGGTGCTCTCTTTTCCCCCGGTGGCGGACAAGACCTTCCTGGTGACCATCGGGGACCGCAGCGTGTCCGGCCTGATCGCGCGGGACCAGATGGTGGGGCCCTGGCAGGTCCCGGTGGCGGACGTTGCGGTCACACTGAGCGGGTACCAGGGTTGCACCGGGGAGGCGATGGCCATTGGCGAGCGGACACCGCTGGCGGTGATCGATGGGCCTGCCAGCGGGCGCATGGCCATCGGCGAGGCCCTGACCAACCTGTCGGCCGCGGACATCGGCGACGGCAGCGGGATCAAGCTGTCCGCCAACTGGATGGTGGCTGCCGGCGAGCCGGGCCAGGATGCGGCGCTGTACCGGACCGTGGAGGCGGTTGCCATGGAGCTTTGCCCGGCCCTCGGCATATCCATACCCGTGGGCAAGGATTCCATGTCCATGACGACACGCTGGCAGGAGCAGGGCCGGGAACACAAGGTGGTCGCGCCGCTTTCCCTGGTCATCACCGCGTTTTCCCCCGTCCCGGACGTGCGGCGGACACTGACCCCGCTGCTTGTCCCGGATGGACAGTCGGAGCTGTGGCTCATCGACCTGGGCGCCGGGCAGAACCGGCTCGGCGGATCCGTGCTGGCGCAGGTCACCGGGCAGATGGGCGACGTCGCCCCGGACGTGGACGCGGACCTGCTGAAGGCCTTTCTCCGCGTCATGCAGACCTTGCGGGAGGAGGGCCTGGCCATCGCCTGCCATGACCGGTCCGACGGAGGCCTCGCTGCCACGCTGGCGGAGATGTGCTTCGCTTCCCGCTGCGGCCTCGAGATCGATCTGCCCCCCGGAGACCCCTTCGGGCGGCTGTTCAGCGAGGAGCTCGGGATGGTGGTCCAGGTCCCCGGGGGATCGAGGGACGAATTCCTCCGGACGCTGTCCCGGTGGGGTTTGTCGGACGTGTCCGTACCTCTCGGCCGGCCCGTGGCGGGAAATGCGATCAGGATCCGGTCCGGCGGCACGGAACTGTTGTTCCTTGAGCGGAACGCGCTCCACCGGTCCTGGTCCTCCGTGACCTTCCACATGCAGTCCCTGCGGGACAATCCCCGCTGCGCCCGGGAGGAATACGACCGGATATTCGACCTCGACGATCCCGGAATCCGCCCCGTTTTGCCTCGGGACCCCCGCCAGGCGCCCGCAATCACGGGCAGGGCGAGGCCCCGGGTGGCGATCCTGCGGGAGCAGGGTGTGAACGGGCAACTCGAGATGGCGGCGGCATTCGACCGCGCGGGATTCGAGACCGTGGACCTCGCCATGACGGATCTCGCCGAAGGGGCTGCTCTGGATGACTTCCGCGGGCTTGCCGCATGCGGGGGATTTTCCTACGGCGATGTTCTGGGTGCGGGGGAGGGCTGGGCCAAGTCGATCCTGTTCAATGCCGCCCTGCGCGAGCAGTTCGCCGCCTTCTTTCATCGTCCGGACACTTTCGCCCTCGGGGTCTGCAATGGCTGCCAGATGATGGCCGCGATTCGCGAGCTGATTCCCGGAACGGATGACTGGCCCGGGTTCGTGCGCAACGCTTCGGAGCAGTACGAGGCCCGGTTTGTGACCGTGGCGGTGGAGTCGGACCGTTCCATGCTGCTGCGGGGCATGGCGGGGGCGAGACTGCCGGTGTCCGTCGCCCACGGGGAGGGCAGGGTCTGGATGGAATCCCCCGAGCGCCTGCAGGGACTGGAGGAATCGGGGCAGGTGGTCATGCGTTTCGTCGACAACCGTCACCGGGTCACGGAAACCTATCCCCTGAATCCCAACGGCTCACCCGCCGGCATCACCGGACTGACCAACGCGGACGGGCGCGTCACCATCATGATGCCGCACCCCGAGCGGGTGTTCCGCACGGTGACGAATTCCTGGCATCCGGACTCCTGGGGCGAGGACAGTCCCTGGATGCGGATGTTCTTCAATGCACGCCTGTGGGTTGACTGACAGGCCGTCGATCCGGGACCGTATCGAAGAATCCATCCCTGCTGCCTTGCCGACCCGGGCAGCCGGCCCAGGGCGCCGGGCCGCTTGCCGGGACTACATCCCGGTGTAGTTCGGCCCCCCCGTGCCTTCAGGCGAGACCCAGGTGATGTTTTCCGTCGGGTCCTTGATGTCGCATGTCTTGCAGTGCACGCAGTTCTGGGCGTTGATGCGCAGCTCCGGCGCACTGTCTTTATCGACGTATTCATACACCCCGGCCGGGCAGAACCGTTCTTCCGGACCGCCGTAGCGCTCGAAATTGACGGGTACCGCCCGTTCCGGCTCGGCCAGGCGGAGGTGGACCGGCTGGTCCTCCTCGTGGTTGGTGCTGGACAGGTAGACGGAGGAGGTCTTGTCGAAGGTGATCACCCCGTCGGGCTTGGGATAGGGGATGGTCTTGCACTCGCCGGCGGGGCGCAGTGCCTCGTGATCCGGTTTCGGATCCTTCAGCGTGACGGGCAGCCGGCCGCCGAAGATGTTCTGCTCGATGTAGTTCCAGGAGCCGCCAATCCACGTGCCGAACTTGTGGATGGCCGCGCCGAAATTGCGTGACCGGTGAAGCTCCTGGTGGAGCCAGGAGTCCCTGAACCGGGATTCGTAGTCCTTGAGCGATGCATTGCCCGCAAGGACATCCGCCACCGTTTCCGCGGCCAGCATGCCGGATTTCATGGCAGTGTGGGAGCCCTTGATCTTGGAGAAATTCAGGGTGCCCGCGTCACAGCCGATCAGCAGGCCGCCGGGCATGACCATTTTCGGCAGGGCGTTCAGGCCGCCCTTGGTGATCGCCCGGGCGCCGTAGGCGATGCGTTCGCCGCCCTCGAGATGCTCCCGGATTTCCGGGTGTTGCTTGAAGCGCTGCAATTCGTCGAACGGGGAGACGTGCGGATTGCTGTAGGACAGGTCCGTGATCAGGCCCATGGACACCAGGTCCTCGCCAAGATGGTAGAGGAACGATCCGCCGGTGGAGCCCGATTCGTTCAGGGGCCATCCGGCGCCGTGGAGCACCAGCCCCGGCTGGTGCCTGGATGGGTCGATTTTCCAGAGCTCCTTGATGCCGATGGCGTAATGCTGGGTATCGCGGCCCTCGTCAAGTCCGAAGTGCCGGATGAGCTGCTTGCCGAGATGGCCGCGGCAGCCCTCGGCGAACAGGGTCACCCTGGCGTGCAGTTCCATACCGGGTTCGTAGGAAGCCTTGGCGGTACCGTCCCTGCCGCGCCCCATCTCGCCGGTGGCCACGCCCTTGATCGAGCCGTCCTCGTGGAACAGCACTTCGGATGCAGGGAATCCCGGGAAAACCTCCACTCCGAGGGACTCCGCCTGCTCCCCCAGCCAGCGGCAGACATCGCCGAGGCTGATGATGTAGTTGCCGTCATTGCGCATGGGTTTCGGATGCATCCAGTGCGGCATGTCGAAGGCCTTGCTGGCGTTGCGGAACATCAGGACCCGGTCCCTGGTCACCGGCGTATCGAGGGGGGCGCCGCGGTCCTTCCAGTCCGGGAAGAGCTCATTGAGCGCCCGTGGTTCGAACACCGCGCCGGACAGGATATGGGCACCGACCTCGGAACCCTTCTCCAGCAGCACCACGCTGATCTCCTGTTCCCGTTCGCCGGCCAGCTGCATGAGCCGGCAGGCGGCGGCAAGGCCGGCCGGCCCCCCGCCCACGATGACGACATCCACTTCCATGGATTCGCGTTCGACGATTTCTTCTGACATGATGCTCGGGGTGTTCTACGGAATGGGGAAACGCCGATTGCCGAAAAATCTCCGGCAATTCAAGATATTGTGCCTGATATTTTGCAGATGAACCCGTTAGAATACCACTCCCAAAACGGCATTCTCTATCAACGTAATACCCATGGCAGTGCAGACCGCCGAAGCGCTCGGCGAAAAGAGCCCGGACCGCCCCGGCACAACCGACCGGGAGGTCTATGACCAGGTCATGGTCCCGAACTATGCGCCCATGGCCCTCATCCCGGACCGGGGCGAAGGCTCGGTGCTCTGGGATACCGACGGCAAATCCTATCTCGACCTGGCGGCGGGCATCGCGGTGAGCGCGCTCGGCCATGCCCACCCGGCGCTGGTGGAGGCCCTGACGGAACAGGCGGGAAAATTCTGGCATGTGAGCAACCTGCTCACCAACCGGCCAGCCATCGGATTGGCGCAGCGGCTGATAGACCTCACGTTCGCGGAGCGCGTGTTCTTTGCCAACTCCGGCGCGGAGGTCAACGAGGCGGCGCTGAAACTGGCGCGGCGGCACTCGATCGAGCAGCACGGGGAAGAAAAGACCGAGATCATCGCCTTCGACAACTCGTTCCACGGCCGGACCTTTTTCACGGTCTGCGTGGGCGGACAGCAGAAGTACAGTGACGGCTTCGGCCCCAAGCCCGGAGACATTACCCATCTGCCGTTCAACGATGTTGCGGCTCTCGGAGAGGCGGTCAGCGACCGCACTGCCGCGGTGATACTCGAGCCGGTCCAGGGAGAGGGCGGCGTCAACCCGGCGACCCCGGAGTTCAACCGGGCTGCCCGGGACCTGTGTACGCGGCACGGGGCTCTCCTGATCCTGGATGAGGTCCAGACCGGCGTCGGCCGTTCCGGTACCCTGTTCATGTACGAGCAGCTCGATGTGACCCCGGACATCCTGACCAGTGCCAAGGGGCTCGGCGGGGGTTTTCCCATCGGCGCCATGATGACCACTGCCGCGATCGCCGAATCGTTGAAGGTCGGTACCCATGGCAGCACCTTCGGCGGCAACCCCATGGCCTGCGCCGTCGCCAGCCGGCTGCTTGATATCGTGGCCGACCCGGCCCTGCTGGAATCGGTACGGGAAAAAAGCGCCCTGCTGCGCGGTGAACTAGCCGGCCTGCAGGACGGGCATGGCGCATTCGAGTGCATCCGGGGCACCGGCCTGCTCCTTGGCGCCGAACTGCAGGGACCCTGGCAGAACCGGGCGAGGGATGTGCTCCGCCAGTGTACCGAGGAGGGTTTGCTGATCCTGATGGCGGGGGACAATGTGCTGCGTTTCGCGCCGGCCCTCACGATCGGGGACGACCAGATACGCCGCGCCGTCGGGATTCTCGGCGATGCGCTGGCGAAAACCGCCGACCCCTGATCAAAAGTCCGGTACGTCCGCCGGGGTACCGTCCGGCAGATCCATCAGTGCCTGGCCCATATCACCCGAACCGGTATTTCGCCAGGCAATGTCCTGCCATGGAGGATGTCATGACATGGCAGAATCCATCCACCGCAGTCCTGCAGGTTCGACCCCTCCCCGGTAAATGGGCAGCCCGCTTGCCGGGAGAAAGCTACACCCTTTGAATCCTGTCCCCTGTACGGACACGGCCGGACTTCACGACCTTCGCATTGATGCCCCGAAGGCAGAGATTCTTCCCGCGCCGTGAGTTCACGAACTTCGTCGCTTCCACCCCGTATCGGGCGGAGAACTTCTTGCAACCGAGGTGCGGGACCGAGGTCACCTCGACGACCGCTGAGCCCATGGCAAGCCGGGTGCCGGCGGGAAGGTTCTCCTTGGCCAGATCCAGGTCAACAAAGAACTGGTCCCCCGCGAGCGCCCATCGGTCCTCGGACCCGGCCACCAGCGAGATTACCCGGGAGTTCATCAGATTGAGCTGCATCTCCGGATGCGCCGAGCCGTCATCGGTCATCCGGCTCCCCCGCGAGCGCCAGTTGTCGCCGACGAGGCCGTGAGCAACATCCAGTTCTCCCACTTCCACCACTTCCCGCCCGTCCGTATCCGGTCGACGAACGATCATCCTGACGATCCCTTCATCCCTGGGGGATGCCAGAATGTCCGGCAGCCCTGCTTCGAGTTCGTCTGCGTCCAGAAAATGCATTGTCTTGCTCATGATGTGCTGTTCGTATGTGTTCGCTTGAATGGAGTCGGCCCCGTCCTGTCTTGGCAGCGGTAGACGGATGGGCTCATGCCTTGGTCGTTTTCAACTCGGCAAGTAGCAACCGTGTTATTTGGCAAGGTTGCGGTAGGTTGTGCTCAACGAATGTCCAAACGCGTTCCGGCATCACATTCAGTTCCAATGGCCCAGGCAATCATGCCGCACTGAATGTCCTAGATGCGGTGGATTTTTCATAGGCATGGCACTTTGCTCCTCATGATAGCCGATCAGGTCCACGTCGTTGGCGTGGCCATCTTGAAAACGAAATACCAATCGCAAATTACCGGACACTGTAACAGACCAATAACCTGCGAGGTTCCCCTTCGATAACTTGTCGGACCATGCGAGGGAAGGAATCAGCCCCTCAATTCATGTGTTGCCGCAGGTCTTTCAGTAGTTTGGATTCGCGATCCAGGGCTCATAGACCATCTGAACGCTCGGCCGCTTGAGAACCGCATCGGCAATACGCTTGACGTTGGGAAACTCTTCAATGGCCGGATGCCCCTTGGCTGACCGCAGCCAGGTAGTCAGCATGAACAGATAGATGTCCGCGGCGCTGAACCGGTCTCCGAGTACCCAGTCGTTGCCGCCGATCTGGTCGTCTATGACTTTCCAGGTTTCCCACAGTCGCCGGTTTCCGCGCTGCTGCGCGCCGGGCTCGCCTGCGGGCGTATCGGCGAAACGGTCCGGATAGTACGTGAGCTGATAGGCGTTCTGTATGGAGTTGGAGAAATAGACCAGTGTCTGCAAGTAGAGCGCCCGGGCGGGATCATTGACTGTGGGCGCCAGGTTCGCTTCCGGGTGCCGGTCGCACAGAAACACGGTGATGGCGGCGCATTCGTACATCGCGCCGCCATCCCAGAGCAGCACCGGCACCCATCCGTTGGGGTTCACGGCCATTTGTTCCGGCGGGCGCGGCTTGCTCCTGTCGGTCGTCGACTCGATCAGCTCGTAGGGAACGTCAAGTTCCTCCAGCATCACCCGGACGCCCATTGATGCGCTTCTTAGCGCGTAGAACAGTTGGTACATTGTCGGGTACTCCAAATTTGGTTCCAGGCTACCTTGGCGGGGATGGGTTCTGGATCTGTCGGCCTGGCGCGAGACAACTTCAAGTGCGCCGGACGCCAATACAAGTATAAGCGTGTTGCCGAGATCTCGCGGCTGCCAGGAACAGCCCGTGGCATGTCAGACAAGTACCCGGCCGGTCGCATGCCGGGCCTGTCTTTCGCCTGATGCACGTCTGCCGTGATTTCAACGCGACTTTCCCCTCAGCAGGTCCACACTTCCGTGTAGGGCCTGAGTTCGATCTCGTTGCTCCATGCCGATCTCGGCTGAAGGTGGGTCAGCCAGTAGCTTTCCGCGACTTCGTCGGGGCTTGCCAGCTTCTCCGGGTCGTACCTGTCACCGTAGATTTCTCGCATGACCGGAACATCAAGATCGCAGTCCAGCCTGACGTGGACGATATGTACACCGTCCCCGGCGTACGCCTTGGTCAGGCTTTGCGACAGCGCCCGCAATCCGAACTTGCCGATGGCATAGAGCGGATGGGTGCGCGATCCACGATAGGCGGCCGTGGCGCTTGAGAAAAACACGGTGCCGCGGGAGCGCTTGATCATGGCCGGCAGAACCGCTTTAGCCGCAGCGAACGCGCCGATGACCTCAACCCGGAAGACATCCTCAAGCGCGTCGTAAGACATCTCCAGCGGCTCGCATGACGTGAAATCCCCCCTCGCGTTATAGATGAGGATGTCGATCTCGCCCATGTCATGCCGCACGGCGGAAAGCGCGGCGACGATGGTTTCCGCTTCTGTGGCATCGGCGGAGTAGAACCGAACATCGGAGGCGCCGTTGCCTTCCTTCGCCGCCTTCATCGCGGCAGCGCTGTTCGCCTGGGACCGCGAGATCAGCGCCAGGTCGAATCCCTTGGACGCGAACTTTGCCGCCAGCGCCCGGCCGAGACCTTCTCCGGCGCCCACAATTGCGCAAACGGCTGGTGGCACCGGGCGTTCCCCGACATCTGCGGAGTCAGGAGAATTACTCATGGATCACCATGCGCCGCAACTTCGATGCGCCAGTGATCCGGCGCAGGTTGCGGCCCGATTCCCGAATGTGCATTGAGCGCCGGTATCTGCCGCATCGGGCACTTGCCATTTGATCGTGCAGGCGTCCCGGCCGAGTCCCTTTGCCTGATCAACGGAGTTCCGTGCGCGTCTTGTTCGGATCTTCTTCATCCCCCGACCATACCATTACCATCCCGGTAATCCGTCGGTGTCCGCGCCGGCAACAGCCTGGTTGTCGTAGATGGAGTCGGCGCCGGCCTGCCTTGGCAGGGGCAGGCGGACAGGGATCGCCTCCATCCTGCCGGACCGGACCGGCTCGCCCCGGAGAATGCGGCTGTCGAACTCGGCGAGGTCGTAAGCATCGAAAACGGGGAAGGCGTCCACCGCCGCATAGCTCAACAGCAGCAGGGGACGGGTGGTGTCTGCCGTGCAGTTCGCCGATGCGTGCAGGGTGCGCACGTGGTGGATGCTGACGGATCCTGCCGGCCCGGTCAGGTCCACTGCCCCGGAAATCAGGTCCGCAAGCTGATCGTCCGCAACGGCCCCGGCGAACAGGCCGCGGAAATGATGGTCGTAGAGAGGGCCGAGATGGCTGCCCGGAATCACCCGCATGGGGCCGCTTTCCGGGGTGCAGTCCTCGATCATGACTCCCACCGCCAGGATGTCGTCGTTGGTATGGGGATAGAAGGCCCAGTCCTGGTGCCAGTGAATTTCCGCGCTGGCGTCGGGATGCTTGAAATTGAGCTTGGAGTGGTCGAACCGGACGGTGCCGTTCAACAGTTGCGCCGCCGGCTCCACGATGACATCGCTTGCGGCGAGTTCGCGGAACACGGGATCCCTCAGGTGCGGGTCCTTCAGCCGCCGCAGCCTGGGCCGCTGCGCCGTGTGCCCCGCGTCAAGGTCAAACTCATGGTTGCTGCAAGTGGCCGACCGGGACTTCTCCACGTATCTACCGATGGCCTGGCGCAGCCGGATGAGGGTCGACTCGGGGATCACGTTCTGAAGCAGCAGGTAGCCCTGTTCCCGGTACCGGGAAACCTGGTCAGTAGACAGTTTCATCGTGCTTGGTCTGGCGCGAAATGACGGGGGACGGCCCGGGGGCCATGACGATGGGAACCTGTGGGTCCGGAGCATAGCCCGGGCTGATTCCGCGTTCTGTTGCCGATACGCCGACAAATGAATAATTTACGCACCGGCCAGGACAGGTTTACCCGTATCCCGGAACATGGCGGAGCCATCCGGGAGGTGTCTGCGGCTTTTGTTGGTTGCATATCCCGGTGAGCGGGAATACTGCTCCATTACGGCATTCTGGTCGTTATGGATTACGTGTCCAGGACATGGCGCAGGCACATGCAGGATCTACCGGGGACCGCACTGCCGGCGCAGCGCCTCCGCGCTTTCGGCGAAATCGCGGTGAGCCACCGGCGTAATCCTGGGTGCGATCCAGTCCCTGAGCGGCGCAAGGAAATCCTCCGTGGCCAGCAGTTGACCGAGGAGCGCCACCACCCGGCCGAGATGCTGCAGGTAGATCCCCTTGCCGTCCCGGAGCCACAGGCGGACGAAGATGCCTGCCACCTTGCAGTGCCGCTGGGCTCCCCAGAAGGCGGCATGCCGGCCGTAGGACTCCGGTGGAATGTCCAGGCAATCGCGCCAGCGCCCGACCAGGCGGGCGCGCATCGCGGGATCCACATCCCGGCGCGCGTCCTCCACCAGCGACACCACGTCATACACCGGAGATCCCAGCAGCGCATCCTGGTAGTCGATCATGGCGCACCGCTGTTCGACCAGCAGCAGGTTGTCGACGTGGAAATCCCGGTGCACCAGCACCGGCGCCAGGGGCGGCAATGCATGGAACAGTCCCGACCACACGTCCAGGTATTCTCCGTGTTCCGATTCCTTCAGTGCATGTCCCAGCCGGGCCGGCAGGTACCATTCCGTGAACAGCGCCGCCTCCTTCAGGGCCGCGGACTCGTCGTAGGGGGGCAGGTCGATGCCGGCCATGTCCGCGCCGCAACGGGTCTGCAGGCGGATGAGCTCATCCATGGCAAGGCCGTAGAGTTCTTCCTCCGGGGCGCCGTCGGTGAGCAGCCTGGTGAACGTGCCGTCGCCGAGATCCTCCAGCAGCACGAAACCCTGCTTGGCGTCCGCGGCATGGATGCGGGGAACCCTGGCGCCGAGTCGTTCCAGGAATCCGGTCACGGCGATGAACGCCGCAGGACGCTCGCCGGGCGGGGGTGCGTCCATCAGCAAGAGCCCCTGCCCGGACAACCGGAAATATCGCCGCGCCGATGCGTCGGGATCGAGGGCCACCACTTCCGCGTCTTCCAGTCCCTGGGCACGCAGGAAGCGCCGTCTCATGGCCTGGCGTGTCATGCCGGGATCAGTTCAGATAGGCCATCAGGCGGCTGGTGAGGCGCTCGCGCTGGCCGCTGTCACTGACCGGCCGTCCGTCCCGGTCGGTGATGAAGAAGGTGTCCTCGGCCCGCTCCCCCACGGTGGACACCTTTGCGGAAACCAGCTTGACCTTGCATTCGTGCAGCGCCAGGGACACGTTGTAGAGCAGCCCCGGCCGGTCGTTGGCCACCACCTCCATGACGGTATGGTCGCTGACCGCCTCGTCGTTGAACACGACCCGGGTTTCCACGGTGAACTGGCGCAGGGCCCGGGACAGCATGCGCCTGGCCGGCTTGTATTCGCGCATCGGGGTGAGCAGGTCCTGGCGCAGGGCCGCCGTGGTTTCCAGCAGCCACTTGCGGTTGTTGCTGGCGTTGTCCGGGTCCGACGCCATGAAGCCGAGGAGTGTCAGACCCGACCGGGTGGGATGGATGTGGGCGTCCAGGAGGTTCAGGTTGAGCCGGTCCATGCCCCCCGTGAGACGGGACAGCAGTTCCTCGGAGTGCGGCGCCAGGACCAGAAGCTGCATCGCCCCGAGGTCCTTCCGCGGGCGGGCGGTGACCAGGGGCAGGTCCAGGGCGCCGGCCGAGGCGATCATCTCCGCATGCCAGGCGCTCGATCCGGGGCCGTTGCGCAGGAAG
This sequence comes from Gammaproteobacteria bacterium, assembly GCA_022827325.1. Classification (GTDB taxonomy): domain Bacteria; phylum Pseudomonadota; class Gammaproteobacteria; order Arenicellales; family Poriferihabitantaceae; genus VYFG01. Next base: position 31,728 of record JAJDTE010000207.1, on the reverse strand, counting down.
TACTCTTCGCTGAGCTGGGACCAGAACCGCTCCAGGTTGCCGGCGCTGACCCGCCGTGCCGTGAGCTTGCGGACCGCCTCCTTGCGCGCCTCGATTCGTTCGCTCACGGCCTGGACATCGCTCAGGCCCGTGCGCAGTCTCCTGGACGTCGATCGGTATAGGTTGTTCAGCAGATGGCCTTTCCAGTCGCTCCAGACCAGCGGGCTGGTGCCGCGGATATCGGCGATGGTGAGCAGGTACAGGTTGTCCAGGTGTTCCTGGTCTCCCACGGTTTCGGCGAAACGGTCGATGACCCGGGGATTGGTGATGTCTTCGCGCTGGGCGGTCCAGGACATGAGCAGGTGGTGGAGTACCAGCCAGGACACGAAACTGGCGTCGTATTCGGACATGCCGAGGCTGGTACACAGCCTGAGCGCGATCTCGCCACCCTCCTCGGAATGGTCGCGGCCGCTGCCCTTGCCGAGGTCGTGGCACAGTGCGGCCAGATACAGGCGCTCGCGGTTGGTCTGCCGGGCCAGCAGGGTGGTCAGATGCGGGAACTCGTGGCGGTGCTCCGGCAGTGCGAGGCGGCGCAGGTTGCTCACCACGAACAGCGAGTGGGCGTCGACCGTGTACACATGGAACAGGTCATGCTGCATCTGGCCCATGATGCGGCCGAAATCCGGGAAGAAGCGTCCGAGTACGCCATAGGCGTTCATCCTGCGCAGCGCATGGGTGAGTCCGTCCTGGTGGCGGAACATCTCGAGGAACAGGGCCCGGTGTTCCGGGTTCCGGCGAAAGGCGTCGTCGATCAGATCGAGACTGGAACGGATGAGCCTTACCGTGCTGGCCCGGATCCCGGTCAGGGAACTGCGCTTCTGCATCAGCAGGAAGATTTCCAGCAGCGCCCTCGGCTCGTCGCGAAAGACCCGTTCGTGGGTCACCTCGATAAAGCTGCCCACGGACTGGAACCTGGAATTGATCTTCCGTATCCGGCTCTTCCCGGGGCGCAGGATGGCCTCTTCGAAATGCTGCAGCAGCAGTTCGTTGTGCAGCTGCATCTCCTTGGCGGTGCGGTAGTAGTCCCGCATCATCCGCTCCACGGCGAGATGGTTTTCCCCCTCCTTGTAGCCGAGTTGCAGCGCCAGCTGCCTCTGGTGATCGAACAGCAGCCGGTCCTCGCAGCGTCCGGAGAGATAGTGCAGGCCGTTGCGCAACCGCCAGAGGAAGTCGCGGTGGCGGATCAGGGCACGGTATTCGGCATCGGTGAGAAACCCGTGCTCGACCAGCTTGCCGAGGTCGCTGGTGCCGAAATAGCGGTTGGCCACCCAGCTGATCATGTGCAGGTCCCTGAGGCCGCCCTTGCTTTTCTTGATATTGGGTTCCAGGTTGTAGGCCGTGTCGCCGTAATGCTGGTGCCGTGCTTCCTGCTCCCGGTATTTCTCCCGGAAATAGCGCTCCACCGGCCAAACCCTGTGGCTGCGCAGCTTCTCCTGCAGGGAATTGAAGCGTTTCCTGTCGCCGTCCAGCAGCCTGGTCTCCATGAGATTGGTGATGACACTGATGTCCTCGCGGGCGATCCGGATGCATTCCCGCTCCGTGCGCAGGCTGTGCCCGACCTTGATGCCGATGTCCCAGCAGAACTGGATGAACCGTTCCGCGCAGTCGTTCGCGGCGGCGTCGCCCGAACCGTCGGCGCCGCTCACGAGGATCAGCAGGTCGATGTCGGATTCCAGGTTGAGTTCCGCGCGGCCGTAGCCCCCGGCGGCGATCAGGTCCACCCGGTCGCCGATTCCAAGGCTGTTGCGGAACCTGCGCCAGCCGTGCAGCAGCACCTGGTCGGTGAGCCAGGCGAGATTCCGGGCCAGCACGGCGGAACTGCCCCCCTCGAGATGGTACTCGGCCAGGAGGTTCTTGCCGTGGCTGAGGGCCAGCTGGGATGAGCGGGTGGCCTCTCCGGAATCCCTCACGGGATCCCGCAGGGCGTCGGGATCCAGCAGTTCGGCGTGGCTGAGGCGGGCCATGGAAACGACGGGACGGCTAGTCGTCCGCCGGCTCAGCCGGACACGGTGAGTACTTCATGGCCGTCTCCGGTCACCAGGATGGTGTGCTCCCACTGGGCGGACAGGCTGCGGTCACGGGTCACCACGGTCCACTGGTCCGGCAGCAGCTTGGTTTCCTTTTTGCCCGCGTTCAGCATGGGTTCGATGGTGAACGTCATTCCGGGCTTGAGCTCCATCCCGGTATCCGGGCTGCCGTAGTGAAGCACCTGGGGCTCCTCGTGAAAGGTGCGTCCGATGCCATGCCCGCAATACTCGCGCACCACCGAGAAGCCGTTGCCTTCGGCGTGTTTCTGGATGGCATGACCGATGTCGCCGAGACGCGCGCCGGGACGCACCAGCCCGATCCCGATGTCCAGGCATTCCCGGCAGATCTGCACCAGGCGCCGCGCCCGGATGGAGGGCTCCCCGACGAAGAACATCCGGCTGGTGTCGCCATGAAACCCGTCCTTGATCACGGTCACGTCGATATTGATGATGTCGCCGTTCTTGAGCTTCCTGTCCGAGGGAATGCCATGGCAGATCACGTGGTTGACGGATGTGCAGATGGACTTCGGGAAGCCCCGGTAGTTGAGCGGTGCGGGGATGGCCTGCTGCTCTACCACGATGTATTCATGGCAGACGGCGTTGAGTTCGTCCGTGGTGACGCCGGCGCGGACATGGGGCTCGATCATGTCCAGCACCTCCGCGGCCAGGCGGCCCGCGATGCGCATCCTGTGAACTTCCTCTGGACTCTTGATCGATACCGGCATGGCGGTGTCAGGGTCTGTGCAAAAGGCCGCTAATGCTCCCAAATTCCGCTTTTTTCTTCAACCGTTATTCGGTAAAATCCGCCGCCCTCAAGCGCCCTTGCCCCGGGATTCCGACAAATTTCCCGGCCAAGGGCGGAAATCCGCACACGGCGCAATGCCTGCCCGGGTGCCCCATTTTGCAGGAGCGGCCACGCGCCCGCCTGCTTCCGGGGTCGGCAGGGAGTAACCGTGGAGGCCCAACCCAATACAACGAGATATCACGACATGGCTGAAATCACCATGCGCCGCCTGCTGCAGGCCGGCGTGCATTTCGGGCACCAGACCCGCTACTGGTCGCCCAAGATGGCTCCCTATATCTTCGGCGAGCGCAACAAGATCCATATCATCAATCTTGAAAAGACGCTGCCGATGCTGAAGGAGGCCACCAACTTCCTCGGCACCGTCGCGGCCCAGGGCGGCAAGGTCCTGTTTGTCGGCACCAAGAGGCAGGCGGGCAGGCAGGTCCGCACCGAGGCGAACCGGGCCGGGTGCCCCTACGTGGATCACCGCTGGCTCGGTGGCATGCTGACCAACTACAAGACGGTCAAGAACTCCATCTCCAGGCTGAAGGACCTGGAACAGCAGATCGAGTCAGGGGTGGTGCGCAGGCTGAGCAAGAAGGAGGCGCTGAACCTGGAGCGGGAACGCGCCAAGCTGGACCGCACCCTTTCGGGGATCAAGGACATGGGGGGGCTGCCCGACGCGCTGTTCGTGATCGACGTGGAGGAGGAATACATCGCCGTCGCCGAGGCCAACAAGCTCGGCATCCCGGTGGTGGCGGTGGTGGACAGCAACTGCAGCAGCGACGGCATCGAATACGTCATCCCCGGCAACGACGACTCCGGCCGAGCGATCGCGCTGTACCTGGAAGCCGCCGCCGACGCCATCATCGAGGCCCGTACCGCCGCACCCGTCGCGCCGGTGATTCCGGCCACGGGCGACGACGAGTACATCGAGCTCGACGAGACCGGCAGGATCATCACGCCGGTAGCGAGCGGTCCCGATGAAGCCGAGCCGGCCCCTGCGGATGATGGGGCTGCGGCGGAGGCTGGGGCTGAAGCTGAGGCTGAGGCTAAGGCTGGGGCTGAGGCTGGGGCTGAGGCTGAGGCTGAGGCTGGGGCTGGGGCTGAGGCTGGCGCTGAGGCTGAGGATGCGGCCGCGGATTCCGCCGCCGACGGCGAAGCCGAAAAGGAAGCCGAAAAGAAGGAACCGGCAAAGAAGACCAAGGTGACCAAGAAAAAGGTCACCCGGAAGAAGGTGGTGCGGAAGAAGAAGGTCGCCGAGACGGAATGACCGGCGGTGCTTCCCGGCGAGCCCGGCAATGCGGCCCCCGCCGGCGCCCTGTGCGCCCCTGAATCAATCGACAATATCCTGGGAACTTGCAAACATGACGATTACTGCGGCAATGGTGAAGGAACTGCGCGAAAGGACCGGCGCGGGCATGATGGACTGTAAGAAGGTCCTGACCCAGACCGGCGGAGACATGGCCGCCGCCATCGAGGAGCTGCGCATCAAGGGTGCGGCGGCGGCGGAGAAGCGGGCCGGTCGGACGGCCGCCGAGGGCGTAATCGTTTCGGCGTCGGACGGAATGGCCTGCGCCCTGGCGGAAATCAACTGTGAAACCGATTTTGTCGCCAAGGATGACTCCTTCCGGGCATTCAGCGCCGCCGTGGCGGATGCCGTGCTCGCCGCGGACCCGCGGGACGCAGCCGCCCTGGCGGACAGTGCTATGGCCGCCGGCACCACGGTGGAGGCTGCGCGCCGGGAGCTGGTCGCCAAGATCGGCGAGAATGTCACCGTGCGCAGGTTTGCCCGCTTCGATGCCGATGGCGGGGTCGTCAGCTCCTACCTGCACGGCAACCGGATCGGCGTCATGCTGGTGCTGGACGGGGGGGATGACGCCCTCGGCCGGGACATCGCCATGCACATCGCCGCAAGCCGCCCCCTGTGCGTTGCCGAGGAAGACATGGATCCCGGCGTGGTGGCGAGGGAAAGGGAGATCCTGACCGCCCAGGCCCGCGAGAGCGGCAAGCCGGACGACATCATCGAAAAGATGATCGGCGGCCGGATCAGGAAGTTCCTCAAGGAAAATACGCTGCTCGGCCAGCCCTTCGTGAAGGACCCTGACCAGAGTGTCGGCGCCCTGCTCGCATCCAGGGGCGCCAGCGTCAGGCGGATGGTCCGTTTCGAGGTGGGCGAGGGCATCGAGAAGAAGCAGGATGATTTCGTCGCCGAGGTCATGGCGCAGGCGGGTGTCTGAGGCCCAGGGCGGCAATCCGGTACAGACAATGACGGAACCTGCTTCTCCTGTGTGGCAACGGGTCCTGCTCAAGCTGAGCGGCGAGGCCCTGGCCGGGGAGCAGAAGTTCGGCATCGACGGTGAGATGCTGGCCTCCACCGCGCGGGAAGTCGGGACCCTGGTCGATCTCGGGGTCCAGATCGGCATCGTCATCGGAGGCGGCAATTTCTTCCGGGGCATGAGCGCCGCCGCCCAGGGAATGGACCGGGTCGGCTCCGACTACATCGGCATGCTGGCCACGGTCATGAACGCCCTGGCCCTCCAGCAGGCCCTGGGGGGCCTCGGTGTGTCCGCCAGGGTGCAGTCCGCCATCGAGGTTTCCGGCGTGACGGAGCCCTACGTCCGCGGCCGGGCACTGAAACACCTGGAACTGGGCCGGGTGATGGTGTTTGCCGGGGGCACGGGGAATCCGATGTTCACCACCGACACCGCCGCGAGCCTGAGGGCTCTTGAGATTGACGCCGAAATCATGGTGAAGGCCACCCGGGTCGATGGCGTCTACGACGATGATCCCGAAAAGAATACCCACGCCATGCGCTACGAGCGGCTGCAGTTCACCGAAGTGCTGTCCAGGGGGCTCCGGGTCATGGACATGACCGCAATCACGCTCTGCCAGGAGCACCAGTTGCCGATTCAGGTGCTGAACCTGCATGAACCCGGCAGCCTGGTTAAAATGGCCAGGGGAGAGCCTGTCGGCACCCTCATCATGGATCGCCCCGGGGAAGACTGAGGCCGGTGCCGGTCTGCCCGGCGCGGCAGATCGCCGTCCATGGTACTTGACGCCGCCGATCACTATAATCTGCGGATTCCCGTATATTCCACAGCCAGGCAATGATCGACGATATCAAGCTAGATGCAGAGTCGCGGATGAAGAAATCCGTGTCGAATGTCCGGGAGGCCCTGACGCGCATCCGTACCGGGCGTGCGTCCCCGGCATTGCTGGAACACCTGACGGTGGATTACTACGGTGTGGCCACGCCCATCAACCAGGTGGCCACGGTCTCGGCCGCGGACGCCCGTACCCTGGCCGTCCAGCCCTGGGAGCGCAGCATGCTCGCACCCATCGAACGGGCCATCCTGGAGTCCGACCTCGGCCTCAATCCCGTCACCGCGGGGGAAACCATGCGCATCCCCCTGCCGCCCATGACGGAAGAGAGGCGCGTCAGCATGGTGAAGGTGGTGAAGAACGAGGGCGAAGAGGGCAAGATCGCCATCCGCAACATCCGCCGCGATGCCATCGGGACGGTACGGGACCTGCTCAAGGAAAAGGAAATCACCCAGGACGAGGAAAAGCAGACGGAGGGGGAACTGCAGCAATTGACCGACAGATACGTGGCCCAGATCGACGAGGTGGTGAGTGAGAAGGAACGCGAAGTCATGGAAGTCTGACCGCCCGGGCGCCTGATGGGCGTGCAACCGGCGGCGGTCATGGAGTTGGCGACCGGCAACAAGCCCCGCCACATGGCGATCATCATGGACGGCAACGGACGCTGGGCGCGTCAGCGGGGGCTGCCCCGGGTGGAGGGCCACCGCCGCGGCGTGGAAACCGTCAAGAACATGGTGTCCGCCTGCTACCAGCGCGGCATTCCCTACCTGACACTGTTCGCGTTCAGCAGCGAGAACTGGAACCGGCCCAGCGCCGAAGTCAAGCTGCTGATCGAACTGATGTACTCGACCCTGGAGTCCGAGGTGCGCTACCTGCACGAGAACCGGGTGCGGCTGCGCATGATCGGCGACCTGTCCCGCTTCTCGAAGAAGCTGCAGCGGAAGATCGCCGAGGCCCAGGAACTCACCCGCGCCAACCGGGACCTCAATCTCACCATCGCCGTCAACTACGGCGGACAATGGGACATCACCCAGGCCTGCCGGATGCTGGCGAGGCGGGCGGCCGCGGCGGAACTGGATCCGGAAGCCATCACCCAGACGCTGTTAGAATCGCAACTGTGCACCAGCGCGCTGCCGCCGCCGGACCTGTTCATCCGCACGGGCGGCGAGCAGCGGATCAGCAATTTCCTGTTGTGGCAGCTTGCCTACACCGAACTGTATTTCTGTGATACCTACTGGCCGGATTTCGACGAGGCGTGCATCAACGACGCCCTGGCCCATTACGCCGGCCGCCAGCGCCGTTTCGGCAAGACCGGGGAACAGGTGGACGAAGAGAAATTCTGAAGCCCCCGTCCGAGAACCGTCCCATGGCCCTCAGAGCCCGCATCATGACCGCCCTCGTTGCCGCACCGGTAGCGGTGGCGCTGATCCTGTGGCTGCCGGGGCCGCTGTTCGCGGCGGTGGGCATGCTGCTGATGGCGGTGGCGCTGTACGAGTGGAACAACCTGACGACCCGCTCGACCGCCGCGTTCTCGCTGACCGTCCTCGGGATGCTGCTTCTGGGAATTGCCGTCCACCTCCTGGACAGTCCCGCCGCGGTCCCGGCGAATCCGCCGTCATTGCTGCTCGGGGTCTGCCTTGCCGGCTGCCTGCTGTGGTTGTGGCAATGGCGGGTCCTGGTCCGGGGACTGTCGCTGCGCAGAAGTCCCGGGCTGGAAATGGCGGTTGGCGCCGGGGCGATGTACTGCGCCTGGGCGGGCCTGGTGTGGCTGCGGGGATCGGACGTGAACGGGCCGGAGGTGGTACTGGTTGCGGTGATGGTCGTGTGGGCGGCGGATGTGTTCGCCTACCTGGCCGGAAATCTGGCCGGCCGCCACAAGCTGGCCCCCGAAATCTCCCCGGGCAAGACCATCGAGGGGGTGGTCGGCGGACTGGCGGGCGCCCTGGCCACCGCCTGGGCGGGGGCCTGGATCCTGGTGCCCCTGGCGCCCGGCCAGATGCTGCCCTGGCTGCTGGCCGCTGGCGCGGCGGCCCTGGCGAGCGTCATCGGCGACCTGTCCGTGAGCCGGCTGAAACGGCAGGCCGGGGTGAAGGACAGCGGCAGGCTGCTGCCCGGACACGGCGGCCTCCTGGACCGGTTCGACGGTCTGCTCGCCGCCATGCCCGTGTTCGGGTCGCTGTGGTGGCTGCTCAGGTGAACCGCCCATGACCGAACGTGTCGCCCTGCTGGGTTCCACCGGTTCCGTGGGCCTCAACACCCTGGAGGTGGTGCGGCGCCATCCCGGACGATTCCGGGTCACGGCGCTGACCGCCCGCAGCAGTACCGAGCGCATGCTGGAGCAGTGCCTGGAGTTCCGGCCCGAGCAGGTGGTCATGGTGGACGCCGAGGCGGCGCTTGCCCTGCGGACGATGCTGGCCGGGCACGACTCCGGCATCGAGGTGCTGAGCGGCGGGGAAAGCCTGGAGCGGGTCGTGGGGGATGCGGACTGCGTGGTCTGCGCCATCGTGGGGGCCGTCGGCCTGGCTTCCACAATGGCGGCGGTCAGGGCCGGGGCCAGGGTGCTGATCGCCAACAAGGAGCCGCTGGTGATGCTGGGCCCCGCCATCATGCGGCTCGCCCGGCGGCATGGGGCGGTGATCCTGCCCCTGGACAGCGAACACAACGCCATCTTCCAGTGCCTGCCGTCCGCAATGCAGCAGGTTCTCGGGGAATCCGGCATGGACGGACGGTACGGCATCCGGCGCCTGCTGCTGACCGGGTCCGGCGGCCCCTTCCGGCAGCGGGATCCGGCGACCCTCGCGTCGGTCACCCCGGATGAGGCCTGCGCGCATCCGAACTGGGACATGGGACGCAAGATTTCGGTGGACTCCGCCACGATGATGAACAAGGGGCTCGAACTGATCGAGGCCTGCTCCCTGTTTTCCATGGACGAGTCCAGCATCGAGATCGTGGTGCATCCCCAGAGCGTGGTCCATTCCATGGTTGAGTTCGTCGACGGGTCGGTGCTGGCGCAGATGGCCAATCCGGACATGAAGGTGCCAATCGCCAACGCGCTCGCCTGGCCGGACCGGATCGAGTCCGGCGCCGCCTGGCTCGATCTGCCGGATTGCGCGCGGTTCGACTTCGAGGCGCCGGACCATGCCCGGTTTCCTTCCCTCGGCCTCGCCAGGGAGGTGGCCAGGACCGGCGGCACCGCCCCGGCCGTGCTCAACGCGGCCAACGAAGTGGCGGTAGAGGCATTCCTCGCCGGCGAAATCGGATTCGACCGCATCACGGAACTTGTGGCCGGAACTTTGGACCAATTGCCCGTGGAGAACACGCTGGAACTCGAGACGGTGCTGGAGGCGGACAGGGCCGCCAGGGCATCCTGCGCCCTCAGGATACGCGAAATCCGGCCCGTGCCGGTGGCGGACGCCGGCCCCGAATGAGCGGATTCGGCTACAGCCTGGTCGGGTTCCTGCTGGCCATCGCCATCCTCGTCGCGGTGCACGAGTTCGGCCACTTCTGGGTGGCCCGCAAGCTCGGCATCCGGGTACTCAAGTTCTCCATCGGCTTCGGCAGGACCCTGATCTCGTGGCGAGGCAGGAATGAGCCGACGGAATACACGGTGGCGATGATCCCCCTCGGCGGCTACGTCAAGATGCTGGACGAACGGGAAGGGAACGTACGTCCCGAGGACCGTCATCTCGCATTCAACAACAAGTCCCTGGGGGTGCGTACGGCGGTGGTGTTCGCCGGCCCCCTGTTCAATTTCCTGTTCGCCATTTTCGCGATCTGGCTGGTATTCCAGATCGGCAGCCCGGACATCCGGCCGGTGGTGGGCCAGGTGGCTGCAAACTCACAGGCCGAGGATGCCGGTTTCCGTCCCGGCGACACGCTGCTCACCGTGGACGGCCGCGAGGTGCGGACCTGGAGCGAACGGCAGTTCTACATGCTCCAGCAGGCCATGAAGGGCAATCCCCTGGAGATCGAGGTCCGGGGGGTGGACGGGGCGGTGCGCCGTCTGGCACTGGACTTCTCCCGCCTGGACCAGCGCGAAATCAGCGGCCAGCCGATCACCTCACAGATCGGCCTGTACCCCGAACCGCCACCGGCGGCGGTGCACCGCCTGCTGCCCGGGGCGCCGGCGGAGCTCTCCGGGCTCCGCCCCGGCGACCGGATCACCTCGGTGGACGGCACGGAGATCGCCAACTGGCTCGACATGGTCGCCGCCGTCTCCGGCCGGCCGGGCATGGAAACGGAAATCACGTTCGTGCGGGACGGCGTCCGGCACGCAACCACCCTGGTGCCGGCGCCCACCGAGGTGGGCGGTGAAACCCGCGGCCGAATCGGCCTTTACATGCCCCCCTACGAGAATACCCGCCTCCGGTACGGTCCCCTGGAGGCGGTGTGGGAGGCCATCGACTACAACTGGCGGATGATCGACATCACGGTGCGCTCCCTCGGCCGGATGCTGACCCGGGAGATGTCCTCGGAGAATCTGTCCGGTCCCATCACCATCGCGCGCATCGCCGGGGACACGGTGGAATCCGGGCTGGTGGATTTTCTCCGGTTTCTGGCCATCATCAGCGTCAGTCTCGGGTTGCTGAACCTGCTCCCCATTCCGATGCTGGACGGCGGCCATCTGATGTATTTCCTGGTGGAGGCGATCACCGGCCGGGAGCCCTCCGAAGGGGTGATGTTCCGGGGCCAGCAGATCGGCATCGTCCTGCTGGTGCTGCTGATGGGGCTGGCTTTCTACAACGACATCATGCGCCTCTTCGGGCTGATCTGAGCGCCGGAATTTCCCCCAGGATTACATGATCGTCATTCTGGGCGCGTTGGGAGATCATGGCGGTTTGGGGTAAGATCAGGTCTGCTGGCCGGTGCGGGGCCGGATGGAGGATTCCGCCGGAGCCGTACCGGACCCGATCGGACAGTGCCGGCAAGACGGACCGGCCCGTTGCCCGGGTTACGCATAAAAAACAAGCCTGAAACCCTTATGAAGAAATCTGTCCTGGTTCTTCTCGCGCTCCTTGTCAGCGTCTGCGCGCATGCCGTGGAGCCGTTCACCATATCGGATATCCGGGTGGAGGGGCTGGAGCGGCTGGATGCCGGCACCGTGTTCAACTACCTGCCGCTCAAGGTCGGGGATGAAATGAACGATGAAGAGGGCCGGCTGGGAATCCGGGCCCTGTTCGAAACCGGCTTCTTCCGCGATGTCAAGCTGGAACAGGACGGTACCGTGCTGGTGGTGCGCGTGGTGGAGCGCCCCTCCATTGCCAGCATCACGATCCTCGGCAACGATGAAATCAGCACGGAGAACCTGGAGCAGGGGCTTCGCCGGGCGGAACTGGTGGAAGGCCGGATCTTCAACCGCGCCAGCCTGGAAGCCATGGAACGGGAAATCCAGCAGGCCTACCTGGCCATGGGCAGGTATTCCACGACCGTGGAAACCGAGGTCGAGGACCTCGAACGCAACCGGGTGGGTGTCACCATCAACATCAGCGAGGGGCGGGTGGCGCGGATTCGGAAAATCAACATCGTCGGCGCCCGGCAGGTTTCCGAGGAGGACCTCAAGGATGAAATGAACCTCATCGAGCGCAAGGGCTGGCGCCTGTTCACCACGCGCAACCAGTACTCCAAGCAGAAGCTCGAGGCGGACGTGGAGCGGATCCGGTCCTACTATCTCGACCGGGGCTTCCATGATTTCAAGGTGTTGTCCACCAACGTGGACATCAGCCCCAACAAGCAGAACATCTTCATCAGCATCTCGGTCGAAGAGGGCGAGGTGTACACTTTCGGCGACACGGTGATCGAGTCGGCGGAGGCGATCGAGGGCCTGGAGGAACTGATCACCATCCAGCCGGGGGAACCGTTTTCCCGCAAGGAGGTCAATGAAACCCGGGCGGCGATCGCGGACCGCTATGCCGACGACGGCTACGCGTTCGTCGAGGTCCGTCCGGTCTATGACACCGACCGTGAAACCCTGCAGGTGACCACGGTGCTGACCGTCGACCCCAAGCAGCGGGTCTATGTCCGGCGCATCGAGATCACCGGCAATACCCACACCCGCGACGAGGTGATCCGGCGCGAACTGCGGCAGTTCGAGGGGGCGTGGTATTCCGCCAGCGCGGTGCGGCGCTCCAGGGAAAGGCTGAACCGCCTCGGATTCTTCGCCAGCGTGACCATCGAAACACCGACGGTTCCGGGCACCACGGATCAGGTGGACATGCGCGTGGTGGTGGTCGAGCGGGAAACCGGCAGCATCCAGCTGTCCGCGGGATATTCCGATGCGGACGGGGCGCTTGTGGGCGTCAACTTCCAGCAGCGGAACGTGCTTGGCACCGGGCGTGAACTGCGCGTGGACGTGAACAATTCGGACGCCGCGCGCGAGGCTTCCGTCACGTACAACAATCCCTATTACACCCCGGAAGGCATCAGCCGGGGCATCACGCTCAGCCAGCAGGAAGTCAACTCCGCCGATGTCAATACCGCCGAGTACATTCTCGATACCACGACCGCGGAGGTCACTTACCGGATTCCGATCGCGGAAACCAACTCCCTCAATCTCGGCGTCGCCCTGGAGCGCCTGGACCTGGCTTCCACCAGTGAAACGCCGCCGGAGTTCCTGCCGATCATCGAGGAGAATCCGGAAGCGGACGATGTCGTGCTGACCCTCGGCGTGTCCAGGGACACCCGGAACGATTTCTTCTTTCCCACCCAGGGCGGCGTCGCGGCTCTCAGCACGGAGATTACGGTGCCGGGCAGTGATTTCGAGTATTACAAGGTCAACCTGAACGGGTCCTATTACCTGCCGCTTGGCGAGAGCTTCACCTACAAGGTCGGCGGCGGCATCGGGTATGGCGACGGATTCGGCGACAGCGCCGACATCGGTCTGCCGTTCTTCAAGAACTACTATGCCGGCGGCTCCCGGTCCGTCAGGGGCTTTGACGGCCGGTCACTCGGCCCGAGGGACTCGGGCGCGACACCGCAGCCGCTCGGCGGCGACCGCCGTATCCTGGTCAATATGGAATTGCTGCTGCCGCCCTTCGGCGACGGCGTGAACAAGGACAAGCGGTTCGGACTCTTTTTCGACGGCGGCATGATCTACGGCCAGGGCGAGGACGTGGATCTCGACGAGATGCGCTATTCCGTCGGCCTGTCCTTCAACTGGTTCTCTCCCATCGGGCCGTTCAGCCTGAGTTACGGTGAGCCGCTCAACGACAAGGCAAGTGACGAAATCGAGAATTTCCAGATTTCATTCGGCACCCTGTTCCGCTGATCGGGGTTGCCGCGGCATGGGGCCGGCAGCGTTCCCGCGCACCGGGAACAGCGCAACAGAAAGTTCAATATGCATTCCACACCGGAGTCCGTTTCAATGATGCGATACCTGTATGTGATCCTCCTCCTCCTGGCCATGCCCGGATATGCACTGGCCGAGAAGATCGGCTATGTCGAGGTAAGGCGCCTGATCGACGAGTCGCCCCAGGGGATCGTGGAAGTCAAGAAGCTGGAAGACGCCTTCGCGGAACGCAACCGCGAACTCAAGGGCCGGGTGGACCTGTTCGAATCCAGGCGGCAGGAACTGGAGAAGAACGCGGTGCTGATGGCCGAGGAGGAGGTGGCGCGGGTATCCGAGGAACTCCAGGAGATGCAGCGGATCATTCGCCGCGACCAGCGCGACTACAACGAGGAATACAACGACAGCAGGAACCGCAGCCTGGCGGGACTCCAGAAGATCATATCCGATGCGGTGATTCACGTCGCCAGGCGTGACGACTTCGACCTGATCATCCAGCAGGCGGTGTTTGTCAGCAATCGCATCGACATAACCGAGGAAGTGCTCAAGGAGCTGGTCAGGCGCGCGGAGCAATAGGCCGGCGGAGGCCCCATGAGCCGACAGGAAAGTCCATCCATCCGCCTGGCCGATATCGCGGCATTGTGCGGGGGGCGCCTGGAAGGCGACCCGGACGCGACCGTCAGCGGACTGGCGAGTATCGACCGGCCGGCTGCCGACAGGCTTTCCTTCCTGGCATCCCCGCGGCGCCTTCCCGTCCGGTTCACTGTCCCCCCGGGCTGCCTGCTCGTCACGGAGGCCCATGCCGCCGCCTTCACCGGCAACCGCATACTGGTGGCCGACCCCTACCTTGCCTACGCCAAGGTCAGCGCACTGTTCGCCGTAGGGCAGGGGGGTGAGGATTCCCGGGTGCATCCGAACGCGGTGGTCGGAACGGGGTCGGTCATCGGCCATCGCGCGATCATCGGCGCGGGCGCGGCCGTCGGCCGTGACTGCCGTATCGGCGACCGTGTCGTCATCGGCCACAACGCCGTCCTGGAGGATGGCTGCGAGGTGGGCGACGGGACCCGGATCGAATCCTCCGTGACCCTGTGCCGGCGCTCCAGGATCGGACGCGACTGCGTGCTCTCGCCGGGCGTCGTGGTCGGCGCCAGCGGTTTCGGGTACGCCCCGGAAGGGGGGCGGTGGACAAAGATTCACCAGTTGGGCGGGGTGGTTATCGGCGATGAGGTGGATATCGGAGCGAACACCACCATAGACCGCGGCGCCATTGACGATACCGTGATCGGTGACCGGGTGAAGCTGGACAATCAGATCCAGATTGCCCATAACGTCCGGATCGGGGATGATACAATCATTGCCGGGTGCACTGCCGTGGCGGGCAGCACGCGGATCGGCCGACGCTGCCGTATCGGCGGGCGGGTTTCCATTCTCGACCACCTGGTCATCGCGGATGATGTGATGCTGAACGCCGGCGCATTCGTGGCCAGTTCGATTCCGGAGGCGGGGGCATGGGCTTCCATGATTCCGGCGCAGCCGGCATCGCGGTGGCGGCGGATCGTGGCCATGCTCAATCGCCTGGAGAGCATGCGGAACAGGTCCCGCGGTGACGGGGATTGACCATGTTGCGGACGGCACGGGCGCCGTCCGGACCGCTAAGTGGAGGAACGTGCGGCCGGCAACCAGCGCCCGGGGGATGCGACCGATTTCGGGATCACCACATCAACAGACATTTCGACCGCATAACCACTGTTGTCCCACCCCGCACAAACGGAACCGACATGAGCAGCAACGAGACACTTGACATTCACCGGGTGATGGGCATCCTGCCCCACCGGTATCCCTTTCTCCTGATCGACCGGGTGATCGACTACGCCGTGGGTGAATCGCTGCGGGCGGTCAAGAATGTCACGGTCAATGAACCATTTTTCCAGGGCCACTTCCCGGGGCGCCCGGTGTTCCCCGGGGTATTGATCATCGAGGCCATTGCCCAGGCATCCGCCATCCTGGCAAGCCGCGGCCTGGAAGAGGACCCGGGGGAGAACATCATCTTCCTGTTCGCGGGCATCGACAACGCCCGCTTCAAGAGACCGGTCGGGCCGGGGGATCAGCTGATCCTGGAAGTGAGCCAGACGAACTACCGGTCGAGGATCTGGAAATACCGGGGAACCGCATCGGTGAATGACAGCCTGGCGGCCGAAGCCAACATCACGTTCACCTACCGCAACTATTGATGGCGGAGATTCACCCCACCGCGATTGTGGACCCCGGGGCGGAACTCGGTGAAGGTGTGCAGGTCGGCCCGTACAGCATCATAGAGGACGACGTTGTCGTCGGTGACGGTACCTGGATCGGTCCCCATGTGGTGATCCGGAACCACACGACCATCGGCCGGCACAACAGGCTCTACCAGTTCAGCTCCATCGGCGAGTCCCCGCAGCACCATGGTTATGCCGGCGAGCCCACGAGGCTGGTGATCGGGGACCGGAACGTCATCCGGGAATACTGCACCTTCAACCGCGGCACCGCCGGCCACCTGGGACAGACGCGGATCGGCGACGACAACTTCATCATGGCCTATGCGCACATCGCCCATGACTGCACCCTGGGAAATCACGTCACCTTCGCCAACGGCGCCAGTCTTGCGGGACACGTGGACGTGGGGGACTACGCCATCCTGGGCGGTTTTACACTGGTGCACCAGTTCTGCCAGGTGGGGGCGCACTGCATCACCGGGATCGGCGCCGTGTGCTTCCAGGACGTCCCTCCGTTCATCGTGGCAGCCGGGAATTCGGCGCGGCCCTACGGCATCAATGCCAAGGGGCTCCACCGCCGCAGCTTTCCCGAGGAAACCATTACCCTGCTGAAGCGCGCCTACCGCCTGCTCTACCGGTGCAATCTCGACCTGAAAACCGCCATTCGGGATATCGAACGCCTGGCCCCCGGCGACCCCGCCCTGTCCACATTCTGTGAATTCCTACGGCGCTCCGAACGCGGCGTGATCCGCCACTGAGCGGCCGGTCGTGGCAAAGGGCAATCAACGGATCGCCATCGTGGCCGGGGAGCCGTCCGGTGACCGGCTCGGTGCCGGGCTGATCCGGGCGCTTCGCCGGCAGAACCCGGACCTTGAATTTTCCGGAATCGGCGGGCCCGACATGGACGCCGCGGGCTGCCGCCTGCTGTATCCCATGGAACGCATCGGCGTGATCGGGCTGGACGGCCTGTGGGGCAAGCTGCGGGATATTCTTGCCATCCGCAGGGACCTCGCCAGGCGGTGGCGCCGGAATCCGCCGGCGGCGTTCGTGGGCGTGGACGTGCCGGACTTCAACCTGGGACTGGAGGCGAAGCTCCGGTCGGGCGGTATTCCGTGCGTCCACTACGTCAGTCCCACCGTCTGGGCGTGGCGGGGATACCGGATCCGCCGGATCCGCCGGGCGGTGGACCACATGCTGGCGCTGTTTCCGTTCGAGGCCGAGTACTACCGTCGATGCGGCGTACCGGTGACCTGCGTCGGGCATCCGATGGCGGATGAGATCAGGGCGCCCGATCCGGCGTCCGCGCGCCGCGCCCTGGGACTGCCGGACGAGGGGCTGGTACTGGCGCTGCTTCCCGGTAGCCGGAGCAGCGAGGTGCGCCGCCTGGCGGAACCGATGCTCCTGGCGGCCAGGCGGCTGGCGCGGCAGCACCCGGAGGCCCGCTTCGTTCTCCCGTTTGCCGGACCGGAGGCCAGGGAGGCGTTCGAGCGGGTGGCGGGGGACATGGGCGACCTGCCGATACTGCTGCTGGACGGCCGGTCGCGCCTTGCGCTGGAAGCCGCTGATGTGGCGGTGCTGGCCTCGGGCACCGCCTCGCTGGAGGCGGCGCTCCTGCAGGTGCCCCATGTGGTGGTATACCGGCTGTCGCCGTTCAGTTACTGGCTGATGCGGCGGATGCGGCTGGTGGACCATTTCGCCATGCCCAACCACCTGTTGCCCACGCCCCTCGTTCCGGAACTGATCCAGCATGATGCCAATCCGCGGAACATTGTTGAAAGCGTCTGCGCTTACCTGCAGAATCCCGATCGTATGCGCGATATCAAAGCTGCCTTTGCCGACATTCAGACCGCCCTTCACCGGGATGCGGACCGAATGGCGGCGGAGGTGGTGTCCGGGCTGATGAAGCGGCCCTGATGGACAGCGCCGGAGCCATGGTCGCCGGTGTGGATGAAGCCGGCAGGGGGCCGCTGGCGGGCCCGGTCGTGGCGGCCGCGGTCATCCTGCCCCGGGGCCGGCCCATCGACGGCCTGGACGATTCCAAGAAGCTGTCCCCGCTGCGGCGCCGGCGCCTGGAACCGGTGATCAAGGAGCGGGCGCTTCGCTGGCATGTCGCATTCGCGACGGTGGCCGAAATCGACCGCCTGAACATCCTCAAGGCCTCGCTGCTCGCCATGCGCCGGGCAGTGGGAGGGCTCGGGGTGCCGCCCGCCCTGGTCCTGGTGGACGGCAACCGGGACCCCGGCCTTGGCCTGCCCACACGCATGGTCGTGGGGGGCGACCGGCTGCATGCGGAAATCTCGGCCGCCTCCATCCTGGCGAAGGAGTGCCGGGACCGGATGATGCGCCGCCTGGCGGGGGACCACCCGGAATACGGCTTCGAGCGCCACAAGGGATACCCCACCCGGGCGCACCTGGACGCCCTGGAAAGGCATGGTCCCTGCGCCCACCACAGGCGGAGCTTCTCCCCGGTGCAGCGGGTCCTGGGTTCCGTGGCAGGGGGGGCGCGATAGTCCATGGAACAGGTCTTCGTCCACCTCAACCTGCATACCGAATACTCCCTGGCGGACGGGATCGTGAGGATCGGCCCCCTGGCTGAACGGGTGGCGCAAATCGGCCAGCCGGCGGTGGCGGTCACGGATCTGTCCAATCTCTACGGGGCGGTGAAGTTCTACCAGGCCTGTCTCGGCACCGGAATCAAGCCCATCATCGGCGCCGATGTCTGGCTGGAACTGCCTGCGGAACAGGAAGCCGGGGACTGGCCCGCGTTCCACAGGCTCAAACTGCTGTGCCAGGACCAGTCGGGCTACCGCAACCTGAGCCGCCTGCTCACGGACGCGTACCTGCGCGGCCAGACCAACCACCGGGTGGTGATCACCTGGGCGGATTTCCAGGCGCTGCACGGGGGGCTGATTGTGATCCTGGACGACCAGGAAGGCCCGCTGGCCTGGGCGTGGGAACACAACCACGATGATCCCGGCGCGGTGCTCGCGGGGCTCCATGACCTGGCCGGCGACCGTCTGTACCAGGAAGTCAGCCGTGTGGGGCGAACCGGGGAGGAGGGTTTCATTGCCCTGGCCGCGGACCTGGCCCGCAGCCGTGGAATTCCGCTGGTGGCCACCAACCGGGTGGTCTATCTCACCCCGGACGAATACGAGGCCCACGAGATCCGGGTGTGCATCAATGACGGCCGGGTGCTCCGGGACAGCCGCCGTCCCAGGAGATTCACCGACCGGCAATACCTCCGCAGCAGCGAGGAGATGGTGATGCTGTTCCGGGACCATCCCGAGGCGGTCGCGAACACCGCGGAGGTGGCCAAGCGCTGCAACCTCTTTCTCCGCTTTGACGAGAATTACCTGCCGGACTACCCCGGTGCACGGGACGAATCCGTCTCCGACCTGCTCCGGCAGGTGACCGAGAAGGGACTGGCCCGGCGCCTCGGCGTCGGGGCCATCCGGGGCGCCGATGGCCAGGCCGCCGTGCAGCCGACCTACGTGGACCGCATGGAGATGGAGTTGTCGGTGATCGACCAGATGGGATTCTCCGGTTATTTCCTGATCGTGGCGGATTTCATCCGCTGGTCGCGGGAAAACGGGATTCCGGTAGGACCCGGACGCGGATCCGGCGCGGGCTCGCTGGTGGCGTGGTCCACGGGAATCACCGATCTCGACCCGCTCAGGTACGGACTCCTGTTCGAGCGGTTTCTCAACCCCGAGCGGGTTTCCCTGCCGGATTTCGACGTGGACTTCTGCGTCGACGGCCGCGACCGGGTCATCGAATATGTCGCGGACCGTTACGGCAGGGAACAGGTAGCCCAGATCATCACGTTCGGCACCATGGCGGCCAAGGCGGTGGTGCGGGATGTCGGCAGGGTCATGGGACAACCCTACGGCTTCGTCGACCAGGTCGCCAAGCTGATCCCCTTCGAGCTCGGGATGACCCTGGACAAGGCGCTCCGCCAGGAAGAGGCCCTTGCGGCGCGCTACCGGGAGGAACCCGAGATCCAGGAACTGATCGACATGGCCCTGCAGCTCGAAGGCATTGCCCGCAACGTGGGCAAGCATGCCGGCGGCGTGGTCATCGCGCCGAGGCCACTGACCGATTTCACGCCGCTGTACGCGGACCGGCACCTCAGCCAGGCCATCACCCAGTTCGACAAGGACGACCTCGAAAGCATCGGCCTCGTGAAATTCGATTTTCTCGGCCTCAAGACCCTCACGATCATCGACAACGCGGTGCGCATGGCCAATGTCCAGAGGCAGGCCGCGGGCGATCCGCCGCTGGTCCTGGACGACACCCTGCCGCTTAATGACGCGAAGACGTATGAACTGATCCGCCAGGGCAGGACCACGGCCATCTTCCAGCTGGAATCCCGGGGCATGAAGGAACTGATCCTCCGTCTGCAGCCGGACAGCTTCGAGGACCTGGTCGCCCTGGTTGCCCTGTTTCGCCCGGGGCCGCTGCAGTCGGGCATGGTGGACGACTTCATCAACCGCAAGCACGGCCGCGAGCCGGTCCGCTCCCCGCACCCGGACATCGGCCCGATATTGCAGCCCACCTACGGCGTGATCCTGTACCAGGAGCAGGTGATGCAGATCGCTCAGGAACTGGCCGGGTTCACCCTCGGCGGGGCCGACCTGCTGCGCCGCGCCATGGGCAAGAAAAAGCCGGCGGAAATGGCCAAGCATCGCCAGATGTTCGCCGACGGCGCCGCGGAACGCGGTGTGAAAAGGGGCATCGCGGAATCCATCTTCGACCTGATGGAAAAGTTCGCGGGATACGGATTCAACAAGTCGCATTCCGCGGCCTATGCCCTGGTGTCCTATCACACCGCCTGGCTGAAGGCCCGCTATCCCGCGGCGTTCATGGCCGCGGCCATGACCGCGGACATCGACAACACCGACAAGGTGGTTTCCCTGCGGGCGGACGCCCTGGACATGGGGCTCGAGGTGCTGCCCCCGGACATCAATGCCTGCAGTTACGGTTTCCGGCCCGTCGACGACCGGCGGATCCAGTACGGCGTCGGGGCCCTGAAGGGCGTCGGCCGCGGCGTGATCGACGCCATCGTCGACGAGCGCAACGCCGGCGGCGCGTTCCCGGACCTGTTCGATTTCTGCCGTCGCGTGGACGGGAAGAAGGTCAACAGGCGGGTCCTGGAGGCACTGATCAAGAGCGGCGCCATGGACGGGCTGCACGGCAACCGGGCGCAGTTGATGGCCGATGTCGGCAGGGCCATGCACGCGGCGGACCAGCAGCAGACGGACCGGGACGCGGGACAGTCGGACATGTTCGGCGTGACCGCGGTGCCCCTGGCGGAAGTCAGCACGCCGGAGGTTCTGCCCTGGACCGAGGACGAGCGCCTCGCCGGGGAACGGGAGACGCTGGGGATCTACCTCACCGGGCATCCCTTCGACCGCTATCGCGAGGAACTGGCAGGGCTGGTGGTCAGGGCCCCGCATGCCCTGGACCTCGGCACTCCGCGGGACGGGGTGATCGCCGGCCTGGTGACGGGCCTCAGGGTGCTCAACACCCGGCGCGGGAAAATGGCGGTGGCCACGCTCGATGACGGCGTCTCAAGGATCGAGGTCAGCCTGTTCGCCGAGAAATTCGCCGCGTATTCGGACGTGGTCCGCAAGGACGCGATCATCATCGTCCAGGGTGAGCTCAGTACCGACGATTACACCGGCAACCCGCAGATGCGGGCAGGCGCCCTGTACTCCATCGACCAGCTGCGGCGTGAATTCCTGCGGGAGGTGGGCATCTGCCTGTCCGAGGAATTCGTGGATGACGGCCATGTCGCCGACATGGAGGCGTTGCTGGGACGGTATGCGGGCGGCGACGTCGGGGTCACCCTGCACTACCGGAGGCGCAGCGGGGAGACCGGCGACCTTCGCCTGGGCGACGAGCGGCGGGTCAGGCCGGACCCCGGGCTGTTTGCCGGGCTGCGGGGCATCTCCCCGCCGGACCTGCGATTCCGTTACGACGCGGATGCGCTGAGAAGCGCCAACGTCAGGGAAAGGCAGCCGCGCGCCCTGGAGTACGCCTGACCGGGCGCCTCCCCGGGGCTCAGTCCCGCTCCGAATCCACCTTTGCCATCACCGCGTCGGTGTAGCGGCGTCCCTCCACCGTGTCCTCGTTGATCAGGGCGTCGAGTTCAGCAACCGTCTCGGGGTCGAGGCGCAGGTCGCCGGCGCCCGCGTTTTCGACCATGTAGTCGATGTGCTTGGTGCCGGGAATGGGGATGATGTTGTCCCCGCGGGCGAGCAGCCAGGCAAGCGCCAGCTGCGCCATGGAACAGCCGACGCGCCCGGCGATGGCGGCGTAGGGCACCAGGAGCCTGCTGTTGCGGGCGAAAGGCCCGGGTTCGAACCGGGGCCGGGCGATGGAGGCGCGGATGTCGCCCTCGGGGACCGTGGTCACGTCGCCGCATTTGCCGGTGAGGAACTGCCGGGCCAGGGGCGAGAAAGGGACGAAGGCGATGCCCAGTTCCCCGCAGGCCGCGAGAATCTTCCGCTCCGGCGTCCTGGTCCAGAGCGAGTACTCCGACTGTACCGCGGTGACGGGATGCACGGCATGGGCGCGGCAGAGACTGTCGGAGGAGATTTCCGACAGGCCGATGGTGCGGACCTTGCCCGCCTCCACCATGCGCGCGAGGGCGCCCACGCTTTCCTCCACCGGCACCCTGGCGTCGATCCGGTGCAGGTAGTAGAGGTCGATGACCTCCGTGTTCAGTCGCCGGAGACTGTCCTCGCAGGTCCGGAGCAGCACTTCCGGCCTGCCGTCCGTCACGACGGCGCCCGAGTCATTGCGGGAGATCCCGCACTTGCTGGCCAGTGTGTACTCGTCCCGGCGGTGGGACAGGTATTTCCCGATCAACGTCTCGTTGTGGCCCATGCCGTACATGGCGGCGGTATCGAGGAAGGTGTATCCGGCATCCAGGGCCTGGTTGAACAGCCGGCCGGCATGGTCTTCCCCGGGCCTCGGGCCGTAGCCCGAGGACACGTTCATGCAGCCGAGGCCGATGGCGGAAACGGAGAAGGGACCGAGTTTTCTGCTGTGCATCGCGGTGTGAGGTAGGAACGGAAAGGTGCCGGGCGTTCCCGGAATCCGTGATCCCCGGCGCGCGGCACCGCGGATTGTATACCAGGGCGGCGGCGGTCATGTTCCCGGCCGCCGGGCCGGGCGGAGCATGACTCAATCGGCGGCGGGCGGGTCCTGGCTTGCGTTCTTCCGGGCGGGGGCGTCGTCGTCCATCAGGATGCGGTGCGCCGGTCCCTTGAGGTCGTCGAACTGTCCGCTGCGCACCGACCACAGGAAAACCCCGACGATGGCCGCCACCAGCACGATGGACAGCGGTATCAGCAGGTAGATGATTTCCATGGTTCAGTCTCTGGTCAGGCGCGCGGCGTTCAGTACCACCACCACGGAACTGAGGGACATGCCGATGCCAGCCAGCCAGGGGGGCACCATGCCGGCCAGCGCCGCGGGCACGGCCAGGATATTATAGGCCAGCGCCCAGGCGATGTTCTGGCGGATGATGCGGAAGGTGCGCCGGGCAACGCGCCGGGCGTCGCCGAGCACCCCGAGATCATCCGCCGTGATCACCATGTCGGCGCTGGCGGAGGCCAGGTTGACATTGCGCGCCATGGCGACGCCGAGATGGGCCCTGGCCAGCACGGGCGCGTCGTTGATCCCGTCGCCCACCATGGCCACCACCCTGCCGTCCCAGATCAGGGTGTCCAGTGCGGCAAGCTTCTGCTCGGGCAGGCATCCGCCGCGGGCATTCCCGATGCCCACGTCCCGGGCGATGGCGTCCACCGCACCGGGGCGGTCTCCGGACAGCAGGGAAATGTCCATGCCCTCGGACCGCATCCGCTTCACGAGGCCGTGTGCGCCCGCACGGAGTTCATCCCGGAACCGGAAGGTCGCCACGGGGCCCGACGCCTCGCCCAGCGTCACCAGGAGGCCGGCGGCGTCCGGGCGGTCCGCCGCCGCCCCGCCCAAGTCAAGCCCGCCCATGGATTCGGCGGCGAATTCCGCTGTTCCCAGCCGGTAGTCTTTCCCGTCCACCCGGCCGCGGACGCCCCGTCCCGGCACGTTGGCGAAATCCGTCACCCGGGGCAGGGGGGCGTCCCCCGCGGCCTCCAGCAGGGGCCGGGCCAGGGGGTGGCTTGCGCCCTGTTCCAGGGCCGCGGCGATCCGTAGCGCCTCCCCGGAATCCAGGCGGCCATGGGTGGTAATGGCCTCAAGGGTCATTTCCCCGCGGGTCAGCGTGCCGGTCTTGTCGAACACCACGTGATCCACCCGGTTGAGCGTCTCCAGCGCATGGCCGCGAACGACATGCACACCGCGCCGGACCAGGTTCCCGATGCCCGCATGGAGGGCCAGGGGCGTCGCCAGGGACAGCGCGCAGGGGCAGGTCACCACCAGGACCGCGATGGTGGTGGGCAGCCAGGCGGGATTCCCCAGCCAGAGACCAAGGCCCGCCACTGCCGCAGCCAGCAGGACGACGCCCACCACGAACCAGCGGGCAACCCGTTCCGCCAGCCGGGAAATCCGCGGCTTGTCCGCATGGGCCCGTTCCGCCAACCTGAGGATCGAATCGAGCACCGTCGCGCCGGGACGCGCGGTGATGGTGACGGTCACCGGTTGGGAGACATTCACGGATCCCGCCATCACCGGGTCCCCGACGCCGCGGGACACCGGCCGGTCCTCCCCGGTCATGAGCGACTCGTCGAAACTGGAGGCGCCGTCGTCGATCACGCCGTCCGCCGGCACCACCTCGCCCGCGCGGACCAGGAGCCGCTCGCCCGCCTCCGTCTCCGCGGCCGGTACGGTCTCCAGGGTGTTGTCAGCCCGCCGCCGGCGGGCGGTTCCCGGCACCACGGCAGCCAGGGAGTCCATGGCCCGCGCGCCCTTCAGCCGGGCGCCCAGTTCCAGGTAGCGCGCACCGAGCAGGAAGAAGACGAACATCGCGATGGAGTCGTAGTAGACGTCGCCGCCGCCGGACACCGTGGCCCACAGGCTGCCGGCGAAGGCCAGGGCGATACCGAGGCTGACCGGCAGGTCCATGCCCGGCGAGCGGGTGCGAATGCCGCGCCAGGCGCCGCGGAAGAAGGGCTGGGCGGAATAGCCGACGATCGGCAGCACCAGCAACAGGTTGACGCGCCGCAGAAAGTCCGCCAGGGCAGGTTCGATGCCGAACCAGTCGCCGGCGTACAGCGCCACGCTGATCACCATCACCTGCATCCCGAGGGCGGCCGCCACGCCCAGGCGCTTGAGCAGTTCCCGGCGCCGGCCCTCCTCGAGCGACCTGCGCGCCTCCCTGGTGTAGGGCAGGGCCCGGTAGCCCACCTGGTGCACCGCCAGCAGCAGGTCGCTGACCCCGGCCAGGGACGGGTCCCAGCGGACTCCCAGCCGGTGCGTGCTGAAGTTCACGTCGGCCGACTCCACCCCGGGCAGCCGCGCCAGCCAACTCTCGATCAGCCAGACGCAGGCCGCGCAGGCAATGCCGTCGACGAGGAATTCCGCTTCCGCGAACTGGTCCTTCCGGATGAGCCAGCCCTGCTGCAGCCTGGGATTGTCATAGACCAGGAACTGCTGGCGGTCCACCGCTTCGGGACGGTTGCCGGGCGCATCCCGCAGGGCATAGTAGCGCTCCATGCCCCCGGCGCTGATGACCTCGGACACCGCCAGGCAGCCGGCGCAGCAGAACTCCCGGCCGCCGTCTTCTGTCCGGGTCCGGAATTCGCCCGCCGTGGTCACGGGCAGGGCGCAGTGGAAACAGGGGATGCCCGGCGGGGAACCGCCGGCATCCTCCCTGAGGGGTACGGCGATGTTCAAGTCGGACCTGCCGATGGTGGATATCCGAAGCCTAACCGAGTAATTCCGGCCGATCTTGATTTGGGTCAAGAATCACGCCGGGGGCCTGGTGGAGTATTAGCATACCCAGATTACGGGAGAAAACTGTGAAAATCAGCCTGATCATCAACCTGATGCTCCGCCCCTCGGCGGGATGGGAGGCAGTCAAGGCGGAAGCACTGACCGTGAAGGAATGCTATGGCCGCTACGTCATTCCCCTGGCCCTGATCGCGCCGGTGGCGTCGTATATCGGCACCTCCACGGTCGGGTGGCGGGTGGGGGCAGGGGACGTGGTGCGACTGACGCCCAACAGCGCGCTGAAGATCTCGGTGCTCACGTTCTTCGCCATGCTGGCGGTGGTCTACATCCTTGCCCGGACGATCCACTGGATGGCCCGGACCTATGATTCCGACAAGTCCCTGCAGGAATGTTTCTCCCTGGCGGCGTTCACCGCGGTCCCGCTGTTCCTGGTCGGGCTCGCAATGCTCTATCCCATGCCCTGGTTCGTGTATTTCCTCGGCCTCCCGGCGCTGGGATACAGCGTGGCGCTCCTGTATACCGGAGTGCCGATCATGATGGAGGTCAACAAGGAGCAGGGCTTCCTCTTCTCCAGCGCCATCCTCGCCCTCGGACTGGTGGCCCTCGTGGGGCTCATCGTGGTGACGGTCAGTTTCTGGGGATTCGGCGCCGGTCCCGACTTCAGGACCTGAGGTTCAGTCCCGCCTTCTCCCGAATTCAATCTCTTCAGGATTTCAGCATGAGTACAACAAGCCCGGACGTCTACAACTACACCGTGGTGC
Organism: Gammaproteobacteria bacterium; assembly: GCA_022827325.1. Taxonomy (GTDB): domain Bacteria; phylum Pseudomonadota; class Gammaproteobacteria; order Arenicellales; family Poriferihabitantaceae; genus VYFG01. The sequence goes on along the minus strand of JAJDTE010000207.1, from coordinate 5,581 downwards.
GGCAGTTTGCCATCATGACCGTCGTATGGGGGATCGTGGGCATGCTGGTCGGGGTGTTGATCGCCGCCCAGCTGGTCTGGCCGGCGCTGAATTTCGACACGGCCTGGCTGACGTTCGGCCGGCTCCGGCCGCTGCATACCAACGCGGTGATCTTCGCCTTCGGCGGCAGCGCCCTGTTCGCCACGTCGTACTACGTGGTGCAGCGGACCTGCCACACCCGGCTGGCGCTGGGACCGCTGGCGGCGTTCACCTTCTGGGGGTGGAACCTGGTCATCGTCCTGGCCGCGGTCACGCTGCCCCTCGGCATCACCACCACCAAGGAGTATGCCGAGCTCGAGTGGCCCATCGACATCCTGATCGCGGTGGTGTGGGTTTCCTATGCCCTGGTCTTCTTCGCCACCATCCTGAAGCGCAGGGTCAAGCACATCTACGTCGCCAACTGGTTCTTCGGGGCCTTCATCGTCACCGTGGCCATCCTGCACATCTTCAACAGCCTGGCGGTGCCGGTCACCCACGCCAAGTCCTATTCCATCTATGCCGGCGTGCATGACGCCATGGTGCAGTGGTGGTATGGCCACAACGCGGTGGGATTCTTTCTCACCGCAGGGTTCCTCGGGATCATGTACTACTTCATTCCCAAGCAGGCGAACCGGCCGGTGTATTCCTACCGGCTGTCGGTGGTGCACTTCTGGTCCCTCATCTTCACCTACATCTGGGCCGGCCCCCACCACCTCCACTACTCCGTGCTGCCGGACTGGGCCCAGTCTCTCGGCATGGTGTTCTCGCTGGTGCTGCTGGCGCCCTCCTGGGGCGGAATGATCAACGGCATCATGACGCTTTCCGGCGCCTGGCACAAGCTGCGCACGGACCCGATCCTGAAATTCCTCATCGTCTCGGTGTCGTTCTACGGCATGTCCACCTTCGAGGGGCCGATGATGTCCATCAAGACGGTGAATGCGCTGTCCCACTTCACCGACTGGACCATCGGGCACGTCCACTCCGGCGCTCTCGGCTGGGTCGGCATGGTGTCCATGGGGGCGCTCTACTACCTGATACCCAGGCTCTACGGGCAGAAGATCTACAGCGTCAGGCTGATCGACCTGCATTTCTGGATGGCCACCGTCGGCATCGTGCTCTACATCACCTCCATGTGGATCTCCGGGATCATGCAGGGCCTGATGTGGCGCGCGGTGAACGAGGACGGCACCCTGATCTACAGCTTCATCGAAACCGTCGAGGCCATGCATCCGTACTACCTGGTGCGGTTCCTGGGCGGCCTGATCTATCTCGGCGGCATGCTGGTCATGGCATACAACGTGTACATGACCGTCAGAAGCGGCAGGGCCGAGGACGCGCCCGTGCTCGCTCCCGCGCATTAATCCTCGATTCGGGAAACAACCATGTCCATTCAGCAGAAAGCGGAAAAGAACATCGGGCTGATGATCGTGCTGGTCATCCTGCTGGTCAGCGTCGGCGGCCTGGTCCAGATCGTGCCGCTGTTTTTCCAGGTTTCCACCACCGAACCGGTGGAGGGGCTGAAGCCCTACGACGCCCTGTCCCTGGCCGGGCGCGACCTGTACATCCGGGAGTCCTGCGTTTCCTGCCACTCCCAGCTGATCCGGCCCTTCCGCACGGAGACCGAGCGCTACGGCCACTATTCCGTGGCGGGGGAGTTCGTCTATGACCGGCCGTTCCTGTGGGGCTCCAAGCGCACGGGCCCCGATCTTGCCAGGGTGGGGGGGCGCTACAGCGACGACTGGCACCGGATCCACCTGATCCGCCCCCGCGACGTGGTGCCGGAATCCATCATGCCGGGATATCCCTGGCTGGAGGAGACCCCCCTGGACGCCTCCACCATCCAGGCCCGGATGCGGGCGCTGCGCATGCTGGGCCATCCCTACTCGGACGAGGAGATCGCGGCTGCGCCGGCCGCGCTGGAGGGCAAGACCGAGATGGACGCCATGATCGCCTATCTCCAGGGACTGGGCACCCTGATTCCCAACCGCAGGTAAGGAGGTGACGGCATGACTTTCCATATCTTCTGGACCATCGCGCTTTTCCTGGTATTCCTGGGGATCTTCGCCTGGGCCTGGAGTGGCCGGCGAAAGAAGGATTTCGCCGAGGCCGCCAACCTGCCCCTGGATGACGACAACGATCCCGCGGACCCGGGCGATAACGATCACACATTCAAGCGAGGCTGACTATGTCCGATTTCGTGAGTGAATTCTGGAGCTGGTTCATCATCGTCCCGACGGTGCTCGGCCTGGTCTTCTGCGTCGTCCTGATGGTTGCCAACACCACGACGCCGAAGTCGGGGGAGGCCGAGACCATGGGGCATGTCTGGGACGAGGACCTGAGGGAATACAACAATCCGCTGCCGAAGTGGTGGCTCAACATGTTCTACATCACCCTGGTCTTCAGTGCGGTGTACCTGCTGCTGTATCCCGGGCTCGGAAGCTTCGCCGGCCTGCTCGGCTGGACGTCCAAGGACCGGTATGAAAACGAGGTCCGGGCCGCGGAGGCCTCCTTCAAGCCGCTCTACGACGCCTACCTGGCCACCCCGCTCGATGAGCTTGCCGGGAACGCCGACGCCATGGGCACCGCGAAGCGTCTGTTCTCCACCAACTGCGCCATCTGCCACGGGGCCGATGCCCGGGGTGCCACCGGGTTCCCCAACCTGCGGGACCACGAGTGGATCTGGGGCGGCGGCGACGCCGAGATCAGGACCACCATTGCGGCCGGCCGCACCGCGGTGATGCCCGGATGGGCGGCCGTGATCGGGCCGGAAGGCGTGGAGCAGGTGTCGGAATACGTGTATGCCATGACCCGCGATCCGCTGAACCCGAGTTTCGTCGAGCCGGGCAAGCAGCACTACGACACCCTTTGCCTGGCCTGCCACGGTCCCGAGGGCAAGGGCAACCCGGTACTCGGCGCACCCGATCTCACGGACGGGGTCTGGCTCTACGGGGGCTCCCTGGGCGCCATCCGCCATTCCGTGGGGCAGGGGCGCATCGGCGTCATGCCCCCCTTCGGCGAGCTGCTTGACGAAAGCCGGATCCACCTGCTGACGGCCTATCTCAACAGCATCAGGGAGTAGCCTGTTCACATGGAATGGACGCGCAAGAACCGACGCAAGGCGCTGATCGCGGTCCTCTGGCCGCCGTTTCTCGTGGCCGGCGCGTTCACGGGACTCCTGTTCGCCTTCGTTGATCCCTGGGTGCTGATGGACGAGGTGGGCGTGGAGTCCGCCACCCGCCTCGCCGGGTACACCCTGGCGTTCCTGTATTTCTGGGCCGCCGGCATCGTCGCCGCGTTCTTCGCCATCTACATCCTCTGCACGCCGGAGCCCGGCGGCGGGCGGCACCGTTCCGGGGAGCCGCACCCCTGATGGCCGGCGAAGCCCCGACGCTGCAGCAGGAGCTTTACGAGAAGCGCCAGGCCATCCATCCCAGGCAGGTCACGGGGACGTTCGCCCGGCTGCGCGTGACCGCCGTACTGGCGCTCCTCGGGCTGTACTACCTCGTTCCCTGGATTCCCTGGGACGGCCGCCAGGCGGTGCTGTTCGACCTGCCCGCGCGCAAGTTCTACGTCTTCGGCCTGGTGCTGTGGCCCCAGGACTTCATCTACCTGGCCGGACTGCTCATCGTCGCCGCCCTGTCGCTGTTCTTCTTCACCGCCATCGCCGGGCGCCTGTGGTGCGGCTATGCCTGTCCCCAGACGGTCTGGACCGAAGTGTTCATGTGGATCGAGCATCGCATCGAGGGCGACCGGAACCGGCGCATCAGGCTGGACAACTCGCCGATGGACGCGCGCAAGTTCCGCCTCCGGTTCACCAAGCACGCGGCCTGGATCCTGCTTTCCCTCTGGACCGGCTATACCTTCGTCGGCTACTTCACGCCGATCCTGGAACTGGGGGACAAGATCCTGGGCCTGTCCACCGGCCCCTGGGAGACGTTCTGGGTCCTGTTCTACAGCTTCGCCACCTACGGCAACGCGGGCTGGATGCGCGAGCAGGTCTGCATCTACATGTGTCCCTACGCGCGGTTCCAGAGCGCGATGTTCGACCGGAACACGCTGATCATCTCCTACGACGAGAAGCGCGGCGAGCCGCGCGGGCATCGCCGCCGCGGCGACGACCCGGCACAAAAGGGTCTCGGCAGCTGCATTGACTGCACGCTGTGCGTCCAGGTCTGCCCGACGGGGATCGACATCCGCGAGGGCCTGCAATACCAGTGCATCGGCTGTGCCGCCTGCGTGGACATCTGCGACCAGGTCATGGAGAAGATGTCCTATCCCAAGGGCCTGGTCCGGTATACCACGCTGAACGCCCTGGAATCCGGGGCCACCCGGCTGGTCCGGCCCAGAGTGGTCATCTACGGCGCCGTGCTGCTGGCCGTGACCGGCGCACTGATCTACGGCCTGATCAGCCGCGCCCCGGTGGAACTCGACATCATCCGGGACCGCAACGTGCTGTACCGTGTCACCGACAGCGGGCTGGTGGAAAACATCTACACCCTGAAGATCCTCAACAAGCACGGGGAGGCGCACCGGTTCCGGATCGAGGCGGAGGGCCTGCCGGGGATGCAGGTCGACGCGGACGCCGACCGCGAGATCCCGTCCGGCAGCGTGGGGAACATCACCGCCAGCGTACGGATCGATCCGGCCGATCTCGAGCGGCCGTCCACGAACATCCTGTTCCGGGTGACCGCGGAGGATGATCCGCGCATCGCCAACGAGGATGAAGCCAGCTTCCTGAGGCCGCGGTGATCCGGGAATCCGACAACCCGCCTGCCCGCCGCTGGTACCGCGAGCCCATGGTGTGGATGGTCATCGCCATCCCCGCCACCGCGGTGCTCGTGGGGTTCCTGCTGCTGGGCCTGTCCATCCGGCACTACGACGGCCTGGTCGAGGACGACTATTACAAGCGCGGCAAGGAAATCAACCGGGTGCTGGCAAGGGACCAGCTGGCGGCGCGGCACGCCGTTGCCGCCAGGCTGCGGGTTGCGGCCGACGAGCTGGTCCTCGACCTCAGCCACGACGGCCGCCTGGCGGTGCCGCAAACCCTGATGCTCAGGCTGCTGCACCGGACCCGTTCCGGCCTGGACCGGGCCGTCCTGCTCACCGCGGGGCCGGACGGCCGTTACCGCGGACAGCTCGACGGGGCCGCCGCCGGCCGCTGGGTGATCCAGCTGGAAACCGCACGCTGGCGGGTGACCGGGTACCTGGAACGGCCCGGTGACGATGTCGTCGAACTCGGCAGCCCGTGACACCGGACATCCTCATCATCGCCAGCGCCTTCCTGCTCGGTCTCCTGGGATCCCTGCACTGCGTGGGTATGTGCGGCGGCATCGCCGGCATGCTGCGTGCCGCGACGGTTTCCGTGCCCGCCAACCGGATGCCCCGCCGGCGCTGGCTGATGACGCTCGCCTATAACGGCGGACGGATCGGCAGCTACGCGGTTGCCGGCGCGATTGCCGCGCTGGCGGGCGTCACCCTGCTGGCCATGCTCGGTGCGGAGACCGGCCGCGCCCTGGCGCAGGTCGTCAGCGGTCTGTTCATGATCCTCCTCGGCCTGTATCTC